>DASTZI010000305.1:0-27339 GCA_035764385.1 Vicinamibacterales bacterium
CAGAACGCCGGCGCATCGCAAACCGACGCTCCGCAGGGCGACGAGCGCGTGAGAGAACAGCAGCGGCGGACGCGGCAGGCGGAGCTGGCGCGCCTCACGCTCGCATGGCTGATGACGACCGACGGGCCGATCGCGTGGATCGGCACCGCGCAAGCGCCGAAAGGGACCGCCGATGTGCTGGAAGTGCGGCCGACCAATGGCGTGCCGACACGTCTCTTCCTCGAGCCAACGACCCATCTGCCGTTGATGATCACGTGGTCGGGCCAGCCATCGCGGGGCGGCGACATCCGGCGGCGCGGCGCGGCAGCACCGGCGCCTCCAGCGCAGGGTCAGACGACGCTCGTGCTGCACATGGGCGACTACAAAACGGTGAACGGCGTCAAGCTGCCGCATCTCATCACGCGTGGCACGGAAGACACCACGCAGGAAGAGATCAAGGTCAAGAGCTTCAAGATCAACCCAACCTTCAAGGCCGATACCTTTACTCATAGTCAGTGATGCGCACCGCACTTGCGCTCGCCGTGCTCTGTATCGCCTCGCCTGTGCTCGCGCAAGCGCCGGCGGCGAACGGGCCGGCGCAGCTGCGTGTGACGGTGCTCGATCAAACCTCTGCGGGGATCCCTGCGGCAGTCGTCACCGTCACGGTTGCTGGAGCGGCTCCGGTGAAGGTCGTCGCCGACGAACATGGTGTCGCCATCATCCCGGGACTCGCCGCCGCTGCGGCACAGATCCATGTCGAAGCGGCCGGCTTCCTGGCGCATGACGCGCAAGCGACGCTGCGTCGGGGGACGAACACGCAGACAGTGACGCTGGCGATCGAAGGCTTCCAGGAGCAGGTGCAGGTCGACGATACGGCGGCGGCCGTGCAGGAGTCAGGAGGCGCCGCGACGACCAACGTCCTCGACGAGAGCGTCGTCGAGCAATTGCCGGACGACCCCGATGAACTCCAGGCCGTGCTCGAACAGATGGCGGGCGGCGTCGGCGCAACGTTCCGCGTGAATGGCTTCACGGGCGGCCGCCTGCCGAACCGCGAGGACATCCGCCAGATCCGGTTCCGCACGAATTCCTTCGCGGCCGACAACCACGATGCGGGGCGCGTGCAGATCGAGATCATCACGCGTCCGAACGTGACGGCGTGGAGCGGGAATCTGAACGCCAACCTCCGCAACGACATCTTCAACGCGCGCGACGCGTTTGCCGCCACGAAGACGCCGCAGAACATCGCGCGTATCGGCGGAGGCATCCGCGGGCCACTCGCGGTGCGCAAGACGTCGCTGCGGCTGAATCTCGACCGGAACGAGTCGAACACCGCCGCCAACATCTACGCCCTCAAGCCGGACGGCAGCCCGTTTCTTGGATTCGTCTCAAACCCGTCGCACAACACCTTCGGCGTCATCGGCCTCGAGCACGCGCTCACCGAGATGCAGACACTTCGTATCGAGTATCAGCGGCAGCAGAACGTGTCGCGCAATGGCGGTGTCGGCGGCTTCAATCTTCCCGAACGAGCGAACAATCGCGAGAACGGCAACGGACAACTGCGCACACAGGTGCAGGGCCTGTTCGGACGATCGACACTCAACGAATTCCACGTCGAGTGGCGCGACACGTGGAACACCCAGGTGTCCATTTCGGACGCGCCGTCGATCAACGTGCTCGACGCGTTCAACGCCGGAGGATCGGGCATCAACACGCGCTCGAACCAGCGCACGTTCGATATCGCCGACAACCTGGACTTCACGATTGGCCGCAAGCATGCGACGCGCGTCGGCGTCGAGCTGTTCGGCGGACGCTATAGATACTTCGACGCGCGCAACGCCTCGGGGACGTTCACCTTCAGCAGCCTCGATGCCTATCGCGCGGGAACGCCGCTCCAGTTCACGCAGCGGCTGGGCGAGGTGAACACATCGTTTACCGCCTACCAGGCCGCCGTGTACTGGCAGGACGACATCCGCACGACACGTACGCTGACCATCAGCGTCGGCGTCCGGCAGGAGATGCAATCGCTCATCGCGGACAAGCTGAACGTGATGCCGCGGGTGGGACTGACCTACAGCCCGCGCAGCAGCAGGACGATCGTCCGCGGCGGCTACGGGCTTTTCTACGACTGGTACGATTCGAACCTCTACGATCAGACGCTTCGTGTCAACGGCATCGCGCAGCGCGACGTGCGCGTGAACTGTCCTGGCTATCCCGATGCGCTCGCCGCGTCCGCCGATCCGTTGTGCCAGGCTTCGCTTGGCGGCGTCCCGATCGTCCAACCTGGCGGCCGCATTCAGGCGGGCCCAGGCCTACGCATGCCGCAGGTGCATCAGGCGTCGGCAAGCATCGAGCATCCGATTGTCGCGAACCTGCGCGCGATGGTCACCTATCAGATGCTGCGCGGGCGCCACCAGATGCGTTCGCGCGACATCAACACGCCGGATCCCGTCACCGGTCTGCGGCCCGAGCCGACCATCGGCAGCGTGACGCAGTTCGAATCGACCGGCAAGTCCGAGCGCGACAGCCTGAACGTCAATCTCGCATACGCGGTACCACGCCGGCAGATGAACGTGGCGATGAACTACACGCTTGCGCAATTCAAGAACCACGCGGATAACGCGATGCAACTGCCGGTGGACAGCTATAACCCCGACGCGGAGTGGGGTCCCTCGTCACAGGACATCCGGCACCGCCTCCAGGCGAACGTCTTTCTGCCACCAGTACGGGGCTTTCGGCTCGCCGTCAACGGATTGGTCTACCAGTCGGGCGCGCCGTACAACATCACCACGGGTCGCGACGACAACCACGATCTGGTCATCAACGATCGGCCGCTGGACGCCTTCGGAAACGTGATCGGGCGAAACAGCGCGCGCGGCGCCGCGCGCTGGGGAGACCTGAGCATGCGCCTCGGCCGCGCATTCCCGTTCGGGCGTCGATCCACGGACGGTGCTGCACCGCAGGCCCGAAACGTCGAATTCTTCGCCCAGGCCGAGAACGTGCTCAACCGCGTGAACTTCACGAACTACGCTGGGACGATGACGTCGACCCTCTTCGGACGGCCGACGGCCGCGTCGCAGGCGCGGCGTGTGCAGGTCGGGATGCAGTTGCGGTTTTAGATAAATCCCACATCCCAAAACCCAAAACCCAAATCCCAAATCAAAATCGCAGATCACGAGCCTCAGAGACGCAGAGACTCAGAGGTAAATCTTGTTCTCTGTGGCTCTGCGTCTCTGCGGCCCGTCCGTTTTGGATTTGGGATTTGGGGTTTGGGATTTACGACGGCCCCGCGCCCTGAATGTTCAGGTACACCGCGTAGAGCGACTGACTCGCGCACATAAAGAGCCGGTTGCGCTTCGGCCCGCCGAACGTGATGTTCGCGCAGACTTCCGGCAGCCGGATGCGGCCAATGAGCTTCCCGGCCGGATTCCAGACGGTGACGCCGCTGTACCCGAGCTCGCGTCCCGCGTTGCTGCCCGCCCAGAGATTGCCGTCGACGTCGACGCGAATGCCATCGGGCGCGCACTTGATGCCGTCGATCATGAAATCGCTGAACAGCTTCGGCGCTCCCAGGCGGTTGTTGGCGCCGACGTCGAAGACGTAGACGCTGCGATCGCCGCCGCGCCCCGTGTCGCCGGGGAATTTCGCGAAGCTGACGACGTACAGCTTTTTCTGATCGGGTGAAAACGCGAGCCCGTTCGGATCCGGGAGCACGCCTTCATCCGCCAGCAGATCGACACGGCCGCTCGGATCGATGCGATAGACACCAGTCGGCAACTCGCGATGGAACGTTCCCAGATCGGGAGGGATGCCGATGCGCGGGTTGACGTGGCCTGCCTGATTCAAACCGGTGCCCGCCGCGTCGGGTTGCCCTTCGAAGAGCTGGCCGCCGTAGGCAGGATCCGTGAACCAGATGCTGCCGTCCGGGTGCGCGACGACATCGTTCGGCGAGTTGAGCCGCTTGCCGTTGTACTTGTCAGCGAGGATCGTGCTCGTCCCGTCGTGCTCGTAGCGGACGACGCGGCGCGTCAGGTGCTCGCACGAGATCTGGCGTCCCTGGTAGTCGAATGTATTGCCGTTGCTGTTGTTCGACGGGTTGCGGAACACGGAAACACCGGCCGTGTCCTCGAGCCAGCGCATCTGCATGTTGTTGCCGATATCGCTGAACACGAGGAATCGCCCGACGCTGTTCCACGCCGGCCCCTCGAGCCACAGCCCGCCCGTCCACAGCCGCTTGATGGCGTTCACCGGAACGGTGAGGCCATCGAATGACGGATCGACAGTCAGAATGTCCGGATCGGTAAAGTAGGTCGTCGGCTGACTGAAATCGCGGGGCGGATTCGAGATCACGGTCCGCGGCGACGCGCGCTGGGCGAGGAGCGAATCGCCGGCAAGCGCAGCGCCTGCAACGGCACCGATCGCCTTCACCATGCCGCGCCGCGAAATCTGCTGTGTCTTCATAGAGTCGTATTTTATTAATTAGAATGCCCAATGCTCAAAGCTCAATGCTTAATGCCCGATGGAGAGGTGCAATGAAGGTTCGATTTGCGATCGGCGTCGCGGTCATGTCGATTGGCGCCGCTGTGATTGCGGCGCAGCAACCGGGCGCCAACGCTGTCGCCATCGACGCCGACGATATCGGCGGCATTGTGACGAGCGCCAAGGGACCGGAAGCCGGCGTGTGGGTCATCGCGGAGACGCGTGAGTTGCCAACTCGCCTTGCCAGGATCGTCGTGACCGACGATCGGGGCCGCTATCTCGTCCCCGATCTGCCGAAAGCGAACTACGACGTCTGGGTGCGCGGCTACGGACTGGTCGACTCGCCGAAGGTGAAGGCGGCACCGGGTAAGGCCTTGAATCTCACCGCGTCCGTCGCGCCGAGTCCGAAAGCCGCGGCGCAGTACTACCCGGCCGCGTACTGGATGTCACTGCTCAACGTCCCGGACAAGAACGAGTTTCCCGGGAAGGGCGGCGCCAGCAACTTCACCGCGAACATCAAAAGCCAGGATCACTTCCTTGCGCTGATGAAGACGGGTGACATCTTCGGAAGCTGCATGACGTGTCATCAACTGGGCGATAAGGCAACCCGCGAGATTCCGAAGGAGCTCGGTACGTTCGCCAACAGCAAGGAAGCGTGGCTGCGACGCATTCAGTCCGGCCAATCGGGCGCGGACATGGTGAAGATGTTCAGCTTCATGGGCATGCAGCGCACGACCGCGATGTTTGCCGACTGGACGGATCGTATTGCCGCAGGCGAGCTGCCGCCGGCGCCGCCGCGGCCCTCCGGCGTGGAACGGAACATCGTCATCACGGAATGGAACTGGGGGACGGACAAGACGTATCTGCACGACCTCGCTGTGACCGATCGCCGCAATCCGACGGTGAATGGGAACGGCCTCGTCTACAGCTCTCCGGAGATGAGCACTGAGAACACGCCCGTGCTCGATCCGACCACGTCGAAGACGTCGGCGCTGAACGTGCCGCCACAGGATCCCAAGACGCCGGTGGCGTCGGGACCGACGCTCAAGTCGTCGCCGTACTGGAGCAACGAAAACATCTGGACGAGCCGCAGCGACGTGCACAACTCGATGTTCGACGGCCAGGGCCGGCTCTGGATGACCGCGCGTATCCGTCCACCGGCGACGCCGGCGTGGTGCAGGGCAGGTTCGAGCCACCCGTCTGCAAAGCGATTCCCGATGAACGAGGCCGTGCGGCAGGCGGCAATGTACGATCCGAAGACGAAGAAGCTGTCGTACATCGACCTGTGCTTCCACGCGCATCACCTGATGTTCGCGGAGGATGCGAACAACACGCTGTGGTTCAACGACCTCGGCATGGGCCACTCCATCTTCGGTTGGCTGAACACGAAGATGTGGGATCAAACACAGGACGCGCAGAAGTCGCAGGGGTGGACAGGGCTCGTCCTCGACACCAACGGCAACGGCAAGCGCGACGCGTACGTTGGCCCGAAGGATCCGATCGATCCCGCCAAGGACAAGTTGATTGACGACGAGCTGTATAGCGTCAATCCGGCGCCGGACGGATCGATCTGGGGCTCGGTCAATGGTTTTCCGGGCGCGATCATCAGGCTCACTCCGGGACCGAATCCGACCGAGACGTCGCTCGCCGAACGGTTCGAGGTGCCTGCCGACAAGGGGTACGCGGTGCGCGGCATGGATGTGGACCGCAACGGCGTCGCCTGGGTGGCGCTCGGCAGCGGCCATCTGGCGAGCTTCGACCGCCGCAAGTGCAAAGCGCCGCTCAACGGACCGAAGGCGACCGGCCACCAGTGCGACGAGGGGTGGACCTTCTACGCGCAGCCGCTACCGCAGTTCAAGAACCTGAAGCAGTCAGGAAGCGCGGAAGGCAGCTATTTCGCGTGGGTGGATCAGCGCAACACGTTTGGTCTCGGCGACAACACGCCGATTGCCACCGGCAACGAATCCGACGGCTACCTCGCGCTGAAGGACGGCAAGTGGGTCACCATCCGCGTGCCGTATCCGATGGGGATGTACTCGAAAGGAATTGACGGCCGAATCGACAACCCGAATGGCGGATGGAAAGGACGCGGGCTGTGGGTGACGACCAGCACGCGGACGCCGTTCCATATGGAAACGGGTAAGGGCCAGACGCCGATGGCGATGCATATTCAGCTTCGCCCGGATCCACTCGCCAAATAGAAGGGAACAGGGATCAGGGACCGGGGATCAAGGGCTTTTGATCCCCGATCCCCGATCCCTAATTCGTGGCGGTCTTCTTCGTATCCATGGCGACGAGCCGTGCCTCGGCGCAGTCTTTCATGATGTCGGCGAACTTGGCGAACTCGTCGGTCGTCAGCACGAACGGGTTCGGGCCGTTCGGATTGCTGCGCACCTGCTCCATCCAGCCGATCTCGTCGCCAAACAAGCCCGGGTGGCCGTTGATAAGCGCCTGCACCTTCTGCTGCTTCGCGTAATCGAGCGCCTTCTTGAACGCGTCGAGCGACGCGCGGTCCGGCGTGATGTTCGCGCCCGAGAGCATCAGGATCTCGATCTGCTTGCCGTGATCCTTCACGGGAATGTAGTAGGCGAGGGTGCCCGGCGTGTGACCCGGCGTGATGCGCAGCGTGATGGTCTCGTCGCCAAGCGTCACTTTCTGGTTGTCGCTGACGACTTCGACATCGCGCTTCGGCAGCGGACGGTTCGCCTGCGGCCCGCGCGCATTCGGATTCGGCCGCTCGATCATGTCCCAATCGAGCTTGCTCATCACGACCTTCGACCCGTATTTCTGCTGGAAGTACGGGGCGCCGCCAAAGTGGTCGAAGTGGCCGTGGCCGACGATGATGTATTTCACGTCTGCCGGCTTGAGACCGGCCTTCACGAGCGCAGGCTCGATAATTTTCTCGGCCTCGTCAACGGTGTTGAGCGAGTCGATCAGAATGATCCCTTGATTCGTGGTGACCGCCCACGCGCCCACCGTGTTGAACCCGAAGAAATAGAAGTTGTCGAACAGCTTGACGATGTCGACCTGGCGCTGGGGCTCCGCGGGTAGTCCGGCATTCTGCCGAAGCACCGCTGGCCGCTGCGGGCCGAGCACGGTGCATGCCTTCTCGAAGCGCGACTGCAGCTTGGCGTCATTGCCCGCGGCTGCCTTCGCTTTCGAGACAAGCGCCTGCGCCTCCTTCGAGTTCTTCCACTGATCGTCGGTCTCGGATAGGCGTCGTTGCCCGCCGTCGTTCCACCGACCGCGCGGCGCGCGGGCGCGCCGCCCTGCTGTCCCTGCTGCTGCGCGCCGACCTGAACCTGTAGTGCCATGGCGGCAAGCGCCGCGACAGCTGTTCCAACCGCCATTCGTTTCAACATTGCTTTCTCCTATGACCGAGTCGGAGTTCCGTTTATTTAATCTTCCCGAACAGCTCTCCCTTATCGAGCACGTCGGCGCGCGTGGGGCCGTAGCCGGAAATAAGCACCCACACTTCTTCGTCGTGCGCGCCGTCATAGTGCAGGCCACCGGAAGGATGCCGCATGAATTCGCCGGGTTTCAATCCGACTTCTTTGGCGTGCTCCCACGTTTTGGTGCCTTCGCCCGTGTACCACGTCCCCTTCAACACGACGCAGTGCCGCTCGTCAGGGTGTGTGTGCGGCCTGCTCATCGTGTTCGGCGGGAATCTGTTGATCGTCAGGTAGAAGCCGGGCTTGCTGGGATCGCCTTCGAGGACGACGGTCTGCACGCCAAGCTTGTTCCCCTCGGTCGCATTCCACTTGAACTTGTCGATGTTGGTTCGGATGAACTCGCGCGACGGGTACGTGCCGAACTCCGCCTGACGATTGGCGCCCGGCGCCGCCGCCTGCTGCGCGTTGAGCGACACAGCCGCGGTGATCAGCGCAACGGCCGCCCACGATGCCGCTGTCGAAACCTTCATGGAACCCCCTTAAGTCGCGATTATATTCGCGCCGCTAAATCCCAAACCCCAAATCCCAAACGCGATCACGAGCCACAGAGACACAGAGGCCCAGAGGAAATCTTGTTCTCTGCGTCTCTGAGTCTCTGCGGCCTGGTTTGTATTTGGGGTTTGGAGCTTGGGATTTGGGATTTGGGATTTCAATCTCTAAACTCCTGCGGCTTGATGACCACCTTGATCGCACCGTCCACCTTGTCTTTGAAGTAGCGGATCGCCGTCGGCAGCTCATCAAACGCAAACGTATGCGTGTGAAGCGGCGATGGATCGAGCTTGCTCTGCGCGATGAGCGACGCGGCGCGGCGGACAGCGCTCTGCCCCTCGCCGCGGATTCCGTAGAGATAGATGTTGTTGGTCACGATGTGGCCGACGTCCACGAGCGCGGGCTGCTGCGAAAACGCGCCAAGACAGACGCGGCCGCCGCGCTTCAGCATGTAGACGGCATCGTTGACCGCATTGGGAGCCCCAGAACACTCGAACACCAGATCCACGCCGCGGCCATCGGTGAGCTTGCGCACCGCGTCGACCACCGGCTCTCGCGACGCGTTGATGACGACATCGGCGCCGACACGCGTTCCCACGGCAAGACGGCTGTCGACGATATCGGTGAGGATCACGGGACTTGCGCCAAGCGCCTTGCCGACGGCGGCGGCTGACAACCCGATCGGTCCCGCGCCGGTGACGACAAGGCTCTCGCCGGCCACCAGCCCACCGAGGACATCAAGCCCGTACGTGGCGGTGCCCGCCGTCACAATCAACGTCGCGACCTCGTCGCTCAGATGTTGCGGGACGCGCACGACCGTGTTGACGTGATTGACCGCATACTGCGCGAAGCCGCCGTCGGTCGTAAAGCCGTTCGCTCGATGTCCCTTGTTGAATTCGCCGTAATTGCGGCCGTAGTTGAGACACGACGTGTACATCCCCTGGCGGCAGCGCTCGCATCGGCCGCACCCCGCATGGATTTCAACCGCCACCCGATCGCCGATGACAAATTCGTCGACCGTCGGTCCGAGTCCCACAATCGTGCCCATGTACTCGTGACCAGGCGTGAAGTTCCTGTTGAACGGCGGCTCGCCGTCGATGACGGCCGGAGGGCCGTGGGCGATCACCTCGAGATCGGTGGCGCAGATCGCCACAGCGTCGATGCGGACGAGCACTTCCGCCACACCCGGGGTAGGGACCGGCTTGTCGACGAGGCTCAATTGGCCGGGATCGCCGAGCACCCACGCCTTCATCGCTTTCATATTCTTCCTGGCTATATCATCCGTTTTCGTGGCTCGAAAAGCATCGCAGCCGGGGCTATCGCTTGTAAACAGGGTGTATATAATCTGCGTTTCGACCACGTGGTTTGCCAGAAGGAGGCACTGATGAAACTCGGGCGATTGGTCGGTCTGACCGTCGCGGTGCTCGCGTTGCCCCTCATCGCGTTCGCACAGGACACGACGCTGTCAGGTACTGTGCGCGATAACACCGGCGGCGTCCTGCCGGGCGTTACCGTCACTGCGACAAACGAAGCGCAAGGAACCACCTTCGTCGGCGTGACCGACGAGCGTGGGTTGTATCGAATCGTTGTCCGCCCGGGCGTCTTCAGGGTGTCGGCGGAACTCGCGGGCTTTACCACACCACAACGTCCCGGAACCGAGATCCTTCTCGGACGTGCGGTCATATTGAACTTCGACATGCAGGTCTCCTCGCTGCAGGAGACGGTCACCGTCACCGGTGAAGCGCCGCTGCTCGACACGACGACCTCCACGGTCGCGACGAACATCGATCCGCGGCAGATGCAGGACATCCCGATCAACGGTCGCAACTGGATGGACCTGACGATGCTCTCCGCCGGCTCGCGCACGAACGCCTCGAGCGAAGTGCCGCAGGATCGCCAGGGCTTCTTCCAGACCAACGTCGACGGCCAGTCGGTCACCCTGACCGTTTGCTGCGCGCAGAACCAGCCGCGCTACAGCCGCGACTCGATCGCCGAGTTCCAGCTGACGACCAACCGCTTCGACGCGACACAGGGCCGCACGATGGGCATGATGGTCAACGCCATCACCAAGTCCGGCACGAACACGTTCGCGGGCACGTTCGGCGGCTACTTCCGCCGCGACAACTGGAACGCCGAGGACTTCATTCAGAAAAAGGTGCTGCCCTACAAGGACACGCAGGTCAGCGGCACGTTCGGCGGACCGATCATCAAGGATCGCGTCCACTTCTTCGGCAACTACGAGTTCGAGCGCAACCCGAAGACGTTCGCGTTCGGCGGCCCCAACGGACCGTTTCCGACTGCGGGCCCGAATATCAACCTGAACCTCCAGTCGACGGACAAGCTGCAGCAGGGGGGCGTCAAGGCGGACGTCCAGTTCAACCCGCGGAACCGATTGACCGGCCGGTACAGCCACTACAAGTTCGACCAGCCGATCCAGAACGTCGCCGCGCTCAATACCACGAACCCCTCGAATGCCACCGCGAACAACCGCTTCGTTGATCAGTACTTCGCCACCTACACATCGGTGCTGAGCAACAACACGATCAACGAGATCAAGGGCGGCCTCGCGTCCAACTACTACACGCTCGAACCGATCGGGGGCTGGGGCACGAGCGGCAACCGGCGACCCCCTGGCACCGCGCCGATTCTGGTCGGCGTCACCAGCGGACGTGAAATCCAGGGTGGCCAGCCCGGAATTAGTTTCGCCGGGTATACCGTCGGGCCGCCGACGAACACGCCGCAGCGCACCGGCGAGCACAACTACCAGATTCGCGACGACTTCACCACCGCGTACGAGTTCATGGGACGCCACGATGTGAAGATGGGCGGCGACTTCATCAAGTACAAGATGTCTCAGGGCTGGTGCAACGTCTGCGACGGCCTGTTCACGTCGACCGGACGTGCGCCGGCGAATCTCGAGCAGCTGATCCCCAACTATCTCGATGCCTCGACGTGGAACTGGAACGCGATGGCGCCGTTGTTCCGCGATTACAACGTGACCATCGGAAACATGTCGTATACGGTGAACCGCGAGATCTACGCGGGGTGGTACCAGGACGACTGGAAGACCGGGAGCAAGCTGACGCTGAACATGGGCGTCCGCTACGATCTCGACCACGGTGCGCAGGGTGAATGGGTGCAGTTCCAGCCTTGGCTCTCGGGCAAGCGTCCGACCGACAAGAACAACCTCGCGCCACGCCTCGGGTTCGCGTATCAGGTGAACGACAAGTCCGTGGTCCGCGGCGGATGGGGCCTGTTCTTCACGGAGCTCGAAGACGACGCGCTCCACCAATCGTACATCCTGACGCAGAACGTGAACATCACGCTGCCGAACAACGGCCGCGCGGACTTCGGCCTCAATCCGTTCGGCGGACCGGCGCCGTCGATGGACCAGATCCTCGCGCGACGCTGCGACATTGTTGGCCAGCCGTTCAATTCGCCGACCTGCTTCCCGCAGTCGATTCGCAACGGTTCGGAAATTCCAGTCGGCGACCATCCGACCTCGTACAGCCAGATGGTGTCGATCGGATTTCAACGCGAGCTGGCAGCCAACACCGGTCTCGACAGCAACTTCGTCTGGACCGGCGGCCGCGCGGAAGAGCGGCGTCAGAACCTGAACAGCTCCATCAACCCGGCGACCGGCGCGAACTATACGGCGACGGGCGCGGCGACCGATGTGGCGCACCTGCCGTTCCCGTCGTGGGGTCCGATTGCCGGTGAGATCATGAACGGGCGGTCGAACTACTACGGGTGGGAGAACACCTTCACCAAGCGCTTCAGCAACCGCTGGCAGGCGAACGCCACGTATACGCTCTCGTGGTTCAAGGATGACGGCGGCATCGGTGCCATCACGGGCCCGTTTGTGACGACGCTGGATCCCAACGCGAAGGTCACCACCATCCTCACGCCGTACAGTGGACAAGTTGCGCCCGACATGGCGGCGATGTATCAGCTGGCGGACAGCGATCAGCGGCATCGTGCGACATTCAACGGCATCTGGGATGTGGGCATGGGCTTCCAGTTGAGCGGTGTCTATTTCTTCGGGTCCGGTCAGCGGTACAACACCAACTGGGGCAGCGACCTCCGCAACACCGGCGGCGCGAACTTCGGCATCTTGACGCCGGCCGGCACCACAGCCGAATCGCTCACCGCGCAACTCAATTCGGAAGTGCGTGATCGGATTGGATCGGTCAAGGGGCAGGTGTACAACGGTCAATTCCTGCTCGATCGCGCGCAGCTCGTTGGCCGGCCAATCCATCGCGTCGATATGCGTCTGCAGAAGCGGTTTACGCTTGGCGGCCGTCGCAACGCGGATCTGATGGCGGAGGTGTTCAACATCTTCAACCACGCCAACTACGGTTCGTACACGACGACGTTCAGCAACGCGGCGCAGTTCGGCCTGCCGTCCTTCAACCAGGCGACGGCGTACCAGCCGCGGATTTTGCAGCTCGGATTCCATCTCGGGTTCTAGATCAATGGAAAGGCGGGTCCCAAAGGACCCGCCCTACCCTGACGTAATTGCGTACCGTAGGCCGGGTCCTTTCGGACCCGGCTTTCTTTTTGGACCCGCTTTTTTGGGATCCTCCCGTTTATGACGATCGAGGAATTCGCCCGCAGGCTTCGGGCGCGCGAAGTGACCGCGCTCGAGATCACCAACGGCTGTCTTCAGCGTATCGACCAACTCCAACCGTCGCTCAACGCGTTCATCCGCGTCATGGCAGACGAGGCGAAAAGGGACGCCGAGACGGCGGACCGCGAGCTGGCGTCGGGACGCGATCGCGGCCCGCTGCACGGCGTCCCTGTCGCCGTCAAGGACATCATCGACGTCAGCGGCATTCCGACGACGGCCGCCTCGCGAGTGCGTGAACGGCATATTGCCGCCGCGGATGCGCCCGTCATCATGTGCCTGCGCGACGCAGGCGCCGTGATCATCGGCAAGACCAACCTGGACGAATTCGCCTTCGGCACAACGAGCGAAAACTCGGCGTTCGGCGTCGTCCGGCATCCGCTCGATACCTCACGATCGCCGGGTGGATCCAGCGGCGGATCCGCGGTGGCGGTCGCCACGGGGATGGCGCTCGCCGCGCTCGGCACCGACACGGGTGGATCGATCCGCATCCCCGCCGCCGCCTGCGGCATTGTCGGACTGAAGCCAACGCTCGGCGAGATTTCGACGGCCGGCGTCGTGCCGCTGGCGAAGACATTCGACCACGTCGGTCCGTTCACGCGCACGGTCGGCGACGCGAGGCTCCTGCATCACGCGATGTCAGCTTCGACCGGCGTGGACCCACATTCGAGCGGCGCGGACCTTCCAAGGTCCGCGAAGGATCTTCGTCTCGGCATTCCTCCCGGTTATCTGACCGACCTTCTCGATGACGACGTGCGAGCGCGCTTTGACGAGGCGGCGGCGGCGTTGCGCAGCGCCGGCGCGACGCTTGTGGACGTGTCGGTGCCGCATGCGTCGATGACGCCGGCTGTCTACATCCACATTCACGCATCGGAAGGCGCCACGTTCCATGCGCGGACGCTCGACTCTGTGCCGGAGCGCTACACACCAGTGGTCCGGCGGCGACTGGAACTTGGCCGATATGTGCTGGCGCAAGACTACGCGCGCGCAATGCAGGGGCGCGAGGTGCTGCGCCGCGAAGTCGATGCGGCGCTGGAAGGCTGCGATGCCCTCTTACTTCCGGCGCTGCCGATCCCGGCGCCACCTATCGGCGCCGAGACAACGACGATCGGCGGCCGCGAAGAGCCGGTGCGCGCGCTGATGCTCAGACTCACGCAGCTGTTCAACGTGACTGGGCACCCGGCGATGTCTATCCCCTGCGGCGTGACAGCGGCAAGATTGCCTGTGGGACTCCAGCTTGTGGGCCGTCGATTGCGGACGAGCGATCTGCTGTCGACGGCCGTGGCGATCGAGCGTCTTCTCTAGCCGCTATCGATCATCTCGTCTGCGTGACCACGGCTGCGATGACGGGCAGATCGATATAACTCGCCTGCCCGGCAGTGTGGTACACACGCTGAGTCGCTTTCACATAGTCACCGGGTTTCGCGAGGAAGATATTCGGCACGAACGTCTGCGGGTTGCGGTCGTAGAGCGGGAAGAGCGTCGACTGCACCTGCACCATGATCCGGTGCCCGGGCTTGAAGACGTGATTGGTCGTCGGCAGCGCGAAGGTGAACGCCAGCGGCTTGTCGGGCGTGAGGGCCTGCGGACGTTCGAAGCTCTCGCGATATCGCCCCCGGAAGATGTCGAGTGAGACGGCAAGCTGATAGCCGCCGAATTCGGGCTGATTCGGTACCTCATCGGGGTAGACGTCGATCAGCTTCACTACCCAATCAGCATCGGTGCCGCTCGTCGACGCAAAGAGGTGCACGACAGGAGCGCCGCTGATCCGCAGCGGCGTCGAGAGCGGAGTAGTCGCATACGTCAGCACGTCGGTCCGATCCGCAACGAAGCGTTGATCGGTTACGAGCCATCTGCGCCATGGGTCGCCGTCGCTGAAGCGTACGGGTCGCGGCAGATAGGGCACCGGCTTGGCCGGATCTGACACGTACTCGTCGTACCCGGCGGAGGACTGCGCTGCCGCCGGCGCCGTAAACGACAAACCGAACGACGGCGACAGATAGAGGGGCGTCGGTTTGGCCGCGCATCCTGCGTCGCAGGCAAGCGGCCAGGACGACAACCGATCCCACCGATTCTCGCCGGTGTTGTAGATCAGGACCGGCGGCGTATTCGCTTTGGGCGCGCCGTCCTTGAGGTACTGATCGAAAAACGGCTTGATGATGTCGCGCCGTACATCCATCGTCGTGTCCGTGCTCCAGCGCAACGGGCCGAGCGAGCTGCCGTCACGGTTGATCTGGCTGTGAAACCACGGCCCCATGATCAAGAAGTTCTTGTCGTTGCCGGTGTCCTTCGGCTCGACCGCGAGATAACTGTGGATGGCGCCCCACATGTCCTCCTGATCCCACAGCCCCTGCAGCCAGATCGTCGGCACCGTCAGCGGTTGCGCGGCCATCGTCTTGTCGAGCGCCTGCTCCCGCCAGAAGGCGTCGTAGGCCGGATGCTCGGTGACCTTGCGCCACCAGGGAAGCTGATCGAAGCCCGCCGCCTTCGCCCAGTCGCCCGCCGATCCTGTGCGGCGGAAATTCTCGTAGTCGTCGTAGCCCCGGCGCACCACCGCCTGCCCGGCACCTCGAACCGTCGTCTGCTCGGTGAAGTAATCGAGGTTCACTTGCCGGAACGCGCCATAGTGGAACCAGTCGTCGCCCATCCAACCATCGATCATCGGACTCTCGGGCACGGCGGCCTTCAGCGCCGGATGCGGATGAACGAGCGCCATGACGACGGTAAAGCCCTCGTACGAGCTGCCGACCATACCGACCCGGCCGTTCGATTCGGGCACGTTCTTGACGAGCCAGTCGATGGTGTCGTACGCGTCGGTGGAGTGATCGACATCGCTGCTGTTCATTGGGCCGCGCAGCGGACGCGTCATCACGTATTCACCCTCCGACCCGTACTTTCCGCGCACATCCTGGTAAATGCGGATGTAGCCGTCGGCCGCGAAGAGCTCGTCGAAGAGCGGCAGCGTCGCCACAATCGACGGCGACGCAGTGCGCTGGGCGCGCGCCGACGCGTTGTAAGGCGTGCGCGTCAGCAGCATCGGCGCATTGCGGGCGCCCTTCGGCACGACAATCACCGTGTGCAGCTTCACGCCGTCGCGCATCGGGATCATCACGTCGCGCTTGATGTAGTCGTATCCAGTGGTCGGCGCTTCGAAGTGCGGCGGGATGTCGGGCGTGAGCGGCGCGGTCTGCTGTTGCGCCGCCAATGATGACATCGCAATTCCAGCAATGCCGAGCGCGTACGAAAGCGAACCGCGAAACGTCATAACGCCTCCAAAACGACCTGAACGATCCGAACGACCCGAACGGTTGCTTATTTCCGGTTCGGATCGTCCGCCGGATTCACATACGTGGTGGACGTCGGTCCGTACCCGACAATCTGGAGGACGACTTCTTCACGCGTCCTCGCAAAATGCGGCGTGTTCGGCGGCTCCGTGTACGAGCTGCCCGGCGGCAGCGGCTTGAGCGCCTTCTCGTCGAATTTCTGCCCGTAGCCGAAGTACCACGTGCCCTTCAAGACGGTCGCGACGCGGTCGTCCTGATGCGAGTGCGCTTGAATCGTCACGTTCGGTCCCGTGCGCAGCGCCAGCACATACAGACCAGGCTTGGTCGGATCGCCTTTCATGACGACCGTCTGGATCCCGCTGGCCCCCGACGTTCCGGCGCCTCCGGCCTGCGCCGTCGGCCAGGGAATCTCGTCAAGCTTGATCGTCGCGGGCCCGTTCAGCCGCGCCTGCGCGCCTGTGGTTGCGGCAGCGGCAAGGAGCACCACGGGCAACGCGCAACAACGGATAAATCCTGAAAAGCTCGGCATATAGAAAGTCTCCTCCGGTTCGACACAATGCTCTCACGGCAGATATAATCACGGACTGCTTTTGAACAAAACTCTGCTTTCTTCGTAAGTCACTGCAGGTCCGGCTAAAGCCGGACCCCACGATCAGTAAGGTCTGGAGGACGAAAGAATGCGCCGTATTGGATTCGGCCCGGCGGCTATTCGTTGCGCGTTCGCGGTAGCGATCGCTGGCTACGCGCTTGTGGGACTCTTCTCGATTACCGGACATGCCGGCCAGGCGCGCGAAGTGACGGCCGCGGGTTCCTATTCAGCCGCCCAGGCGACGCGCGGCAAGCAGCTGTACGGGGATCAGTGCGTCGCTTGTCATGGTGAGATGCTCGAGGGCATCGTGGGCCCGCCGCTCACAGGCGACGACTTCCTGACGGACTTCGGCGGCCATCCGGTTGCCGACGTGATTCAGAAGATTCAGGGCACGATGCCGCAGCAGGCTCCCGGTACGCTGACGCGTGCGCAGTCCACCGATATCACCGCCTACATCCTTCAATTCAGCAAGTATCCAGCTGGCGCCGATCTGACCGACGCCACGGCAGCGCAGTTCACGCTGCCCGCGGGGAAAGCCGCGGCTCCGGCAGCGGCTCCCGTCGCCGGCGCCCAGGGCATTCCGCTGAACGTGGCCACGAACCTGGCGGAGTTCATGCGCGGGATCACGTTCCCGAACGCGAACGTCATCTTCAACGCGCAGATCCGGAGCCCGGCGGACGACAAGCCGAAGATGCCGATCCCCTACGACTACGTCCTCTGGGGGCGGACGGTCTATTACGGCTGGCAGGCGGTGGACGAGGCGATTGCCGCACTGAAAGAGACGACGCCGCTGATGCTGATGCCGGGCCGCCGCTGCCAGAACGGTCGTCCCGTTCCACTGCAGAATGCGGATTATCAGAAGGCCGTCCACGACTTGATCGCGTTCACGGACCAGCTGAAGGAGGTCGCGGCCAAGCGCGACGGCGACAAGCTGTCGGAGATGGCGGATGCGTTGAATAACACATGCGCGAACTGCCACAAGATCTATCGCGACGTCACGCCGAGCGGTTCGCTCCAGAGCAGTTCGAAGGAGGGAGGCATCGTCGCGGACCGCTGCAATCCGAATCCGAAGGTCGACCCGAACGCGCGCGGCCTGTAAGCCCTTTTAGAAAAGCCGAAGAGTCCCTGGCATCTCACGGTGCCAGGGCTTTTCTTTGTACTTCGTCGCCGGTCTTTAGCGAGTGGGCGGCCCTGTGACTCCCGGATCGATGCGGTCGGGGAGCTGCCCGGGCTGCGCCGGCGCCTGGCCGCGGCGCGGCGGCGGCGGAACCGCGTGGTCGGGCTCGTTCAAATACAGGTACTGATAGCGAATCCCGCGGCCGTTCTCATCGAGCCAGCCGATTGACTGTTGCATGATCGTCGGCGGCGGGAACCCCTTCGGCACGGTCGATTCGGCGATGATCAACCGGTTGCGGTGCATATAGGCGGACGCAAACGTTCGCGACTGATCCTTCAAATTGGTGAACTGGATTTCCTGCCCGCCCACCATCTCCATGAAGTTGAACATGAGATGGGTGACCTTCACGTCCTTGTCGGCGATGAGTTTGTCCATCGCGTAGGTCACCGCGCCTCGAACGTCGTTCTTCCAGTAACCGTAGCCGGTATCGCCGACACCGATGCACGTCTCCGCGCCGGCCGGGCACTTCGTCGCCTTCTCGACGAGCACCCGTTCAATCGGCGTGTAGTCGACGACGGTGAGCGTGTGCTTTCCCGTCACGCCGCTGATCGTGTAGACCTTCGACGGCAGGTTGACGAAGTACTCCGTCAGCCACGTTCCGTCTGTCTGTACCGGCTTCCCGGGGAACGTGATCGTGAAGAAGTCTTCCTTGCTCACAAACTCGGTGTAGTCGTCCTGCGCGAACGCGGGAGCGGAGATGCTGAGGACCAGCGCTGACGCGATGAGTGCGAACCGCATGATGAAATCTCCTGCGTACCTATTTGAAATCAACCGTGGTCTTGAGCGTATTGCTGTCGGCCATCTTCGAATCGCTGGCGCGGAACTCGAGGTCACAGCGATTGTTCGGCGGCGGCGCGAACGGTTTCAGCTGGGTCCGCGGGTTCGGAATGGCGGCGGTGACGACGCCGTTGGCGAACCTGCCCTTCACGACGCCGGATTCAGGTTCGCCGCCGCACCCCAGGAAGAACCAGACATAGGGCGCGGCGCCAATGTCGTTGGGAGTTTCAGCCATCGAGAACTGGAGCTGCACAGCCGGTTGGTTGACGGCTGCCGCGACGACCTTCGGATTCGAGATCGCCGGCACGTGCGCGTAGACGGTAATCGGCCGCGGCGCGGTGCGCCCATTCGGGTTGACGGCGACGATCGTCCGGTTGCCCGGCATCGCATCGCTGGCGACGTCGATCGTGACGTCCCAGAACAATGACCCTTCCCTGACATCGCCGCGCTTGATGTCTTTTACGGTGATGCCAGCGGCCGGGGTGATTTCGACAGCGGTTACGTCACCGCGGCCCGGAATACCGAGATGAAGCACGCTGCTCTGGCCCGCCGCGAGCTGCGTCGGGAAGAAGCCCTCGATCACATTCGGCAGCCCCTGCGCGCGCGCGTTGGACGGCGACGCGAGCGAGGCGAGCACGATGAACCCTCCGATGAACACACTCGACATCCGTCTCATTTCGTTCCTGCCTGTTCCAGTGCGATGACCCGCGCCGTGGCGCATTCATCCATGATTTTCCAGTAGCGTGCGGCGCGCGCTTTTCCGTAGAGCAACGGATTGCTGCCGCCCGGGTTCTTTCGAATCGTCTCCATGTCGGCGAGCGTGTCCTGGTAGATGCCAGGATGCGCGTTCAGGATCCCCTCGGCATTCATCCTCAGCGCGTAGTCCTTGATGACGCTCTCGAACCGCGTCAGCGAGTCGCGATTCGGGTGCTGGAGTCCGCCGCCGTGCAGCAGGACGACATGCGGCTGGTCGTGCCACTTGACGGGGATGAAGATACCGAGCGTTCCCGGCGTGTGGCCGTAGAGGATCGTAAAGGTCAACGTCTCGTCGCCGAGCGTCAGCTTGTCACCATGCTTGATGTCGACATCGCGCTGCGCCAGCGGACGCTCGGGCTTCTGCGCCGGCAGCGTGGCATCCCAGTCTTCCTTCGCCATCATGACGCGCGGGTGATACGTCTTCTGAAGGTAGTTCGCGCCTCCGGTATGGTCGGTCTGCCCAGGATGCCCGTGCGACAGCACGATGTACTTGATCTGCGCGGGATCGAGGCCGACTTTCTGCATACTTGGCACGAGGATGTCGCGCGCCTCGTCGGTGGTGTTGAGCGTGTCGATCAAGATCAGACCCTGCGTCGTCGTGATCACGAACGCGCCCTGTGACGCCAGCCCCATGAACCACACGTTGTCGAAGATCTTCACGGGCTCGACGGTGTAGTCCTTCATCGGCGGCAGTCCAAGGCGCTCACGCCTCAGCGCCGCACGCTCTGGGCCGGTATACGAGCAGGTGTTCTCGAATTCCGTCTGCAGATCGGTCCCCGCCAGTGTCTTCGCGGTAGCGACGTGCTTCTGCGCCTCGGCCGAGGCCTCGAACTGCTGTTTCGTCGGATAGATGGGTGGACGCGGTGCGCCGCCGCCGCGCTGGGCGGACACTTGAGCGTGGAGGACGAGTGCCGCGCTGATTGCGAGAGCGCTGACGAGGATGTGTCGCATGTCTATCTGCCGGGTCTGAAAGGACCCGGCCTCCACTACCGCGTTGGAGAGCTGGCTTTGGCCGTCTCGTCGGCGATGTACTTGTCCGCGACCGTCTTCAGCCGGACCAGCCACTGCTGCCACGACGCAGGGTCGACGAACGGATTCGGCTCGCCCGCCTTGCGGGTCTGGAGCTTGACCATCCGCTCGAAGGTGCCGCCGTTCGGGTAGGTCGACATCGCGAGATAGCTGTGAATCAGCAGTCCGACCTGGACGTCGGGCTCCAGCTGCGCCACGCGTGCAACGCTTGCCTGAAACTTCTTGCCGCCTTCGACGCCGTCACGCGGCTCCGGACCGCCGAACAGGAAGGCCTTGTACGCCTTGCCGCCTTCGTGTACCGTGAACTCGAACGACGCGCTGCCGGGCGTGTGGCCAGGCGTGATGTAGACCTTGATCGACGTCTTACCGAGCGTGACGACGTCGCCATCCTTGAGAGTCAGATCGTTCGGGCCGCGCTGCACCGCCACGTTGAACGGCGGCGTCGTCTGCGGCTTGTCGCGATATCCCTGCGCGACCTCATCGACCATCTTCCAGTCGGCTTCTGACAGGCCGATGCGCGCGCCTGAAAGCTGCTTGATGCGCGCCGCGCCGCCAAAGTGATCCAGATGTCCGTGCACGATCAGGACGATCTTCACGTCCTTCGGATCGAAGCCAAGGTTGCGGATGTTGTCGAGCACGTGATCGACGTACGGCTCCTGCGAGCTGTCGATCATGATGACCCCGGCGGAGGTTGGAATCAGCCACGTCGAGACCGTGCCGACGCCAACATGATAGAAGTCGTCGAAGATCTTGAAGCCTTCGAGCGATTTCTGAAACTCCGCGTCGCGGGCGTGGGTCACACGGTAGGCGTAGCTGATCGCCATGCCGGGAGGCGCAGCCTCTTGTTGCGCGGCCGCCTGTTGCTGACCGCGTCCACCACCCTGCTGCGCAAACGCAGCGCCGGCACAGCCGAGGACGAGAGCAGAAGCAATGAGCTTTCTCATGTGAACCTTCTTACCGCGGCAGGGGCTGCCCCTTCGTTTCCACCGTGAACGGCAACAGGAACAACCCGAGGAACAGGATGATGGACGTTAGCGCGATCGGCGTGCCGATGTTGCCAAAGTGGTTCACACCGGCCGCAATCAGGAACACCATGCCGACGCCGACGAAGCGGCCGATCGAGCTGATGAAGCCCATGCCGCTGCCGCGGCTGCTCGTTTCGAACAGTTCCGGGAGCCACAGCGTGTACATCGCGAAGTTCGCGCCGGCGAGACCGAGCAGCAGCGTCATCGCGAAGAAAATCGGCAACGCATTGGGCCCCATGACGAAGAACGCCCAGCCGAACGACACGGCGGTGGTCACGGTGAGCAGCGACATAAACAGCCCCATCGCCACGCGCCGGCCGTAACGCTCGGCGAGGATCGGGGCAAAAAGACATCCGATCACCGTGCCGATCGCCAGCACCGCCCCGCCCCATGATGCGGTGCGCGCCGCATCGGCCGCGGCGGCCCCCTGCCTCAGCGCGATCTGTGTGATCGCCGTCGGAACGTAGATGGAACCTGCCCACTGTCCGATGATCGATACAAGGTAGACGAGCGACATCACGATCGTCCGGTTCTTGTACTTCGAGGTGAAGAGCCCGCCGAACGCCTGGATGATCGATGGCTTCTTCGTCTTCCTCATTTCCTCGAACTTATGCGACTCCTTGACGTTCGACATGATCCAGCCGACGAAGAGCGCCGGCACGCCACCGAACGCGAACATCCAGCGCCAGCCGAAATTCGCCCCGATCGTGTAGTTGGCGATCGACGCGAGCAGGAAACCGACGTAGTAGCCTGTGTGGAGGTAGCCCGCGAACTTCACGCGGCGATCTTCGGGCAGCGACTCGGCCACGAACGTCGACCCGACCGGCTGCTCACCGCCCAGGCCGAACCCGCAGAGGATGCGCAGAATCGCGAGCTGGTACACGTTTGTGACCAGGCCGCACAGCAACGTGAACACCGAGTAGGCGACGATCGTGAGCGCCAGCGCGCGCACGCGGCCGATGCGGTCGCCGATCATCCCCCAGAACATCGACAGGCCCCATCCGCCGAGGAACATCGCAAACAGGATGCTGCCCCAGATGCCGATGTTCACCTGCGTCGCCTCGATGCCCGATGCCGGCAGCAGCTCGCGCAGCGCCGGGACGAGGACGAGTCCGTAGATGAACGCGTCCATGCCATCGAGCGTCCACCCGGCGTACGCGGCGAGGAATCCTTTCTTCTGAGCGCTATTGAGCGGCGTCTTTGTCGGGACGGGTTGCGTATACGTCGTCGTTGCTGTCACCGCCATAGCTGTCGATCCCCCAGAAAGAAAATGGTTTAGCGGGCGTGAATTTGTTCGGAAATCCGGCTCATTCTATGGGCCCTACTGGTGTTGGTCAAGCAACCGCGACCGCAGTTGCGGCTGCTGCAGCACGTCCCGATTCACCACGTAAGTAGGAGTTCGGCCGGCGGCGACAGCGGCCACGGACCGAAACGCGCTCTCGGCGTTGTTCCGAAAGAACTCGTCGGTCCAGCAGATGGAGTGCGGGGTCACGATGACGTTGTCGAGCGCCAGCAGCGGATGGTCCCGGCCAATCGGCTCCTGGGCGAATACGTCGAGCGCCGCACCGGCGATGCGCCGTTCCGCGAGCGCGGCGTAAAGAGCCTGCTCATCCACGACGGGTCCGCGCGCCGTATTGATGAAGTAGGCCGTCGGCTTCATCAACGAAAACTCTCTCGCGGCAATGAAGCCGCGAGTTTCGGGCGTGAGCGGCGTGTTGACGCAAACAAAGTCCGACTCGCGAAAGACCGTTTCCTTGTCGACGAGTCGGACGCGCAATTTCGCTGCGTCGTCGGTCTTCGCGTACGGGTCGTACGCCAAGTGCGTCATCTCGAGGGGCGCGAGAAGGCGGAACAGTTCGCCGCCGATATTGCCGACACCGATTGACCCGACGGTCTTCCCCGTCAGGCCGACGCCCATGTAGTTGGTCGTCTCGGCCCACCGCCCCTCGCGTGTAATGCGATCTTTCGCCATCAGCTTGTGCGAGAGCGCAAGGATGAGCGCGAGAATGCTCGTCGCCACCGGACGACGTACGCCGTCCGGGGTGTTCGTCAGGACGACGCCATTGGCCGTGCAGGCCTTCACATCGACGCTGTCGTAGCCAACGCCCATGCGCGCGACGATCCTGACGCGCTGGTCGGGGCCCGCCACAACCGCTTCCGGAACCTTCGGATTCAACACGCACAACGCGTCGTACTTCGCGCCGTGCGCCGCGGTCAGTTCCTTGACGTCGTCAGGAAGAAACTCCCACTGCAGCTTCGCATCGTCGAAGATCCGCAGGGCCGCCTTGTCGAAGATAGACGTGCCATCGGCGCGCAGCGTGTCGCGCGTGATCCCGACGTTAAAGGACATCTAGAGTGGGGCGCCGGCGAATTTGTCGGGATTCTTCAGGTACCACTGCTCGTACATCTCGCGGCCGTTCCAGACCAGCACGCCTTTCTGCTTCAGCACGTGGTCGTAGATCTGCTCGAGATACTTGAACGCGTGGGCCTGCCCGGCGGCGTACGGGTGAATCGCGATCGAGAAAACCTTCGGACGCTTTTCACTTTCCTTGTATAGCTGATCGAAGGCATCGATGCACTTCTTGGCGAAGTACGGCGCCTCCTGCGTCTGCACGGCGAGCGTCGTCACATCCTGGCATTCGATCGGATACGGCAGCGTCACGAGTGGGCCGTGCTTCGTCTTCAGCCGCGTTGGTTCGTCGTCGTACGGATATTCGCAGGTGTACTTGACGCCGGCGGCGGCGAGCCAGTCCGACGACTGGAACGTCTGACCGAACCCCGGGCTGAGCCATCCGATCGGCCGCTGCCCCGTGTGCTTCTCGAGGACGTCGAGCGTCCTTTTAATCATCTCCTCGGGTTCGTGCTCGACATGAATCGGCTGCTGGTCGTAGCTGTGGCCCAGCATTTCCCAACCCGCCTTCGTCGTCGCTTCGGCGATGCGCGGGTAGTCGAGACAGATGCGGGCATTGATGGACAGCGATGGCCTGATGCCGAGACGCTCGAACAGCTCGTAGAACCGCCAGAAGCCGACGCGGTTCCCGTACTCGTGCCACGCCCAGTTGCCGACGTCAGGAAACCGGACCTGGCCTTGTGGCGGCATCAGGAGCAGCCGCGGCATCGGCCGCGTGATGTCCCAGACCTCCACGTTGACGATGGTCCAGAAGATGATGCGTTTGCCGTCGGGCAACGGCGGGAGAGGGGGACGGTCGATGATTGGAGAATACGGTCCGCGTTCGCGAGGTTGCATTTAGGAAAGTCTGACGTCGGGGCCGACCCTCAGGGCGGCCTTGGAGAAACAAAAAGGGCCGGATTGCTGAACCCGGCCCTCGAAAGCGTCGAACTGTTTAGAAGTCTTTCGGCAACGCCGCGTTGTTGCCGTCCCAGTCCTTAATAGAGCCGTCCTTGGCCTTCAGGAAGCCGAGGAGGCAGCCGTTGGAGCCGTCGCGCAGAACGTGGCAGCGGGCCTTGACCGTGTCGCCCGGAGCGACATATTCCTTCGTCACGCCGATGCGCTCCAGACCGTTGCGGCCGGTCGCTTCGAGCGCCCAGATCTGCGGTTCGCCACCCTTGGGATCCTTCACCTCGAGGTAGATCCACGAATGCGGCAGGAGGAGATGGACTTCCTTCACCGTGCCCGTGATGTCGGTGAATGAATCAACATAGTTGCCGTGGGAGTGATGCGCCCAGGCCGGCAACGTAAACAGGACCGAAACAACCGCCGCAAGACCTAATCTGAACCGCATTTCAGCCTCCAAAACACATAGCCGGATAGGGCCGTAAGACACGGAATTCTATACGGCTAAATTCGACGTTTGCAAGGGCCGGAAAGTTCAACGTTCCGACCAGGTCGGCGCACCGGTGTTACCGAATACACGCGCCTGACAGATCGGACTCGATGGTGTCCATCTGATAGGTCGCCCATCGGAGATCGGCTTCCGCGAAGTTGGCATTCCTGAATACGGCGCCGGTGAGGTCGGCATCGCAGAACACCACGCGCCGCAGGTTCGCGCCATCGAAGACCGTATCGCGGAGGTCGGCGTGCTGAAACGTCGCCCACCGCAGCGTCGCGTCCCGGAACGTGGCACCGCGCAGTTTGGTACTGCGCAGGTTGGCGTGGTCCATGCGCGCGTTGTCGAAGCGCGCGCCGGTCAGCACGCAACCCTCGAGCCAGCAGCGCCGCAAATCGGCGCCGGCGAGATTGACACCTTCGAGGTTTCTCCAGGCCAGGTTCGCTTCGAACAGGTTGATCGGCTCGTCGGGATGCGCCGCGCGGTAGTCGTTGAACGCGCGCGGCGACTCAGCGAGCAGCGTCTCGAGGTCAGCTGCGGTGATCATCTACGCCAGTGACAGCAGCGCCCGTTTGACGACCGCCTGCGTGAGCGGCACTTTGTACCCGTTCTTCGCGAGCGGACGCGCACCCTCCGTCGCTGCCAGCCCTGCGGCTGTGGCACTCGCCTCATTCAACGGTTTGCCCGTCAACGCCGCTTCCGCCTTGAGCGCACGATACGGAACCGGCGCGACGCCGCCGAGGACGATTCGGGCATCGGCGACCACACCGTTCTTCACCGTGACCATCGCGGCGACGCTGCATAGCGCGAAGTCCCAGATCTCGCGCACCATTTCCTTCACATAGACCGCCTTGGCGCCGGCGGGTACGGTCGGTACGTCGATGGCTGTGAGGATCTCGTTCGGCTGAAGAACGTTCTCTCTCCGAACGTTTTCGCGAGGCGTCACGAAGAACTTCTCCATCGGCACCGTCCTCTCACGCGACCCGCTGGCGACGTGCGCGGTCGCCCCGAGCGCGACCAGTGCCGGGGCGGAATCCGACGGATGAACGATGTAGGACGGACCTCCCTCGAGGATCGCGTGATAGTCGTTCTCGCCCGCCGCCGAGAAGCAGGTATTGCCGCCGTGCTTGTAGCAGGGGAAGTTGTTCCGGTAATACCAGCACCGCGGCCGCTGACAGAGATTGCCGCCGATGGTGCCCATATTCCGGATCTGCGGCGTGCCGATCTTGCCCGCGGCCATCGCGAGCAGCGGTGCACGCTCCTGGACCATCGGGTTCTCGACGACGTCGGCAAGCAGCGTGGCCGCGCCGATGCGCAGCCCACTCGACGTCGCCTTGATTCCCTGCACCTCTGTCAGGTGCCTGATCGGCACGAGCCGCTCGGGCAATGCCAGGTTGTCCTTCATCTCGCCGAGCAGGTCGGTGCCGCCGGCGATGATGGAGATCTTGCCGAACTCCTTTCCGAGCTGCGAGGACGCGTCCTTCACTGACGCGGGCCGGCTGTAGCTGAAGTTGTCCATGATTCTTCTCCTCGCTAAACAGTCCGGCTCGCGTCGGGCCGCGCCGATTGCTCGCTGAGCGCCTTAAGAATCTTGGCGCGGGTGAACGGCACCTCGCGGAGACGCACGCCGACAGCGTTGTAGATCGCGTTGGCGACAGCAGCCATGCCCGGATGGCAGGGATTTTCGCCAAGCCCCTTACCGCCGAACGGCCCCGTTGTCCCCTCGTTCGGGACGATGATCGATTCGATGACCCGCGGATCGAAATCGAGCGCGGTCGGAGGCTTCAGATCGAGGAACGACGCGTTCAGGCAGCCGCCGGTGCGCTCGTCAAATCGCAACTCCTCGGCCTGCGTGAGCGCGAGCCCCTGGATGGTCCCGCCTTCGATCTGG
>DASTZI010000306.1:0-19681 GCA_035764385.1 Vicinamibacterales bacterium
GCCCCAATCCGCTGCGAGAGGAGATTATCGTCCCTGGATATCTGACGCCCGATAGAGAAACGGACGCGATTCGCCGGATGTCCGATCGGCGGGTTCGCGTGATTCTCGTCGGCAACGTACTGACTCGTGAATATCGCGATAACGCATTTGGAGTCGACTACAACCGCGCTCTCATGCAGTGGATCGAAGCGAACTATCATCCGATTGCAACGTTCAGCGATGAGAGCGGCGCCGACCTCAGGTTTGGTGCGCCGGCGTTCTTTATTCGAGCGTACGAGCGGAATCAGTGAGGCGCCTCAGCCTCGTCGCCGCAGCGTAATCTGCGCGAACATCGCCCACCTCGACATCCACGGCTCCATCAGCAATTCGATCCGTCGCCAGGCACGGAACGTCAAAGAGGGCATCAGCGTGCGCATGGAGATGCCGCCAGAGACGAGATAACGGAACGGCATGCCCAACCGGATCGATTCGACGCCCCAGGCGGGAAATTCCCTTTCGAACCGGCTTCGGTCGCGGACGAACAGTATCCATGGCAACGCGCCGTTCGCCCCTGACAGCGGACCAGCCGGGGGAGTTTCCCAGGCCTCGGCCTCTGGATTGAAGGGTTCGTGATGCAGACCTCCGTATACGAGGCGGGACCATGGCGACACCCACGGCTCGATCATGACGATGGTGCCTCCCGGGCGGACGCACCGGCCTGCTTCAGCAAAAAACAGTCTGGGCTGCGGCAGATGATGGAGCACATTCGTCATCACCACGGCGCGCAAGACCTCTGGTCCAAAGGGCAAAAGCGTCCCATCGAGGACGATCGCCACCCCAGCCGACGGCACGACCTCCGAGGTAATCAGTCCTGGAATGAAATCGCGGAGAAATCCCGCGCCTGATCCGATCTCGAGTACTGGTGCGTCGCCAGCAGGAAGCGCTTCAACGATGGCGATGTACCATTCCTCGTAGATTCGCCGGAGAAAAGGCTTCTGTTCGATGATGCGGCGACGCTGGGCGTTGAGACGCGGATCGTCCAGATCGAGCCCGCGCGTGAGTGGGTGAGCGAACCACGCTTTCGGGAGATTGAGCACGGCCATCGTCAAGCGGGCACGTCCGACGGTCTCACGTGAACTTGATCTTTCCGGCTGCGAACGCGACCATCTTCAACAAGATCCAGCCGTGCCGCCAGCGCTCGATGTTCGTGGTGCCGTAGGTACGCTCTCTGTATCGAATTGGAACCTCGACGATTTTGAGATTCAGCTTGGCGGCGCCGAACAACAGATCGAAATCGCCAAACGGATCGAAGTCGCCGAAAAACGCACGATTGGCCGCGATGCGTTCGTAGTCGATGCGCCACAGCACCTTGGTCCCGCACAATGTGTCCTTGATCGACTGCCCGAGCAGCCAGGAGAACGCAAGGCTGAAGAACTTGTTGCCGACGAGATTCGCAAAGCGCATCGCCTGTTTTTCCATCGGGTATACGAGGCGGACGCCGTTGATGAATTCGCCTTTGCCCGTCCATAACGCATCGTAAAATCGCTTCAAGTCGTCGGGCGGTACCGTTAAATCGGCGTCAAAGATCATGAGGATCTCGCCTCGAGCGGCCTGGAAACCGACGCGCACCGCGTCGCCTTTCCCCTTGCCGGTCTGACGAAGGAGACGGCACGCGCGCGCGGGGTTGTTGACCATCTCGCGCTCGATGGCTGCGTACGTGTCGTCGGTCGACCCGCCTTCCACAAAAATCAATTCGGTGCCGGCGCCCATCTCCGGCACTTCAGCCATGATCCTGTGAATGTTTCCGGCCTCGTTTCGCGCAGGTACCACGACCGACACGGTCGCCGGTTCCGGCCGGCCTGCGATCTGTGGGCGGCGGTGCGCAACGATGACGCTCGTCAAGGCGAACAACCGGAAGGGCCACAACTTGACCAAATAACGGTTGGCCGCGGTAGCCAGAATGGGCAGAGGGAGAGGGCAGAGAATCTCTGCCCACGAGTGAATCACGTCGGCGTCAGCCAGGTTGAGCAGTCCGGTAATGTCTTCGACCGTCAACCAGTTCTGATACAGACTCGGCTTGCTCAGGCCCATGGCTTGAGCCACGGCGAGAGGTGGTTCCCACAGGCGACTGTAGGTATTCAGGATGATTCTCGTGCGCGGGTTCGCGAGCCGCACGACACGCTCGAGCACCTCTTGAACGTCCCAGACGTCGTTCACGAGATCCGACAGGATGATTACGTCGAAGGTGTGTGTGAACTCTAGTTCGTGAGCATCGGCGACAACCCAGTGAAGATTGGGATGTCGAATCGCCGCGCGTTCGATCATTCGCGCAGAAAAATCGACGCCGAGACCAAATGCAGGTTCAAGTCGCGCGAGTAGATCGCCCTGCCCACAGCCGATTTCAAGGATGCGAGCTCCTGGCGGAATCAAGTGCCGATATATCTGCGCGAGCCGGCGCTGGTAATAGCTTCCCCACCCGGTCCACGACTTCATCCGATCCGCGATGGCATCCCAGTGCTGGCGGCGTACGCGATTGAAGGCTAACCGAGGCGATTCCCCCGAAATAGTTTCGTCTGCGTTCGATCGATCGGTCGTCGTCACCGGCGTGCGTTCGAACCTGCGATGATCTCGCCGAGCACTTGGAAGTATCCCTTGCTCGCCGCCGCCGCCGGATCCGCTTTCGCCGCTTCGCACGCCGCGGCCTTCAGGTGGTAGTACGGAATGCCGGGAATCTGGTGGTGCGTGTAATGTTCGCCGAACCCGTAGCAGCCCATGAGGAATCGGGACAGTGCGTTGCACGAGAAATTCCGCAATGCCGCGTAGCCCTGATGCGCCGACCGATCATCGTACTGCTGGTGTTCCGCGATCGCGCGCAACGCGGCCATGAATACGGTCAGACTCGCGAGTCCATACACAAACACCACGCCGTACGAGATCAAAGCCGACAGCGCAGCTATTTCCAGTCCCTTCGATCGGTTGAACGCAAGGCTTACCAAGAGGAGGGAAAACAGGAGCATCACGTGGAAGACCAACAGTCGCCAGATTGACAGCCCCCCGTTCTCGGCTGCGCTGCGTGAGTCGGCCTGGCCCGCAAACTTGCGGGCAGCTTCAATCATCAACGCACAGCGGCACCAGAACCAGAGAAGCTTTTTTCCTCGGATGTCGATGAGATACGTGAACTTTGTCTCGCCCTCAACACCAACGAAGCGGTGGTGATCCCAATGCCGGCGCCGATACGAATCAAAATTCGCTAACACCATCGGCCCGAGCACGAAACGTCCAAGCGTATCCGACCAACGTCGTTCGCGAAATACGTGGTAGTGCGCGCATTCATGCATCAAATTCAGAATTCCGTTCATGCTGGTGCCAAAGAGCGCCCAGCAGATAACGGTGTTCCACCCGGGCCCGAGCGCGGCTGCCACGTACACTGGCAAGAGAACAACCGAAAGGTGCGCTGCGATGATCATCAGCGACGTCGAATCCGATCGTTTCGCAAAATGGTCCGGCCAGGCATCCTCGCTGCTGGTGATCATGGTGCCGATGTCAGGAGTGTTTCATCGCCATGAAGTTGACGATTCCAGGGGCACCGGAGATCGCATCGAGCGGGTAGAGCGCCGTCGCGGACGCCAGATACGTCAGCCAGAGCACGCCGCTCCTCCTTATCGGCCGGAGGGCGCTTCGATGCATCGTCGCAGCGAGACTGACGCCAATCGCCGCAGGGTTGAATGCACCGGTCACCTCGATCGATTTGAACCTTGCCGCTGCCATGAGGTGCGTCAATCCCGCTCGTGAGAACACGACCGTGTGCCGCGGCGCGTGGAAACCGCTCCACCGGGTTCCAAACACACTGCGTTCAAATGAGTCGGCGGCCGGGGTCTGCCCTTCCAGGATTGCGCCGTCGTTCATCCGTTGATGGAGGTCACGAAGCACTGACCGTGGATCCGGCAAATGCTCGATCACATGATTCATTGTGACGAGGTCGCACGGAGGAAGCTCGTTCATCAGATGCTCGACGCTTCCAGTGACGATCGTGACACCGTCGCGTCTTTCGATGCGCGGCTGATCCGCAAGCTCGTACCCCCACAACGAAATTTTCTTTGCCCGGTTGGAGGCCCATCGGATAAACGAACCATTTCCGCAGCCGTAATCGAGTAGGACGCCCGTGTCTTTGTTGAGCAGACGGAGCAATCGGCGCAGCCTCAGCGAGTGTCGGACCTTCGCGAGGGCGCCCGTGGTTGCGAAGCTGTGGTAGGTCTTCGGATAAAAGCTCGTCAATGTGCGGGAGTCCGGCATCGGGACCTGATACAACGTGCCACAGTCCCCACAGGCGGCATATCGTGCGATGAAATTCACCAGATACTCGTGATCGGGCACGTCATATGAGATTCGAGTCGCGCGGGATCCGCATGCCGGGCACGGTTCGTTACTCATCGTAACGTGCCTCCGATCGTCCTCCGCGCGGACGTGTCTGGTGACTGCTTAGAACTTGCGGGATGCCGCCGCCGTCAGCCGTGGAACGGCCTGCCGGGCGGGGGCGTTGGCTTCGAGGTGATCGACGCCGTCTACCGTAATCGCGATCTGCGACCCATCAGAACGGTCGACGTACCTCCGTTGAGCGAGGTACCAGAGCGCAAACTCGATGTGTTCCTGCGGACAGCCGACGAGACTTTCGAGGTCACCATAGAAAATGCCTGGCGACTGCGGATCGGTACGGCGGCGCGCGTAGAGCAGCTCCAGAACGGTCAGGCGGAGCAGCTTCTCGGACTGCACGTCGCTGGCCGCGCGCACGGCGTGGGAGATCAGCCGCGACCGCTCCTTCTGCATCTCGGGGCGATGCACGTCGTACTGCGCCCGCTGCTCCGGGTCGCCGAGTACTTGATACGCCTCGGTGAGCATCCGGAATTTCTCGCTGTCGCCGGTGCTCTGATTGTCAGGGTGAAAACGCTGCGCGAGCAGCCGGTACACGCGATGGATCGTGTCCGGGTCCGCGTTCGGGCTGATTTGCAGCACCTCGTAGTAATCGGTGGTGAGCTCTTCCTGCATCCTGACTGGATCTCTATCGGCGGCGTCGTTAGACATCTGTATGTGTGTCTCTGGAAGCGCGCACAACCGTGCAGCTGTTGTGTGGTGCACATATTTTCACACAGGTGAACCCGAAATTAACCACAGGAGACGGCACGTTATGATGGACGCCCGGTGATCAGGAAGGTCGATTCTGAACGTGACCGACCGGGGCGTCGTGACCAGCGACGTCGGTTCCTGGTGATTTTCGCCCTCGCAGCGGTTTACACGCTCGCGTGGCAGATGACGCCGATCGCCGACCCCTCTGAAGAGCACCCTTCTACGGGGGCAACGGATATGTCGTTGTTCCGGGATGTCGTGGGAGGCATCCGAGCGGGCGGCACCTATTACGACGTGATGGGCTCGGCGCTCCGTACCCATAACTACCCTGTCCGGTCCATTTTCAACTGGCGACAGCCATGGCTTCTGCAAGGTCTCGCGCGCATCCCGGATTGGTGCGGCCGATTGACGTTGGTCCTCCTGGCGGGCCTGATGATCGTCAAAGCCACCGGGATTCTCCGTCGCGAGATGGTTGGAGCGCTCTTTGTGATCAACGCCGCACTCCCGGCCGCCGCCGCACAGTCGGTCTTCTTTGCCGAAATATGGGCGGGATTTCTTATTGCGCTCTCAGTCGTGGCCTACGCGAAGGACAAACGCACCGAAGGCGTGCTGTGGGGACTGGCCGCTCTGTTCGTGAGAGAACTCGCCGCTCCTTACTGCATCCTTGCGACGCTCATTGCGATCCGGGAAAGACGTTGGCGGGAGGTGGTCGCATGGTCCGCCGGCCTCGCGGTATACGGAGTGTTGATTGCCGTCCACGCGTGGCGTGTCCTTCAGCACATCCGTCCTGATGACCCCGCAATTGCACACAGCTGGGTGTACTTCGGTGGTCTCCCGTTCTTGTTTCAAGTCTGGAGAACCGACGGCTTGTTCATGCTCCTTCCACGACCGGCCTTCGCATTCGTCGTGGTAGCCATCATTGCGTCGTGGTGGTCTTCCAGAATCCCGCTGCATGCCCGTGGCACCGTCGCGATCTATAGCATCTGCTTTTTGATCGTCGGCCTGCCATTCAACACGTACTGGGGATTTGTGGTGGCGCCAGTGATGGGAATCTGGCTGTCATACGCGTACGACGGCGTTCACCAGTTGTTTTCAGGACCATCCTCCACGCGAGAAATCGCCGACCCACGCGTGGCCGGCGCCGCTGTTTGAAAGTGAGTCAAGGCGGGTTCGTGCCGTCTGTGTGCGATAGCGACACCCGCCGCCAAGAGCAGCAGCGTCCCCCATAACGGGAGTGCCACGATCGCGATCGAGCCGAACGGCGTGACGGGAATGGGCGCAGCCTCGAACACAGCTTGTCGCGGGATCGAGACGAGCACGCAACCTGCACCCCAGAGCACTCTCACCAACGTCGACGGATCCGTCGCCAGCGCTCTCCCGATCAGCACGATTGGCAAGCCGAGCAGAACTCCGTTATGGCCCATCGCCAACGGATTGAGAGGCAAAAGGAGTACGGACCAGATGGCGAACAGCAGATCATCAGAGTCCTGTCGTTTTGCAAGTTTGAGCGTGGCGTGAACCGCAATGCCGATCAGAACGACACTCGACACGACAACGACGGCGCTGGCGGCTGAGGGAGCGTGCATCACAGCAATTGACCAGTCGCTGCCAATGAGCAGGCGAGCGGCCAATCCGCGAAGGGAGTAGGTCACCGCCGGCCACGTTTGCCAATAGGACAGGTTTCCTGCGGTTTGTGCGATGAACTCCGGCACGGCGCGCCACCCGAGCCACAACAGTGGAAGGGTTGTGGTCACAATGCCGGTACCGACGAACCACATCGCCGACCGTCGATGTCGAATGAGGAGATACAGGCCAAGTAATGCCGGAAACAGTTTCAGCGCCGCTGCCAGGCCCATGCAGATACCCGCGGCGCGACAGCCGCGACGCGAGAGGCACACCCATCCGAGCGCAATGAGCATCGCGATCAGGATGGAGAACTGTCCTTTCTCCAGGTTGTAGAGAACCGGCGGCCACAGCAGAAGTCCCGCGAAGCAAAGAAGCGCGTCGCGCAATTGCGGCAGATGGAACCCTGTGTGACTTCGAGCCAATCCGATCAGAACAATCGCGAGGACGAACGCACACGCGAGAGAGGCCGCGAACCAGCAAAGCGCGGCTGCGCCGAATGTGACGCGCGCAAACGGCCAACTGACCGCGATCACGAGCGGAGGATGCGGTAGATACGGATACCCGTCGGTCGAAGCAATCCCGAGGACCTGTGCGTGGGTTGCAGCGAAATTCGCGGCGTAGGGATCTCCGTTGGCATCCAGAATCCGTGCGGCCGCGATGTCCTGGGCGAAATCAGGAGGCCTGAACGCACCGCCAACGGCGTCGCGCCACGGAATGATGCCGGACGACGACGCGACCAGCAGCACCAACGCTGCCGTGGCAGCGACCCAGTTCCTCATCTGCCTCCGCTGCGCGGCATCCAAATCGGAGTTCGCCTCCAGGTGTACGGCTGCACGACTATGCAGGTTCGGCCCTCGCCCACACCAAAGCTCGCCCGCAGTGAGCCACGATGGAATCCCAGGTCGCATGCTGATTGGGGCGCGTCAATACGAACACCACACACGGCAGATACAGGCTCAGCACCATGACGTCACCGGTGGCCCACAACGACAAGTTGTAATCGCTCGTCTGAGGCGGCACGGGCCACGCCCCCGCCACGAACGTCAGCACCGATAGCGCCAACCCTTCGTACCAGCGATTGACGACGAGGAACAACGGAACGGCTTCGTAAATCAGCGTCGTTTGTGGCACACAGGCCAGCGCCGCGAGCAGCCGCGCCTCGGGACGCCGCCATTTCAGCAGCGCGAGCAGAATGAGCGGACCTCCAGCTGAGAGATGCATCACAGGGGCAGACATGTGGCTGGTACCCTGCAGCGCGCGCATCCAGAAGAACGGCCAGTAGGGAAAAACGGCGATACTCGCGAACACGAGGACGAGCGCACTGACAAGCGCACGCCGGCTGGGATATGCCAGGAACACGGCTGCGCCCAAGGTCGGTTTTGCCGCCAGTACGAATCCCGCCCATGGCAGGAACGCCGCGGCGGTCAGAAGCGGTGACCATTGTGCGAGATGCACCGCGGCGAAGTAACTCCATGACGCGAATACCCACAATCTCGGCGTCCAGAGCCGCTCCCCGCTGAGTCCCCAGGCCAGAATTATTGCACCGCAGGCGGTCCACAGCACGTTTGCGAAGCGAAGAGGAATCGCGGCGAATGGGATCGCCGTGATCAAAGCCGTTACCGGGTACAGCAACGGAAACGGCCACTGGAACGGACGACCAGGACCCACGACGTCATACGGGTTGTCGCCTGCGAGCAGCGCTCGGGCGCCGTACCACACCTGGGCGAAATCTGACGGGTGCGAATGGATTGTCTGGATGTGCCACGCGATCGGCGCGACGACGAGACCGATCGCAATCGCAAGAGCCCATCGCATACTGCGGCCGATCGCCGTATCGGGTTGGGCGCCACGTGGCTTCACCACAGCGGGGATCATGCTATTGACGTGCAACCTCTTGCGAGCTGTACGCCTTGGCTGTCTGCAGTCCGGGAAAACAGGGGACTGTGACGCGAGGCACCGGCGCGATTCGGGGAAGATCGCCTCGCACCGCAACGAAGGATTGCGGCGTCTGGACATCGATTCGGTACTGGTGCGCCATGAGCCATCGCCGTGTCCGCTCAGCAGGCGCCGTCGGCAGCCAGACGTACTCGGGCAGGGTGCGCGCGAGCTCCTCGAGCCCCGCGTTCTCGCCGAGCGCGATGGCAAGCTGGCGCTGCAGCTGCTGTTCGCTGTAGACGGTCTCCCTTCTTCCATCGATTGACACCTGTGTCAGCGGGCCAAATTGCCAGATCGCGTACTCTCCCCAGTTGAAGGATGTCGCCAGGCGCCCCGATGGATGAGCGACGGCGAGCGCCCGAGCGGTGGCAATGTCCGGCTGCCAGCTGCCCTGCAGTTGAATGCAGGTGGCCGAACCCGGCCACGCGAACACGAGCACGCCGACACAAATCAACGCCAGATCGACCAGCGTCCTCCCTTTCGGCCACACGTGTTCGCTTGTGACCGTCAGCGGTGGCACATACGGCAGCAACAGGACGATCGACACGGGAACAAACAAAGGCAGCAGCCTGAAGACGCGAAGGGACGCGAAGGCGAGACACAACACAATCGCGATGGCCTGCGGACGGACTATCCGCGCCCGGTGTACCGCACAGGCAGCCCAGCCGAGCGTCAGCAGCCAGAAGACAAACGCGCCGGCAGGCTGCATCCATAGCGGTTGCCATTCGACGATATCAGGGCGCGACAGGCGAACGGTGGTCGCCATGAAGACCCATGCCTTCGCGCCGTACGGATTGGCAAGCGTCGCGGCCGCGCAAAGCGCTGGAACACCGAGCGAAATCCAACGCGACGGGCGGCCGCTCGCGACGCCGGCGATCTCCAGCGCCGACCACAGCACGACAATTCCAGCGCCGATAATCCAGCCGCCGTGAAGATTCACCCAGAGCGCAAAGATCGGCGGCAGCAACCAGCGATACACGGGCGCGGCGTTGAGAATGCGGCACAGCGCGACAACGAACACGATCGTCCACAGTTGGGGTCGCACCGTGAGCGCCAGCGGACCAAGTCCACCCACGACGAGAAACGCGGCGGGCCATCGCCAGCGCTCGGAGGCGCGACGAAAGACCGGCGCGAACAGTGCGAGTGTGGCGAGCGCCAGCAGCATTTTCAGAGCGACCAGGCCCGCGGAGCCAAAGGTCCGATACGCCGCGCCCATCACGAGTTCGGACAGCCACTCATGGTTCAGCCACGGGATATCCGAGGTGTAGGAATAGGGGTCAGTCGTCGGCAACCACCCCGTGGAGAGCATGTCGAGACCGAACCTGACGTGCCCCCACAAGTCGGGATCGGCGGTGGTCGTCAGCAGCGCGCAGCACACCCCGATCCACACCGGCACACGCAACACCGCGATCGCGCTCCTCAAGGTGCTCGACCATGGGCTGTCGCGACGGCTCGCCGTGTCAATCACGGGTAACGACATTGGCGACAATTGCCGTAAGGCGTGGGGCGGGGCGCCTCCGCCGGAATGCTATCGCGGCGATTCCGTCGCCTTGTCGGCGTCCGTCGAAGGACCACCGCGTTCTTCCGGTTTACTGTCAAGGCTCACGCCCAGGATCGATCGGATTTGCGTGGCGACCGCGGTTTCCGCGGCGCGTGTCTGCTCCCCCACCCACGTCGCCATCCCGCTCGCCGCCGATTCGGCCCCATCCATCAAGCGGTTGGTGGCTGCGAATATCGAATAGGTCATCGACTGGGTGGCACTGGCCATACGCGGCTTGACTGAGCTATCGATGGTGTCTTTCGCACCTTTCAGACCTGCCCTGTCAGCTGCCCATCGCGTTGCGAAGCTGAGACGATCCTCCGCCTGCGTCGCCCCGCCGCAGGCACGTATCCCGACGATCAGCACAATGAGCAACACGACGTGCGCAAACCGTCGCAAGTCCCAGAAATGCCGCATTCACCTGCCGGACACTGCGCGCGCCGCCCTAGGGGCTGGGCGCGAAGTATCCGCCTCCTGTTGTCACAACGAGCGACTCACCATGGGGCCGGATCTCGACGTGCCGCCATGCGCCGTCCCGTTTGGAATTGGTCGACGTGTAGCTGAGGACGTAGCGCTGGCGCAGGTTCTCGATCACGCCGTTGAACTGTTCGGTCAACTCGGCTGGCACGGCGGAAAAGTAGGCTTCGCCGCCGGATACCATCGCCAGGTGCTCGAGAAATGGCTTGTCGACGCGTGTGCCCAGACCGATCGGAAAGATCGTGGCACCCACTTCCCGTCCGAGCTCCACCACGTCATCGATCGTGTGCGCGCTGCCAGGACCTGTCCCCGGGTTGTTCTCGTCCCGCCCATCGGTCAGTACGACAATCGCGCGACGGCCCTGGACTCTCTTGAGCTGTTGAAGCGCGTCCCAGAGCGCGTCGTACAGGGCGGTCCCGCCTGACGGCTTGTACTTGTCGATGGCGTCGAACGAGAGCTGACGATTTGTGCTCATCGCGTGCTCGACAAACGGCTGATCTGCGAACGTAATCATGGCGAGGCTGTCTTCGGGTCTGACGGCCTTGACGAATTCCTTGGCCGTCTCGCGGACCACTTCGGCGCTCCTGGTCATGCTGCCGCTGCGATCGATGAGCAGGCTGATGGCGACAGGGTCGACGGCCTCCTGAAAAGTGTCGATCGATTGCGCCACGCCGTCTTCAAGCACGTCGACGTCGTTGGCCGCGACGTTCACATATCGGCTGTCGCGATCCGTGATGCGGAACTCGATTTGCGGCCGTATCGGAGGCGGAAGCGCCGCCCGGTAGCCGGTACGCGCGCGCGCGTGGAAGCCCTTGGGTACATCAACGGTTATGGCTCGCCAGCTCCCGTCTTTGTTCTGATTGCTCGGCGTATAGGTAATCAGATACCGGCTGTTCTCGTCGTTGGCGATCTCCCGCGCGACCGATACCAGATCGATCTCACGCCATGGGAAGAACGCCCGTCCGCCGGTCCCCTCGGTGAGCTTCCGAAATGTCCCTTCGCCATGGAGCGACACGCCTGTCACTCCACCGACGGCCACGGTGTAGACGGTGATCTGTTCAGCCTGTAGCTTCTGCAGCGCGGCCTGCACATCGATGGTGCTGTTCTCGTCGAAACCGTCGGTGATTAGAATCATCGCGCGGCGACCCTCGATGCCGTGTAGAAGCGTCGCCATGTGGTCGACAGCATCGACAATCGCCGTCCCGCCGCCGGACTTGATCGCCTCGATCGCCTGCGACGTCGTAGTGGCATCGTCGGTGGGCCCTGTAATCGCACCAACCCGGTGGTTGAACGGTGCAACGACAATCTTGTCGCGCTTCCCGAGATTCTTCGCCAGCAGCTCCGCCGCCTGACGGACGGCCGGCATTCGCTGCGCCATGCTTTGACTGCTGTCGACGAGCAGCGCAACGGTGCTCGGCAACGTCTCGCGCGTGAAGAGGTCCAGTGTCTGCGCGTCGCCGTTCTCGCGGACCGTGAACTCGGTCTTATTCAGATTCGACACCGCGCGACCCGCTGCGTCGTAGACCACCGCATCGACCAGGATGCTGGCGACCTCTGTTTCGTCCACGATCTCGTAGGCGGGCAACGTCACGGTGTCGCGAACGACGGCGCCCGCATCGTCTTCAGCTTCGACGACAATCTCGCGTGATTCGAAGGGATTCTCGTCAGTCCAGGTGACGGCGTACGGCGGCCCGGAATCCAGCATGCCTACGACCGCACCGTCCACGAGGAAGCGGAAATGGAGCGGACGCGGATGCGCCTCCGACTCGGGAGGCCACTGAAGCTGCGCGACGATGCGAACGGTTGCCGGAGCCCCCGTTCGTCCCAGCGGCGACGTGATTCGAAGCGTCGGCATTCCGGCCGGCGGCTCGGTCTTGTCCTGCGCGTGGACAAGCGATACGACGAGCACCGCGAAAAGTGCGCCGGTCAGGAGCCGCAAAGGCATGCGATGAAACGTGCGATTCAGGACCCGATCACGCCGTCGCGAGGTCGCGATCCTCCACAAAGTACGTCGCGCACGCTTCGGCAAGCAGATCGATGGTCAACCCGCGCGGCAGGTCGAGATACGAGCCAATCGAAAGTGCGTGCTCGATCAGATCCCGCGGATGACACGCCCGCAGGCGGACGCCGCGTTCTCGCACATTGTGCACGACGTATTCGGCGAAGGCTCGGTCGAACGTGAGATGCTTCTGGCGACAATAATTCTCGAAAATCTGGACGAACTCGTCCACCGTCGGTGACTCGGCCAGCACCTTGTACTGAATGCGGCGCAAAAATGCCTCATCGACCAGGTCCGAGGGTTTGAGGTTCGTCGCGAAGACGACGAAGGTCTGGAACGGGACCTCGAATTTCTGCCCGGTCTTCAGCGTCAGATAGTCGACGCGGCTTTCGAGCGGCACAATCCAGCGGCTGAGGAGCACCCGCGGCTCAACCTGCTGCCTGCCAAAGTCGTCGATGACGAGCACGCCGCCATTTGCAAGGACCTGCAGCGGCGCGCGGTAGAGTCCCGTCGAGGTGCTGTAGCCAAGTTCGAGGCCGTCGAGCGTCAGTTCGCCACCGGCGGTAATGAGCGGCCGCCGACATCGCACCCATCGGCCATCGTACAAATCCCTTCGTGCGAGGCCAGAGCTGTCTTCCGTATCGTCGACCCGCTCGTGGTTGACGGGATCGAAGACTCGAATGATGTGACCGTCAATGGACAGCGCGTGTGGCACCGCCATGCCGCCAGTCAGGACATCGCGGATCGCCTGCGAGATAACCGTCTTGCCGTTTCCAGGCGGCCCGTAGACGAACAGCGAGTGGCGCGCGGCGATCGCGGGGCCGAGCTGATCGAGGACTCGTGGATTGATCACCAGGTGCGAGAATGCGTGACCAATCAACTCGCGGTTGAGATGCAGTTCTTCGCCCGCAAACTGCTTCATGTACGCGGAATACTGGTCGAGAGGAACCGGCAGCGCCCCGATGTAATGGTCGTGTTCGAGGAACAGGGCGGCGCGGACACGGCCGGTATCGGTGAGCCGATAGCGGAACGACGGACCACCGAGCACCGAACCGCCGGAGATTTCACAGTGATGTTCGCGCTTGAGGAGCGTCAGCGCAGGTTCGATGATCTGGAACGACACGCCTAGACGTTCGCTGAGCTCCGTTCCGGAGAGTTCGCCCGCCAGATGCAGTGTCTTGGTGACAATCTGCAGAACCAGGTCGGGTGACAAGCCGCTGTCCTCGAGCGACTGCGGCGCCGGCGGCGGAGAGAACGCAATTGCCGTTTCAGTGGTGATCACTGGTGTGCTCCTCGGCTTCAGCCGCGAGGCCCGCCTGCCGGGCGCGCACGGCCGCCAGGGTCGAATCGGGATCCGCAAGCAACGCAGACCGAAATGCCTCCTGCGCGTCACGATACTTGCGTTCCGACATCATGATGATTCCATAGTTATAGTCTGCAGTTGCCGTATTCGTCGCGCGTCTGAACCACGTCCTGGCGCCGTCGAGATCTCCGGACGCCGCATGCGCCAACGCCATGTTGTTGTTGGCACTTGCGGAATCGGGCGCTGCGGCGACCGCGCGTTCGCAGGTCGTAATGGCATATGGCTGCCGCGTCATGATCTCGGCGTAGCACAGATTGTTGAGTGCGTACCATGCGCCGCCATCGAGCGCGACCGCGCGCCAATACCATCGTTTGGCGTCGTCGAACATGCCGAGTGCCTGGAATACGGTTCCCAGCGTGTTGGCCGCCGCCGCCGAACGGGGTGCGTCAGCGACCGCGCGCTTCGCTTCCGGAAGCGCCATGTTCGGAAAACCCCAGTCGCGCCAGATCCGCGCCAACCCGTCCCGCGACTTCACATCCTTTGGATCCAGTTTCAGAGCAGCCGCGAAGTGTTCCTGGGCATGGTCAAGCACATGCAGCCGCCGGTATTCGAGCGCTACCTGCCGGTGCGCCTCCGGCGTCCGCATCCTGGCGAGCTGCGCCAACGCCTCCATCAGACGCGCATCAGTCGATTCGAGCGTTGCAGCAAACCCGGATCCCTTTGGCGGATTCGGCGACGGGCGCTTGACGGACGCGGCGCCGCCAGGATGCGTCCCGCAGCCGGCGCTCAGAATCACCAACACGAAGATGTACCGCGATATGCGCACGTGGTTGTCTCTGTCCTCCGAGGTCCCGATTAGTCTTCGCGGCTCAGGCGCGCCTTCCGCCGCATCATGTAGAGCACGAGCAGCACCACCAACACGCCAAGAGAAACTAATGAAGTCGTATTCATCTCGAACGCTCCTTAGGCTTCAACACTATTGGCCTTCGAAGAAGGCGTGATAGATCCTCACCACGACAGGACCGAAACAGACAATGTAGAGAGCGGGGAACAGACACAGCGCCAGTGGAAATACGAGCTTGACGCCAACCTTCCCCGCGCGCTCCTCGGCCAACTGGCGGCGCTTGGTGCGCGACATGTCGGCATGCACGCGGAGCGCTTCGGCGATGCTGGTACCGAACCGGTCCGTCTGCGTCAGCATCGAAACCAGGGAGCGGACCTCGTCCACGGCCGTCCGTCTGCTGAGATTCCTGAAGGCTTCCAGGCGCGTTTTTCCGGCACGGATTTCCGTCGTCACCATCGTGAGCTCTTCCGCCAAAGCCGGGTGTGAGAGCTTCAGCTCCTCGCCGGCTTTCTGGACCGCCTGATCGAGACCGCTGCCCGCCTCAACGCACACCGTCAGCAGATCCAGCGCATCCGGCAAGCCGTTGCGGATGGCACGCTGGCGCTCCGACGTCTTGTACCCGACATAGAAGCTCGGCGCGTAATATCCGACCAGTGCGAGGATGAGACCGGGCACGAGGCCAGCGGCGAAGCCAACCAGCATGATGGTCGCGAAGAACAACAGGATCGGCAGCGCGACTTCGGCGATCGAATAGACGAGAAGAGCACGGGACGAATGGAGGCCCGCACGCGTGAGTGTCCGCTGCAGGTTCGACATGTCCTTCGGGCTCTTCGGAAGGATCTTCGACAATCGAGCCAGCGCGGGATCAGGACTATCGACGAGACTCTCATCCTGAACGATGCGCTCCGGCCCCGCCGATTGGACGACGGCGCGGACACGGCGTCTCTCCGGTGCACTCCGTGCAAGCGCCCACGACGTCGCGGTCCCGACAACGACACACATGGCGACGAACACGCCGAAAACGGCAAGCAGAACTTCAGGCGCCATGACTTAGTACTCCACCCTGAGGATGCGTCGAATGGCGACGACGCCAATGACCTGCAGCGTCAGGCCGATGAGGACCATCTGCACTCCGAGCGGATCATCGACGAGCAGACGAATGTGTTCCGGCGAAATGATGAAGAGCACGCCGGCGACGACAGGCGGTAAGGCGCCAAGCACCCACCCGGTAATACGGCCATGCGCGCTGACGGCACGCACCTGGCGCTTCACCTTGAATCGATCACGGATGACGGAGGAAAGCTTGTCCAAGACCTCGGACAGGTTGCCGCCGGTCTCGCGCTGGGTCAGGACGGCGGTGACGAAGAAGCGGGCGTCAACCAGCGGAATTCGCTGACCGAACGCCTTCAAGGCGTCGGGCAGTGACATGCCGAAGTTCTGCTGGTCGAAGAGCAGCCGAAATTCTCCACCGACCGGCTGCGGGATCTCGTCCGATACCATCTGCAACGCTGTCGGAAGTGCGTGGCCAGCGCGCAGTGCCCTCGCAATCAGGTCAATGGCTTCCGGGAACTGCTCCTCAAATACCGCCAGACGCCTCGCCGCCATATGCTTCACGAACGCGATCGGCAGAAACCCTGCCGCGACGCCTACGATGAGCGCCACCGAGAAGTATGGCGAGTAGCGCGATACGACGGCGACTGTGAGCAGGGCCATGAAGATGCAGGCCAGGATCACAGTACCGACTGTCGTCTTGAGCCCTGAACGGCTGACGAGATCGGAAAGCGGCTCGAGCGCATCACCGCTCTTGGAGAGCGTCGAGTCCAGCGACCCGATGTTGCTCAGCCGCTCCCGCGCCTTCAAAAGGCTAGTGCGGAGTACAGTCTTCTGTTGCCCCTTGAGGCGCGCCCGGACGTGCTGCTCGGCCATCTGTTCGGGGCGCAGGATGAATATCCAGTACGCCCCAAAGATGATGGCCAGCACCATCAGAAAAATGATGGCAGGCGCTGCCATTACGCCACGACCTTCATATGCTCGAACATCTGCGGCGGCAGGTGAATACCGGAGGCGGTAAAGCGCTCGCTGCACTTGGGACGGATCCCGGTCGCCCTGAACCGCCCTCGGACGCGCCCATCCTCATCGACGCCGAGCTTTTCGAACACGAAGATGTCCTGCATGGTGATGACGTCGCGCTCCATGCCGGTGATCTCCGAAATCGCGGTCACCTTGCGCGTGCCGTCCGACAGACGGGCGATCTGCACCACCAGTTCGATGGCGGACGCGACCTGCTGCCGAATCGCCCGATCGGGAATATTGAGATTCGCCATCGCGACCATCGTGTCGAGACGATACAGGGCGTCGCGTGGACTGTTGGCGTGAATCGTGGTCAGACTGCCGTCATGGCCGGTGTTCATCGCCTGCAGCATGTCCAAGGCCTCTTCGCCACGGACCTCGCCAACGATAATGCGGTCGGGGCGCATACGAAGGGCGTTGACGACAAGCTCACGCTGACGGATATGCCCCTTTCCCTCGATGTTGGCGGGCCGCGTCTCGAGCCGGACGACGTGCTTCTGGCGCAGCATCAATTCGGCCGAGTCCTCAATCGTGACAATCCGCTCCATGCTGCCGATGAATCCGGAGAGGACGTTCAACAGCGTCGTCTTGCCGGCGCCGGTGCCGCCGGAAACCAGGCAGTTCAGCCGGCATCCGACCGCCACTTTCAGGAACTCGAGCATCGGCGCGGTCATGCTGTCGCGATCGACGAGGTCGTCCGCGCCAAGCCTGTCGGTTCGAAATCGCCGAATGGACAGCGCCGGTCCGTTGAGCGCGAGCGGCGGGATGATGGCGTTGACGCGCGAGCCGTCCGCCAGACGGGCGTCGACCATGGGGCTGGATTCGTCGATACGGCGGCCGACGGCGCTGACGATCCGCTCGATGATCTGCAGCAGATGGCGATCGTCGCGGAACACGACGTCCGTCTCTTCGAGACGTCCCTCGCGCTCGATGTACACCTGATCGAAGCGATTCACCAGGATGTCGGAAATCGACCGATCGGCGAGAAGACCTTCGAGCGGGCCGAGTCCAAACAGCTCGTCGAGCACTTCGACGATGAGCGCTTCGCGTTCGCTGAAGCTGAGCGGCATTTTCTCCTGCTCGCGCTCGAGAATGCCGACGATGAGGCTGCGCAGTTCGGGTTCCGCGTCTTCACGCGAAATGTTTGCGAGCTTGTCGAGCCGTAACCGGTTCAGCAGCTCGATGTGGACTCGCCCTTTCAACTGCTGGTATTGGGGCGGACGGGCCGCTGGTGGCGTAGGCGCAATAGTGAGCGTGGTGAGTACCATTCAGTCTCCCGTTTACGAACGCGAATGCGTCAGACGTCCGAACAAACCGGTCGATCGTGTCGTTTCGCGTGCCGGCCGTACTCCGGCGAGTTGATACGCAAATCGTTTGAACGACGCTGAGAGGTCGTTATGGTTCTCGAGCGCGACCGGCCGGCCTTTGTTCAGTGCCTGCAAGGCAACCCGGTAATTGCTCGGGAAGATGTGCGTGACGGAACAGCCGGCCGCCTTTTCAACGTCCGCCTGGCTGATGTCGGCATCGCGGTCCGAGCGACTCAGAATGAGGCCGATCTTGTCGCGCCCGTAGCGGCCCCGCAGCATGTTCGCCAGCCGGCTGGCGCTTTTCACCGTCGCCAATTCCTGGTTGGCCACGACATAGATCGTGCTCACCTGGTCAAGCGCATCGAGAATGGACCGGTCCGAGCGCGAAATGTCGATGACCGTGTGCTTGTACACGGTGGACGCGAACGCGATGACTTGCTTCATGCGCTGCGAGTCGAGACCGTGGACCGGCGGCTGCTCCGGCGACGACAGCAAGTCAGTCGATGGCGCAATCTGCGTGACCAGATTGCCGAAATAGACCGCGTCGAGCCGATGCGTGTTGTCGACCGCGTCGACGATCGAGAAACGAGGCTCGATTCCCGTCAATAACGACGCATCCCCGGCCGTGCTGTGCAGTTCCAGCATCAGCGCGCGATCCGGTTTGCTGATGCCGCCAAGCGAGGCAGCGACGTTGACGGCGATCGTGGTGGTTCCAACGCCGCCTTTCGCGCCGATGAAGCCATACACGCGCCCTGGCTCGGTCTGCGGGCGGCTGCCGGCGACGCGGTGAATCGTTGCCGCCAGCTCTTCATGATCGACGGGCTCAGCGACGACTTCATTGACGCCTGCGCGCATCGCTTCAAGCAGCAGCGTCGGGTCAAGCGATTTCACCAGCAGCAGGACGGCTGTCGATGGGTGCTGCCGCTTGAGTGCGGCCACCGCCGGCGGTAATCCGTAGCCGCTGCGCAAATCCAACAGCAACACGTCAGGTTGGACGGCGTTGGCCGATACGAGCGACGTGAGCTGCGCGACCTCGGCGAGCGAAACCTGCAGAGCCGCCGCGTGGAGCGACTGCTCGAGTTGACGGTCCGTTGTTCCGATGAAGGTGACGTTAAGCACTGCTAATTCCTACCGAACCAGACTGACGTACTCGAGGAACGAGTTTGCGGCGGGCACCGAGCCGCCGTTACCCACGAACTCGGCCGGCAACTTCATGATATGGATGACGACTGTTCCATCGGACACGCGGAAGCCATCGATGAACCCACCAACCATGTTGATGACCGTGATTGGCGAACTTCCGCTGCAGCACGTCGTAATGTATTGGTCCGGGTCTATGATCGCTGCCGGCACGACCCGCGGACTCAGGGCATAAGCACTGCCCTGAACACAAGTACACGAGGCCACCCAATGGGCTCCGGGATCCTGGCGGTATAACGAGTTCGCGTCCTGCGCGTACATACCGGCGTCGCACCCCGAC
>DASTZI010000307.1:0-4963 GCA_035764385.1 Vicinamibacterales bacterium
CAGGATCGAGTTTCGCGACGTGCGGTTCTCCTACAACGGCGCCGACGATGCGACGTTGGGCGGCGTATCGTTCAGCGTGCGTGGCGGGCAGACGCTCGCGATTGTCGGGCGGAGCGGCGCGGGCAAGACGACGCTCGTCAATATGATTCCGCGGTTCTATGACGTGACGGGCGGCGGGATTACCATCGACGGTCATGACATCCGTGACGTCACACTCGCGTCGCTGCGCGGGCAGATCGCGATCGTCACTCAGGAGACGGTGCTGTTTGACGACAGCATCAGTGCCAACATCGCGTATGGCCGACCTGGTGCGTCACAAGCCGAGGTCGAGGCGGCGGCGAGGGCCGCGAACGCGCACGAGTTCATCACGGCGCTCGACGGCGGATACAACACGGCCATCGGCGAGCGCGGCCAGCGGCTGTCGGGCGGCCAACGGCAACGCATCGCGATCGCGCGCGCGATTCTGCGCGATTCGCCGATCCTGATCCTCGACGAAGCAACGTCCGCGCTCGACGCGGAGTCGGAGATGCTCGTGCAGGACGCGCTGTCGACGCTGATGCTCAACCGGACCTCGTTTGTCATCGCTCATCGGCTGTCCACCGTTCGGCGTGCCGACGCGATCGTCGTTTTGGAGCGCGGCCGCATCATCGAAACAGGTCGCCACGAGGAACTGCTCGCGCGTGGCGCCGCGTATGCGAAACTTTACGAACTGCAGCTTCAGGAAGAGCCCACCGACGAGCCCGAGCGCGTATGACATCACTGTTGAACGAGACCGCCGCCCGATGATCAAGTCGATGACCGGGTTCGCCTCGCTCACACACGAGGATGAGCGTGCCACGCTCGGGGTCACCCTTCGCGCGGTGAACCATCGGTTTCTCGATTTACAGCTTCGAATTCCGCAATCGCTGGCGGAGGTCGAGCCGCGGGTGCGCGGGCTGCTGCAAAAGCGCGTGGCCCGCGGCCGGATCGAGCTGCAGATATCGGTGCAGTTGAGAACGCCGGCAGCGCCGTCGATCGAATTGAACGAAGAGTTCGCCAACGCGCTCTCCGCCGCGATCGATCGTGCGCGCGAGCGTGGCCTTGTGGCCGGTACGTTGACGCCCGGCGATCTGCTTCGTCTGCCGCAGGCCATCAGCGTGCGTGATCGGACGGCGGAACCCGACCCCGAAGCCGAGGCACACCTGACGGCGAGCGTCGAAGCCGCCATCGAACAGGCCCTTGCCGATCTCGACGCGATGCGCGTTCGCGAGGGCGGCCATTTGCGTGCGGATCTCGATGGTCGCAAGCATTCGCTGGCGTCGTTCATCATGCGCGTGGCCGAAGCGGCCGACGAGGGGCGGTCGGCGCTCGAGGTCCGGCTAAAGGACCGCGTGCGGGAGATTAGTCTGGATCTGCCGGTGGACGAAGCGATGATCGCGCAGGAGATCGTGCGGACAGTTCAGCGCTCGGACATCAGCGAAGAAGTGACACGCTTCCGCGCGCACCTGTCACATTGGGATGCGCTCACCGATGGCCCGGAACCGTGCGGCCGCAAGCTCGATTTCCTCCTGCAGGAGATGAACCGTGAGGTGAACACCATCGGGTCGAAAGCCGACGGGCTGCGCGTCTCGGAGCTCATCATCAACGCGAAGGCGGAGCTCGAGAAGATGCGCGAGCAGGTGCAGAATATTGAGTAACCGCGGCCTGCTGTTCATCGTTTCCGCGCCGTCCGGCACCGGAAAGACGACGCTCGTCGAGAAGCTGGTCCAGCGGATTCCGAACCTCTGTTTGTCGCGCTCCTATACGTCGCGCGCCGCGCGTCCGGGGGAGCAGGACGGTGTTGACTATAATTTCATAAGCCGTCAGCGCTTCGATGAAATGGCACGGGCTGGCGAGTTCCTGGAGTGGGCGGACGTCTTCGGCAACTACTACGGGACCCGCGCCGGCGATACGCAACGCTGCCTCGCCAGCGGTCAAGACCTGGTGCTCGTCATCGATGTTCAGGGCGCGCGCCAGGTGCGCAGCAGTGGGACTGCCTCGATCGGGATCTTCGTGCTGCCGCCGTCGGCTCAGATTCTCGAACAGCGGTTGCGAGGGCGCAGCAAGGACTCGGAGGAAGCGATTCGCAAACGGCTCGAGGTGGCCTGCCGCGAAATCGGCGAATTTGCGTCTTATGAGTACGTCGTCGTGAACGACGAGCTCGACACAGCAGTGGAACGGCTGCGGGCGATTGTGCTGGCCGAACGCGCCCGCGTGCAGGCGATGCAGAAGACGGCCGAAAACATCATTGCGACGTTTAAGGGAAGGCAGAGATAACGTGGAACGAGCACCTAAGGAAAACCGGTTCGAATTCGTCGTCCTCGCAGGCAAGCGCGCGCGCCAGTTGCTGGCCGGCGCGGTCCCGCGTGAAGAAGGGAACAAGAAGATCGCGATCGCGCAGAAGGAAATCCTGCGTCGCAAGGTCGTCAAGGTCGAGGAATAAGGCATCCAATCTCCAACTCCCAACCGCCACAGGTGTGGAGGTTGGACGTTGGTTGTTGGGAGTTGTCATGGCTCTCATCGCGGTCGGAGTCACCGGCGGCATCGGCGCCTATAAGTCCGTCGAGGTGTGCCGGGGGCTGCAGAAGCGCGGCCATGACGTTGTCGCCGTCATGACAAGGGCGGCCACCCGCTTTGTCGGCCCGCTGACGTTTGAAGCGATCACGCGGCGCCCGGTGATTACCTCGCAGTGGAAGCCGGGTGCCAACGCGGATATCGAGCACATCGCGATCGCGGACGACATCGCGCTGCTGCTCGTTGCGCCGTGTACGGCGAACGTGATCGGCAAACTTGCGAACGGGATCGCCGACGATTTTCTCAGCTCTCTGTATCTGGCGACGAAAGCGCCTGTGCTCATCGCGCCCGCGATGAACACGAACATGCTCGCTCACCCGGCGGTGCAGCGGAATCTGCAGACGCTGGCCGCGCGCGGCGTGCACTTCGTCGAACCGGGCGAAGGGTATCTCGCCTGTGGATGGATTGGGAAAGGGCGCCTCGCTGAACCCGACGACATCGTCGCCGCTGCCGAACGCATCGTCTCGCCCCGCGATTCAGCTCTACGCGGCCGCCGGGTCGTCGTCACAGCAGGGCCGACCTACGAAGACATCGATCCGGTTCGCTACGTCGGCAATCGATCGAGCGGCCGTATGGGCTTTGCGGTCGCAGCGGCGGCGCACGCTCGCGGTGCGAATGTGACGCTCGTGGCGGGGCCAACCGCCATCGAACCACCGCTCTCCGACGAGCTCGTCCGGGTGCGTCGTGCGACAGAGATGCGCGACGTGGTGCTGCGCGCTGCCGAACACGCTGACGTGGTCATCATGGCTGCCGCCGTGGCGGATTACACCCCCGTTGAGCCGGCGGCGGAAAAGATCGCCAAAGGCGACGCGCCGCTGACGCTCACGCTGCAGCGGACGCCCGACATCCTGGCGGATCTCGGCCGGCTCTCCGCGCGGCGGCCGACGCCGCTGGTGCTGGTCGGTTTCGCCGCCGAGACCGGAGACCTGCTGCGGAAAGCGCGCGAGAAGCGGGCGCGCAAGCGCGTCGATCTCATCGTCGCCAACGACGTCACGACGCCGGGCGCCGGCTTCGAGGTCGACACCAACGCGGTCACAATCATCAGCGCCGACCAGGAACAGACTCTTCCTCTGCAGAGCAAGACTCGCGTCGCGGAGGCGATTCTCGATCGGGTCGAGCAGTTGCTGAAGGCGCGCACGGCTGCGGTAAATTCCTAGATCCCGATGAACGAACAACTAAAGGCGCACCTCGAGTTCTTCGAGGAACTCGGCATCGAGGGCGTCCGCCTCGAACCCGAGTGGCGTGCCCGTCGTGAACGCGAACCCCATGAACCTATTGAACTCCATGAACCTATTGAACCCCATGAACCCATGAGCGCGCTCCGCGTCATCCGCGACGACCTGGGTGCGGACTGCTCGCGGTGCAAACTTCACACGCTTGGCCGCACGCAGGTCGTCTTTGGCGTCGGCGACCCAAACGCCGATCTGATGTTTGTCGGCGAGGCGCCAGGAGCTGACGAAGATATCCAGGGCGAGCCATTCGTCGGCCGGGCGGGGCAGTTGCTGACGAAAATCATCGAAGCCATCGGCCTCAGACGTGAGGACGTGTACATCGCCAACGTGATCAAGTGCCGGCCGCCTGGCAACCGCAATCCGGAGCCTGACGAAGTGGAGCAGTGCGAGCCGTTCCTGTTTCGTCAAATCGATACCGTGAAACCGAAGGTGATCGTCGCGCTTGGCAAGTTCGCGGCGCAGTGCCTGCTGAGAAGCAACGATCCGATCACCCGCATCCGCGGGCGCGAATTCCAGTATCGCGACGCGATTCTGATCCCGACGTACCACCCCGCTTATCTGCTGCGGACGCCGTCGGCGAAAAGAGAGGTGTGGGAAGACATGAAACGGGTTCGCGCGATCCTGGCAGGTGAAACCTAGTTGCGCCTGGTCGCCGTCGCAGTCCCCGTTCCCTTCCTCGATCTGCTTACTTACAACGTCCCCGATTCGCTCGACATGCCGCCAATCGGCGCGCGCGTACGGGTTCCGGTTGGGGCGCGCACACTCACCGGCTGCGTCATCCGGCACGACGCGCTCGTTGAAGGCGGGACGGACGTCAAGGACATCGCCGAGTCGCTCGATCGCGAGCCGCTGCTGCCGCACTCGATCGTCGAATTGTGCCGGTGGGTTGCGGAGTACTACGTCGCCGGTATCGGCGATGCGCTGGCAGTCGCGATGCCGCCCGGCGCGCGCCGCAAAAGCAGCGCGTTCCGGAAACAGCGGATTGCCGCGCTGTCGGCAATGGGCTTGGACCGGATTCTGACCCCACGGCAGGACGCGGCGTTGCAGATCCTCTCCGCGGCACCTGCCGGACTGCCGACCTCGGAGCTGCGCGAGCGCGGTGTCACGCCGGCCGTTCTAGCCGGACTCGTCAAACGGGG
>DASTZI010000308.1:0-11111 GCA_035764385.1 Vicinamibacterales bacterium
TGGCTGTACGCGTGCGACGACAGCGAGCAGATCCTCGGCCGCGCGCCCGACGTCGTGCCGCACTATGACTTCGGCAAGCAGCCGTACGCCCGCGAGTATTCCGAACGGCACAAGCTGCCGCTCGGCGTCGCGTGGACAGGCGCACCGTCGATGTATCCCGGCTACGGTGATACGGCGAAAAACATGACGGATGCGCAAGGAACGGCGCTGCTGTCGCCGGCGCCAGGCCGCGCGAACGAAGCCAGCAAAGCGGTCGACCCCGAACCGCGCGATAGCGAGATTCACGTCCTGCCGATTCGCGAGAACGTCTACATGCTCGTCGGCGATGGCGGCAACATCGTCGTCCAGACCGGCGATCAGGGCGCGTTCGTGGTCGACACCGGCACCGGCCGACTCTCGGACAAGGTGATCGCAGCGATCGCCAAACTGAGCGAGCGTCCCATCCAGTTCATCGCGAACACGAGCTTCCTTCCTGACCGCACGGGCGGCAACGCCAAGCTCGGTGGGGCGGGCATGGACCCGAGCCTGCCGGGTTCGTTCTTCGTCAACTCAGCGCCGCGCGCGGTGACCGGGCTCTTCGCCGATCCGCTTCGCCACGCGACGATCATCGCGCACAACAACGTGACGAACCGACTGCAGGACGCGAAGGCCCCGGACGAGGCCGTGCCGGGCGACACGTACCTCGAGGACCGCCGCCGCAAGTCGCACAACGGCGACAGCGTCGAGATGTTTTACGAGCCGAATGCCGTGACCGACGGCGACAGCATCGTGTTCTTCCGCCGTGCCGATGTCATCGTGGCGGGCAACATCCTTGACCTGACGCGGTACCCGATGATCGACGCGAAGAACGGCGGCAGCGTCGAAGGCGAAATCAAGGCGCTGAACGACATCCTCAATCGGACGAACTACGAACACGAGGGCGAGGGCGGCACGTATGTGGTCCCCGGCCACGGATTCCTCGCGGACGAGCACGAGGTCGTCGAATATCGGGATATGGTCGTGATCGTGCGTGATCGCGTGAAGGGGATGATCGCTAACGGCGCGACGCTGGCGCAGGTGAAAGCGGCGCGAGTGACGGCCGACTACGATACGCGATACGGAGCCAACACAGGACCCTGGACAACGGACATGTTTGTCGAGGCCGTTTACAGCACTCTCAAGCCGGCGCCAAAGACAAACTAACCAACTTTGTCTGGTGGTCCCATAACACTTCTAAGGCAGATTCAGACCGAGATCTAATCGCCGACGCGGCCATGCGGATTCGAAGAACGCGGCTGGATCCATGGCCGTTCCCCTGGATCCAGGCGTTCCCCGGAGCAATTGGCGACAGTATTTTCGGACCGGTTCTTCTCCTCCGCACGGCCGCATCGGCTTAGAGTGGCGAGTCTCGTTGGCGCGTCGAACAGTTCAGCGGATGCTCGGCGGCCGGTTCACGACAGGCCGACTGCGAGCGACGTGACAGCGACAGACGAAAAAACGCGGCGGAGGCTGCACAGGCGTAGACCGTCGAGCATCGAAAGGTGCATCGTCGCTCACGACTCCGTGGACCCGCGAGCCGACGCCAGCGTTTTTCCACGTCGTCGAGCTTGGAGGCCTGGAGTGAACTGGCAGCCGAGCGTCCCTGTTATTTGATTAATGCCGGATAACAAGGAATGTCAGACAACACTGCGATCTGGGTCGATGAGAAAGGCCCAGATCAGCGCGCCGACGCCCATGACCGCCGCGCTCACGAGGAAGGGCGCGACCCAGTAGCCGGCACCGAAGAGTGAGCCGTACACGATCGCGGTGAACGAGGCGGCCAGTGCACCCGCCATGTTCATCACACCGGTGACGGTGCCGCTGAAACGGCCGCCGACGTCCATCGGCACGGCCCACGCCGGACCAATTACCCACTCGAGGAAGAAGAACGACGTGGCGAGCAGAAGAATGGAGAGCGTCGTATCGCTCACCGTCGCAGCAGGGATCACGAATGCGCCCGCCAGAAGGAATCCCGGCACTGCGACGCCGCGGCGCGCGAGCTTGGCGTTGCGCGTCTTCTTGAGAATCACATCAGAGAGCCAGCCGCCGACGACGTCGCCGAACATTCCGGCGACGAGCGGTATCGATCCCCAGAGCCCGAGCGCGGCGACCGACAGGCCGCGATGCTCGCGCAGATATGTCGGATACCACGTGAGATAGAAATTGGTGCCGAAGAAGAAGCAGCAGTAGCCGAGCGCGATCCACCACATGTTCGGCGTCGTCAGGATGCGTCGCCACGGTGTCGCCAGCTTCGCAACCGAGAGCGGCTTGATGTGTCCATCTTCTGAAAGACCGCGGATTTCGGCGAGCTCCGCGCGGTTGACCCGCGCGTGATCCTCGGGACGCTCCCGGTAAAACCCCCAGAACGCGGCGACCCACACAAAGCCGATTGTGCCAAACACGAAAAACATCACCCGCCAGCCGTATGCGATGAGCAGCGTGCCGGCCGTCAGCGGTGTGATGGCAACGGCGAATCGGCTGAAGAAGTGCGTGACGCCCTGGATGCGTCCGCGCTCGGAGGGCGCGAACCACAGCTGCATGCCGCGGCTCGCCACCGGAAACGCGCCGGCCTCGGCGATGCCGAGCAGAAATCGCGCGGCGAAGAGCGACCCCAGCCCAAACGCGGCGCCCGTGAGAATCGCGCAGATGGACGTGGCAGCGATGAGCACCGTGAGCACGCGCTTCGGACCGAGCCGATCCCCGAGCCAGCCGATCGGGATCTGGCCGATCGCGTACGCCCATGTGAACGCCGCGAGCACGAGCCCCATCTGGTTGAGACTCAATCCGAAGTCGCGCCGCATTTCGGGCTGCGCGACCGAGATGATGCCCCGATCGAGATAGCAAATCAGGTACATCAGGCTGAAGAGACCCAGCATCCACCAGCGCGTGCGTGTCGCCGCGGCTGCGGCAAATCCCAAATCCCGAATCCCAAATCCCGAATCCCAAGCCACAGTTCCAGTACCAACGTTGGGATTTGGGTTTTGGGATTTGGGGTTTGGGATTTCCCTCATACGGCGAGTGCGGGTGCTTCCTTGGGCGTGAGCTCCACGGGCTTGTTCGTTTCGACCGACAGATCCGCGGCCTGATAGACGAGCATCACCAGCCGCGCATGCTCGGGGGTAACAAGCGGCTGTCTGCCGGTCGCGACGCATTCGAGGAAATGCAGCGTTTCGGCCTCCATCGGTCCCGCATAGACGTGGTTCACTCTCTCGCCCGGCATTGACGAGATCGGAAACCGAATTCCATCCTTCATCGACGTGACATAGACGTCGCGATGCGTGTCGTCGACCATCACCGCGCCTTCGGTGCCGACGAATTCAATCCAGGTGGACGAGAAATTCGGGTACGCCGGCGGCAGCACCCATCCGCCGCCGACGGTGAACAGCGTGCCGTCGTCCATCGTGACGATCATCCAGACACAGTCGGGCGCGTTGTACTGCGTCTTCATGATCTTGGCGGCTTCCTGCGCGTAGACGCGGATCGGCTTTCGCGGCGCCAGGCACCACAGCACGAAGTCGAGGTCGTGCGTCGATTCCATGGCGGCAGGCGACAGCCGGACGCGACCGCTGATCTTCTTCCCCAGATTGCGCGTGATGTGGCGGCTCACCAGCGCGCTCACCGGCTCGCCGATCGTTCCGTCTTCGAGCGACCGCTTGACGTAGGCGAACTTCGGGTTGAACCGCTGCGAGTAGCCGATCGTGAAGAGCAGGTTGCGCTCACGCGAAAGCTGGATCAGCTCGTCAGCCTCCGACAGTTCCAATGCGATCGGCTTCTCGAGAAACACGTGCTTGCCGGCGAGCATCGCCTCTTTGGCGATCGGGAAGTGCGTCGGCTCCGGTGTCGTCGAGATCATCACGGCATCGATGGCGGGGTTCTCGATCAGGCGGCGATAGTCGGTCGTGGCCGTGATCGGCCGCGTCTGTGCCGCGACCTCCTGGAGGCGGTCCTCCTTGATTTCGGCAATGTGCAGTTCCTTCACCCAGGGGCTCGCCGCCGACGCCGCCGCACGTATGCCGCCACACCACCCCGTCCCAATCACCGCCACGTTGACCTGTTTCATCGGATTCCTTCCCGCCCCTCCAGCCTATCCCGCCCCTCCAGCCGATCAAAAATCGATTTGCAACGCAAACTTCGCGAGGCGCGGCGCGAGCACTGACCGCACCTGCTGCCAGGCGGGACCGTAACGGCCATTGATCGCGAGAATCGGCGCCGAGTTCAGCGCGTTGTGCAGCTCGAATCGCGGCTGGATGCGCGCGTTGCCAATGGCGCGGAACACGCGGTTGATCGCGAAATTCAGTTGATTGACTCGTCCCTCACGGTAGAGCGATCGCGGCGCTATCAGCTCGATGTTCGCGGTGCCGCGCACCCCCGACGCCAGATCGCGCCCGAGTGACGGCGCAATTTCCGCGTTGGTCGCCACATAAGTCGCAGTCGTGTCGATGCCGGGATTGTTTTGGTAGTTCGCGCTCACACGCAGGTCCCACGGCAGGGCGTACGCACCCGACAGTTTGAACTGACTTTCAGCCCCGAGCGGCGGATCGAGCCTGCAGACGGTCTGCGGGCTCGACCGGCCCGCATCCGCCCCCAGCGGCGCGCCCGATGGTCCGAATGACGCCGTCGTCATCTCGGGAAGCTTCTTCAGCACGTCGCAATTATCGAACACCGTTTTGCCCAGCGACACGCCGCCCGTGAGCAGACCGCCGTTGCCGAAGCGCGCGTTCAGCGTGACGTCAATCGCATTGTGGTGCTCGTATTGGTTGCCGTAATGCTGTGAATTGGTGACGAGGTTGTCGAGCCTGCCGAACTTCGCCGGCTTGATGGCCAGCAGCCCGCAAATCTGCTCACCTGGATTCGGCAGCGCGCTGTTGTTCGGCGCGGTGATGCAATAGGTGTCGTAGTCCTCCGGACCAACAAGCAGGTTGTCCGTCACGAGGAAATTGCCGTACCACGTGCGGAAATAGGCGACATTGACTGCCAGACCGGTGGTGAGCTCGTGCTGCAGCGACACGGAACCCTGCCAGCTGAAGGGACCTGCGCTCCATCCGTGCAGCACATCATCCGCATAGTGCGTCACGACGCGCGGCTTGCCGAAGTCGGTGGCCGAAGGCGGCCCCAGCTCCGCTTCCTGCGGGATGTAATCGCCGTTGGCATCGGCCCACGTGCGCGTGGAACTGATAACCATGGCGCTGACCGGGTTGTTCGGGAACACGATGCCTGACGTCGTGCCGATCGGAATGTTGCTCTGAATCGGAATGAATCGGCCGATGGAACCCTTGATCGCAGTACGGCCGTTGCCGAACAGGTCGTACGACGCGCCGATGCGCGGGTTGATGTCCTTCCAGTTCGGTACGTTTTTCACCGGTGCGAAGTCGCGCGCCGGAACAAAGGGCCCTGCGGGCAGGTGCTGCTCGGGAATGTAACCGTTGACGAACTCGAGCCGCGCCCCCAGGTTGAGCGTCAGCCGGTTCATCGTCCACTGCTCCTGGCTGAAGAACGCGCCCTGAATGACGCGGTTCTTATTGCGATAGGGTGTCGCCCAGTAGGTCACCGATTCCGGAACACGGCCGGCGAAGGTATAGCTGACGTCGTGGTTGATGAAAAAGTTGTTGTCGAGCGTCGCCCGACGGAACTGGACGCCGGTCTTGAAATTGTGCGCGCCGCTGACATACGAGGCCGATGCCCGGAGGTTCATCGAGGAGAAGTCCTGGAAGCCGCGCGCCACGCCCTGGTTGAGCGTCTCACCGGGAGAGCCGTACCAGTAGTTCTTCACGCGATCGAAGACCGCGATGTCATCCGGACTGTCGTCCGGTTTCCCGTCGTTGCCGAAGCGGCTGATGATACGGTGGCCGAGAAAGTTGGCGGCCGCGTCGAGCAGGATCTTGTTCGTGACCGGATTGGTCCAGCCGGCCTGAAACGTATAGGTGCCCCACGGATAGCGGCGGTCGCCCGATCCCTCCGGTGATTTCAGGGCCTGCGTCGTCGCGTTCGGTATCAACACGTCCCGCAAGCATGCGCAGCTCCGCTCGTCGCGCGCGACGAACGTCAGGCGATGCTTCTCGGCCGCTTTGACAGTGAAGCGGGCGCCGAGTTCCTGGTAATAGTTGCGGTCGAAGGCAGGCCTGCTCAGATCGGGTTCATAGAACAGAGTGCCCGCGAGTTTGTTGTAGTAATTGCCCGGCGCGTAGCTCGATGCCTCGTTGTAACGGCTGCTGGCGAAGAACCAGATGCGGTCGCGCGCGATTGGTCCGCCGAAGCCGCCGCCGACGTCATAGAGCCGCCGCAGATCGCCCGGACGCGCGGCGCCCCGTGCGCGCAGGTCGTCGGAGATGTTGTCGCCCTGGAGGCCACTATTACCGAAGTCGGTCGAGAACGACCCGCTGAAGATGTTGCCGCCGTCGCGCGGCACGAAATTGGTCTGAGGGCCGTCGCCCATCACTTCCGCCGTGAGGCTGCCGGTCAGTTGGACGGTGACCTCTTCGATCGTGGCGGGGTTCACGGCGGAGTTGAAGTTGGCGCCACCCATCGGCGTCCCGATGAACATTCCGTCGCGCAATTGCGTGCTGCGCCCGCTGTCGTGCATGCGGAACCACTGCGTGTCCTCCCCCTTCGTGCCGCCGACATCCTGCTGCGTCGGCTGCAAGGGCGCGGCGCCAGGGATGAGTGCCGCGTAGATGCCGGCGTTCTTCCCGATTGGCAGCGTCTTCACCGTGTCGCGCGTGAAGACCTGCTGCTGCGTCATGCCCTGCACGTCGACGAGCGGCGCCTCACCTGTCACGGTAATGGTTTCCGTGAGCTGGCCGACACCGAGGTCGGCGTTCACCGTCGCGACGAAGCCGGTCGACAGTTCGATGCCCTCGCGCCGGACCGTCCGGAAACCCTGCAGCGTGAAGGTGACTGAATAAGTGCCGGAGCGCAGGTCGACGATCCGGTAGCGGCCTTCACCGTCGGTCACGACGGTCCGTGTCCGCTCAATGAGCGCGGGGCTTGCAGCTTCAATGGTGACGCCGGGCAGCACCGCGCCGCCTTCGTCACGCACCACGCCGGCGATCGTTCCGCTCGACGCGTCTTGTGCCCGAACGATCACGGGCACGGAAAGAAGGAGTACTACCGCCAACAATGCCGCAGGCCGCATCATGCTCGTCCTCCAGGTATTCGTTTACATTGGCGCGGAGTCTAGCGACATTGAGCATCGGATGCAACGCGTTCACGTTGACAGCCGCGGCCGCTCCGCATACATTCGCGCGCATGCTGAAGCCCCGAGCGCCTCGATTTCGTGCGTCACTGGCTGGTCTCCTGCTGCTGACGTCCGCCGCGTCGGCCGCGTTCGCACAGGGCACCTGGAAAAACGTTGCGCCGTTTCCCGAGCCGCGTGAAGAGCTGCTTGGCTCGGCCGCCGGCGGAAAGATGTACGTCTTTGCCGGATTGATCCCCCTCTGGAAGCCTGCTGGCGTCGTCTACGAGTACGACCCCGCCGCCGACAAGTGGACGAAGAAGAAGCCGATGGCGCTGCCGGCGCATCACGTCGCGCTCGCCAGCTTCAACAACAAGATCTATGCGTTCGGCGGTTTCGTCTATCCAACGAGCGGAAGTGCCGCATGGGTACCGATCGACAACGCCTGGGAATACGACCCGGCCAGCGACGCGTGGAAGGCGCTCGCGCCGATGCCGATCAAGCGCGGCGCCGCATCCGCCGCCGTGGTCGGCGACAGGATCTACGTGATTGGCGGCGCGACGACACAGCCGTGGGCAAAGGAGAATTTCCTGAGCCAGGTCACGCCGCAGCGCGGTCTCGGCACCGTCCAGGCCTACGACCCGAAGACCAACACGTGGAAGGAGCTGACACCGATGCCGACGCCGCGTAACCATGCGGCCATCGGCGCGGTGAACGGCAAGATCTACGTGATCGGCGGACGGGTAGGCGCCGCGTTCATCGGGCTCGCCTCCGATACATCGCTCGTCGAGGTCTACGATCCCGCAACGGACACCTGGGGCGTCCCAGGCGCGCGGATGCCGACGACGCGCAGCGCGCTCGCCTACGGGGTGTACAACAACAGGATTTACGTCGCGGGCGGTGAGTTCCAGGATCCAACGCAACAGACGGTGTTCCGCACGTTCGAGGAATACGATCCCGCGAGCAACGCGTGGTCGGTGCTCCCGCCGATGGCGATTGCGCGGCATGGTGTCGCCGCGGCAGTGATCGGAAACCGCTTCTATGCCGTCAGCGGTGACGTGCAGTCATCGGGCACGGGCGTGGAAGTGTCGACGCCGGTGGTCTCAGCGTTCGAATTTACGCGGTAGATCGGCAAGCACCTTCAACGCATTCCCCCGTTCGATGTCCGTCAACTCGGCGGCGGTGAAGCCGCAGCGCTGCAGGTTGCGCACGATGTTGGCGGGACCGTTGGCCCCACCGAACGGATAGTCGGTGCCGTAGACGATCTGCGACGAACCAACGAGCGTCTTGAGCGCCTGCATCGTCACAGGATTCGCCGAGCCGGCGGTGTCGAAATAAAACTTGCGGAGCTGGGCGAGGCGCGAATCGGCTGGAGGATTGGCGAGCGCATCCGGATCCCCGAGATTGAAGCGTCCGACCAGGCCGAGCAGCGTTCCCCCACCATGCGACCAGATGAACGTGATGTTCGAATAACGCTTGGCCGCGCTCGGTGCGCCGCGCCCCTGAATCCCATCAGCCAGCACGCTGTAGAGCGATCGTCCCGTATCCGTGTTCCATTCAACCGTGCCAGGCGGTGTGTTCGGCAATAGGTTGTGACAGCAGGCGCCATCGGTCGGATGCGTGTAGACGATGGCCCGGCGGCGGTTCAACTCGTCGAAGACCGGCTGGAACCGAACGTCGCCGAGCCACATGTCGCCGTAGCTGGTGACCAGGCCGACGCCATCTGCCTTGAGCGTGTCGAACGCGTACTCAATTTCTTTAAGGCTCGCGTCGATGTCGCGCAGTGGCAGCGTCGCGAACAGGCCGAACCGCCCTTTGTAGTCCGCAACCATGCGGGCCGCGAAGTCGTTCATGTCGCGCGCGAGCGCGACAGCCGTCTGACGCTCGCCGTCGTAGTCGTCGGTAAACCAGACGCCCGGATTGGTGACCGACAGAAATGCGGTCTGGATGCCCGCCTTGTCCATCGCTTCGAGTGATTGCGACGGCTTGTAATCCTGGAACGTCTCCCATCCCTGCCGCTTGATCTCGGCGTGACGGCGGCTCCAGCGTGGGGAGGCGTAGTGGTGATGAAGGTCGATTCGCTTCGCGTCGGCTGGTCGCTCGCCGGCGGCTTGGCGCGCGATGACGGGACCGCCAACGAACGTCGCCGCACCGAATGCGGCAAGGGCGGACAGGAACTCACGCCGGCGCGCGCCGTGAACACGATTTTTTGACATCTTCGAACGGCGGGAGTATACCCTCTCGGTGATGAAGCGCTCTCTCGTCATCCTGCTCGTGGCCGGCGCAGCGATGCTTGCCAGCCCCGCGCTCGCGCATCATTCCTTCTCCGCCACGTATCTCGAGACGCAAACGCAGACCATCGAAGGCGAAATCGTTCAATTCGTCTTCCGCAACCCGCATTCGTTCGTTCACGTGAACGTGAAAGAAAAGGACGGGAGCGTCACGGTCTACAACGTCGAATGGGGCGGCACCGGCCAGTTGAACAACACCGGCGTCACGCGCGAGACGTTGAAGGCAGGCGACGTCGTGGTCATCAGCGGCGCGCCCGGCAGAAACGCCGCCGACCATCGCATTCGAATGGTGACGCTGAAGCGGCCGAAGGACGGCTTCACGTGGGGTCAGGCCCCCGGACAGACCGTCGATTAACCGCCGAGCTCGAAATCTTTTCAAGCATTACCGACAATGCGGATACGTGGCTTCACGTGTCTGCGGCCGAGTCGGCGCGAGCGCTCTCGCAATCTTCTGCGTGACGGCGATACCCGCCTGGGCGCAGCGCTCCTCCGAGGCGAACTACCTCACGTCCGTCAACTCCATGCTCGGGCGGCTTGCGCCGGCGAGCAAGGAATCCGCACTTGCGATCCGCGACAGCTATCGGCCGTTCCTCGATCTGCTCGCGCTCGACGATTTCCATCAGATCGAGGCGGGGCTTGCCAACGGCGGCCTCGTGCCGCTTCCAAACGATCCCGAACGCTTCAACGTGCGTGTCCGCCTCGATGGACTTAGTCCGATCGGCGAGATGGACATGTCGCGGCAGGCGAGCTACGTCTCCGCGCGGGCGGCCACGATCGGGTGCCTGCTCGACGTGGCGTCGCGCGTGAAGTCTGGCCCGATCGAGGTCACCAGCCTCGTGCGTCATCTCGGTTACCAGCAGCAACTGCGCGCGACAAACCATAACGCGACCGACGATGTGCCGACGCATGCGCTGGGGATGGCGTTCGACATTGCGATGGTGAATACGCCGCTGAAGACCGTCCGGGAAATCAGCAAGGTTCTGCAGCGGATGAGCGCGGCCGGCGACATCCTCGTGATTGCCGAGCGCCATCAGCTCGTCTTCCACGTCGTCCCACAGCCCTCCCGTCTCGGCTGGTACACCGAGGTCTACACACACCTCGTCACCGGGCAGCCGTCCTCGATGCCGCCTGACGATGCGCGTGCCTCGGTGACACCAGCCGTGGATGCGGCCATCAGCTCGCTGCAACCGATGCCCGCGTTCGCGGCGGAATGGTGGGCGGCGGACAATGTCCCGCTTGAGATGCCGATCTTCGTCCGCGTGGAGTCCGTTCGTCCCGCAGACGACGTCGTTCCCTCGCGAGGGTTGATTGGCTATTTCGGACTGGTCGGCGAGCTTCTGTCGTCCACATGGCGGCTCGTGTCGCCATGGTCCGTCGGCTGATCCGATAACATTGCCTTCACGGTGGCCAAGATCAACGACGTCGCGAAGAGTGCCGGTGTCTCTACCGCCACCGTCTCGCGCGTCCTGTCGAACGCCGCCATCGTCGCACCGGCGACGCAACGCAGAGTCATGGCGGCCGTCGAGCGGCTTGGCTACGCGCCGAATGCGACCGCGAAGAATCTGCGGATGCTGCGCACGCGGCGTCTGCTGGTGACCGTCCCCGACATCTCGCGTCCGCTCTTCTCGCTG
>DASTZI010000309.1:0-36924 GCA_035764385.1 Vicinamibacterales bacterium
CTGCGCGCCATGAAGCCGATAGGCCACGAGAGGCTGCGATACACAGGTGGGCACGCCGACGTGTGCCAAGCGAAGCCACAGGTCCCAATCGGCCAATGGTTGGAATTCGGCAGCGAAAAGACCGGCGCGCCTCACTGCGTCTTTCGCCACCATTACACCCGAACACCCGCCTGGGACCACATTGTGCTCCGGCAGCTGCCTGAGCAGCTCCGATGGAGGCAGGGGCGGGGAACCGCCGGTGACGTGATGATGCACATTGAAGTTCACGTGCCCGACGTATGCCCACGTCGCTCCACTCGCGCGCAGTGCGCCGAGCTGCAGCGTCAGCTTGGTCGGTGCCCACAGATCATCATCATCGAGGAATGCCACCCAGTCGGCGCGCGCCTCGGCCACGCCGCGGTTTCGCGCAGCGCTGACGCCCTGAGGGCGGTCGTGGCGGATCGACCGAATACGAGGGTCGCCGAAGCTCGCGATGACCGCGGGTGTGTCGTCGCTCGACGCCTCATCGACGACAATTACTTCGAAGTTGACATCTCTCTGCGCCAGAACGCTGCGCAGCGTCAATGGCAGCAGTGCAGAGCGATTGCGCGTTGGCACGATGACCGATACGTCCACGATGAAAGCGACCTTAGTTTAGGATGTTGTCGCCTCGCCTAGAAATCGCTGTGCGTGATGTAAACGCGCCAATGACTCCCTCTCGACGACTGGGTCACATCGTAATCGCCTCGGCAGTCGCGCTGCTGGTAGTACCGATCGTCACCGATGTGATCGCGTCCGGGCCTGCGAGGCTCTTTGGTTACGTCGCCTCCGACACCTTCTATTACTTGGTGGTCGCGCGGCACATCGGCGCGGGCGTCGTCGCCTTCGATGGCAGTCACCCGTCCAACGGCTTTCACCCGCTGTGGCAGGCGCTAGTCTCCATTCCCTACCTGTTGGGTTTATTCAACGGACCCGCGGTCGCCGAATTGGCATTCACCTTGGTGTTGAGCCTGCTGTGCGTTTCGGCGGCAGTTCTCGTCTTGGGTCTCGCTCTTCGACGAGACGATGGATCGCTGAACCCGCTCTTCGCCGCGCTTCCGGTTGGGGCCTACGCGCTGATCGTGTCGCCGGCGTGGCTGACGCTCAGTCCCCAGATGCTACGGGAGCAGAACCCCGGCGAGGGCAGTGAGCCGCTCTTTGGAACGCTGTGGAGTTACGTCAACGGCATGGAGTCGCCGCTGGTGCTGCTGGCGTTCGCGCTGCTCTTTTGGGCATGGAGGGCTGACCTTCCGCGCCGACGCCCTGGCGTTTTCGGATCGTGCTTGGCATTGCTCACCCTGGCCCGGCTCGACCAGTTCTTTGTGGCGGCGGCGATTTACGCCGTGATCGCCTGGCGTGAACGATGGTGGACGAGCACCGCATCGTTGCGATCGGGGTGGATCCTCACCGGCGGTTTCGCGCTTCCACTACTCGCCTACGTCGTGATCAACTCTTTTTTCTTCGGAAGCATGGTGCCGGTGAGCGGTCAACTCAAGTCCACGTTCCCGTGGCCAACCATCCAGAACGCTCGCACCGCCTTTCACGTCATGAGCTCGTTCTTTGGCGCTCCGCGCCCGCCGATTTTTGATTTCTGGCGCATCTTCCAATTGGCCGTTCCGGGAATGGCAGCGTTGCTGGCGCCCTTTCTGCTTCGTCGGGACCGGGCGTTCCTGCTCGCCACATCGCTTGGCGTGCTGATGCTTGCTTCGTACAACTTCCTGTTCGTCCAGACCTACGGTCAGGGTCATTGGTACATGCCGGTGGGAACCTTGCTCGTTTCATTGATCGCGCTCGACCTCTCGGACCAGTGGCTTGCAGATGTCCGACCGACGCGTGTTGCAGCAATCGTTGCCGTGACGATGTTGATCGGCGGCGCGTTCTTCCTCAGGCTTCATCGGCACACTGACTACCATGCGCGCTTTTCGCAATTCTTTTTCGATGAGGCGCCGCTCGTCCGCGCCCGCTTTGCCGAACATCCGCCGAAACTGCTCGAGTTCGACGATGGGATCGTCTCGTGGGCAACCGGATTCGATGCGATGTCTGCCTGGGGTCCGGGGTTGGACGTTGAGGGTGCGCTGGCCTTGAATCGGGGTCACCTGTTCGACGTCGCCGATGAGCGAGGGTTCAACCATGCCACCTCGCTGGTCTACTTTGGGGCCGCGGGCCTGAGCGAGGCGTCCTCGCAAGAGGAAGTCTCGACGTGGAGCCGACGGGTGCCGGCGGTCGAGAACCTCGCGGGCTGGCGCCTCACCGTCAAGTACCGATCGAAGGCGACCGATTTCGTGATCGTCGAGTTTGGCCGCTAGTACGACTTTGTCGCCTGCTCAGTGATCCCGGCGCGAGCGCGTTGCGGCGTCGTCACCGGGGCGCCTAGCACGGTATTGCGCGGGCCGAGCCGGCGGCGGTGCTCGATCGCGCGACGGAAGCAGTCCTCCATCTTCGGTCCGATGGCGTCGACGCCGTACTCCTCGAGAATCCGACGCCGCGCCCTCCGGCCGAGCTCGAGCCGCCGTTCGCGCTGCTCGAAGAGTTGGGAAACCGCTTTGGCGAGATCTTTCGGGTGGTTTGGTGAAATCCTCAAACCCACTTCTTTGCCCTCAGAGTCCGGCGCGAGCAGATCGGCCATGCCACCGGCGTTGCTGCCGACGACGCCCCGCCCCGCCGCCATCGCCTCGGCGCAGCTGTAGCCCCATGCCTCCCACACGCTCGGAAAGGCGCATATGTCCGTCCTCGCCAGCACGTTCGGTACCTCGTCGAGCGCAACCGCTCCGGCAAACTCCACGGCTTCTCCGTAAGGGGCCAGCTCGCGCTCCAAGTACTGCCGCATGTCGAGTCCCGGTTGCGGCGAGTAGTGGTGCGTCCTGCCCACGAAGCGGAAGCGCACCTGCGGATGGCGGCGAAGGATGCGCGGGATTGCTCGGGCCAAATCCAACACGCCTTTACGGATTTCCAGGCGCCCCAAGAAAGTGACGGTATTTGTAGAAGTGTCGACCGGCACGTCCAGTAGCGCCGCCGGTGGGACGCAAAGATACGGCACCAACGCCACGCGTTGCGGGTCCAGGTCCCACACCGAGATCATCGCGTTGCTCATGGCCGAGCAAGGCGACGCGATGTGGTCAGCGTCGAGCGCGTGCAGCCGCTCGACGTCGCGGGCTTTGTCGTAGCGCCAGTACGAGCGGCGCATCCACTGCCGCCAGTTGTCGCGAAGGACGCGCAGCTTGAACATCGACGACACATGCGGGCGATTGAGTCGGTTGAGGAGGTAAGTTCCGGTGTGCAGCCGCACTACCAGCGGGATCTCCGGGCAGTACGCCGGAATGTCGCGTGAATCGGCCAGATACTCTGCGCCCTCCACCACATCAAAGCCGACCCGGGCATGGCGTTGCTGAAACGCGGCAGCAACAGGTCGGTGGAAGCGGGCTCGGCCGTCGGGGCAGCCAATCCTATGGACGGTGATGCCGTCACCGTCGTCGAACGTTCCCTCGCGACCGCGCGCGCCGGCGAAGACCTCCACCTGATGGCCGCGGGCGCAAAGCATTCGCGCTGCCTGACGCAGGTAGGTGGCGATGCCGCCATCGGCGGTATCGGGCGGATATTCATAGAACACAAACGCGATTTTCATGTGTTCGTCTCCAGTTCGCGTGCAACGCGACTGGCGACGTTCAGGTGCGTTGTCCCGTGGCTGGCGGCGTCACGGAGCGTCCTCCGAGCAGACGCCGCCTCCATCGCTTTAGCCACGCCACCACAGGCGTTCGCTCGGAGAGCAAGGCGCTGCGCAACAGATGCAACGCGGGTGAGGATCCCTGCGTTTCGACCACTAACCAAAGCGCGTGCTTGCGCGCCGTCCAGATATAGCCGGCCTGTAGCGCCTGCTCGATCCAGTAGCGCCGCATCTCGGGCCGCGTGGCGTCACGGACCTGTCTCCGTAGCCGCACCGGCTCCTCGGCCGGCGGCGGCAACCCGCGGCGGCGGTAAGCGGACTGTAACCCGCGCCGCAACGCTTCGCCGTGCTTCGTCTGCTGCGATGCGGTCACGCTCGCGAAATGGCGGCGGTAGCGCAGCAGCACGTCGGGCACGTTGGCCAGCCGTCCCACTTCGGCGAGTCTGAGGTACAGGTCCACGTCCTCGGCCAGTTCGCATTCCTTGCGGTAGCCGCCCACGGCCGTCAGAGCGTCGCGACGGAACATGGCCACTGGGTGACACAGCACCTCCCCGAGCCCTTCCAGCAGCGAGGCCTCGATCTGCTCGTGCGTCAGCGGCACCCGAAGCCGCCCCATTGGCCAGCCGTCAGCATCCACCTGCATCGCATCGGCGCCGACGACGACACAATCGGGGTGCTGACGAAGGTAGGCCACCTGCTTCTCGAAGCGATTCGGGAGCGCCACATCGTCGGCGTCCATCCGCGCCCAGAATGGCCCGCGCGCTTGACGCAGCCCTTCGTTCAGCCACGTCACGTAACCCTTGTGCTCATTCAGGAACAGACGGATGCGCGCATCGCGATCGGCGTATTCGCGGAGGATCTCTCGCGTGCCATCGATCGATCCGTCATCGAATATCAGCAGTTCCCAATCGCGTAGGGTCTGCGAGCGAACGCTGCGCATCGCGCGGGCGACGTAGCGGCGGGCGTTGTACACCGACATGACAACTGACACGGTCGGAAGAGTGCCGCCGGTCGCGGACGCGTCGCCGTGCGGATCGTCCGCAATCACAGGTGAGATCTTAATCCCCGAACGGCGGTGTGCGAAGCTAGGCACGGCTGCGAACCAGCGGGCAGACCCATGCAAATCTTGCTCGGGGAGAATCGATGTCAGGAGGTGAGAACGCTGTCAGCAAGAACGCAGCGATGAATACACAACCAGTCGACGTCCACGTAGTATTTACACATGATCGAACCAAGCACCGGCCCTCGGAGTGTCAGGTCCCTGGTGACGGTGTACACGCCCGAGTCGCCGCTGCGACAGCCGAGAAAGTTCGCCCGCGAGTTGATATCGGACCTGTGGGGATCGCGCGAGCTCGCATGGCGTCTCTTCGTCCGGGATCTGCGCGCGCAATATCGAGCGAGTCTGCTCGGCTACGTCTGGGTGTTCCTGCCACCGCTCGTCGCGGGTCTGCCGTTCGTTTATCTGAATTCGGCGGGGGTTATCAGCGTTGGCGACACACCGATCCCCTACGCCGCGTATGCCATGGTCGGCGCGATCATCTGGCAAACATTCGTGGATGCGTTGAACAGTCCGCTGCGCAGCGTGAACGCCGCCCGCGCGATGCTGACGCGGATCAACTTCCCGCGCGAGGCGATTCTCCTTTCCGGATTGATGCAGGTGGGGTTTACCTTCGTCGTGCGGCTCGCGCTCGTCATCGGCGTCTTCGCCGCCTTCGCGCTGAAGCCTGCGGCCACGTCGCCGCTGTTTGTGGTCGGGATGATCAGCATCGCGCTGACAGGATTCATGATCGGCCTGGTCCTGACTCCCCTCGGTGTTCTCTACGGTGATGTACAACACAGTCTTCCCATCGCGAGCACGTTTCTGATGCTGATCACACCGGTGCTCTACCCGGTGCCATCGTCCGGTCTGGGTGCCATGGTGGCCTCGCTCAATCCGCTGACGCCGCTCATCACCACGACACGCGACTGGCTGACGACGGGCGCTGCGGTTCAGCACATCGCGTTCCTCGTGGTCAGCGGCGTGACTGTCACACTGCTGATCCTGGCGTGGGTGCTTTACCGTCTGGCGCTGCCGCACCTGGTCGCCCGCCTCGGAAACTGATGCGCATGAGCAGTGACGTGCTGGTCCGCGTCGAACGAGTCTCGAAGAAGTTCTGCCGAACTCTCAAACGTTCGCTGTGGTACGGCCTGAAGGATACGGCGGCGGACATCTTTGGCAGGCGGCCGTCGGACCAACTGCGTACCGAGGAATTCTGGGCCGTCGACAATGTCTCGCTTGAACTCGCACGCGGCGAGTGCCTGGGCCTCATCGGCCGCAATGGCGCCGGCAAGACGACACTGTTGAAGATGCTGAACGGTCTCATCAAACCGGACACGGGACGCATTGAATTGGCCGGTCGCGTCGGCGCGCTCATCTCACTCGGTGCGGGGTTCAATCCGATTCTCACCGGCCGCGAAAACATCTACGTCAACGGCTCGGTGCTCGGACTGACGAAGAAGGAAATCGACAGCAAATTCTCCGAAATAGTCGAGTTCGCCGAAGTTGGCGATTTCATCGACATGCCGGTTCAGAGCTACAGCGCCGGCATGCACGTGCGGCTTGGCTTTGCAGTGGCGACGGCTATCAAGCCGGATGTTTTGTTGCTGGACGAGGTGTTGGCGGTAGGTGATGTCGCATTCCGTGCCAAATGTTACGAGCGGTTAGCGCACATCAGAGATAGTGCGGCCTTCGTTCTTGTCAGCCACGACACCGATCAAATCGCGCGTGTATGCTCAAAGGTACTCGTCCTCGAACGCGGAACCGCGCTGTACCTGGGCGACGTGGGCGAGGGCATCCGCGCTTATCAAGAGCTCGCGCGCCAGCATATGTCGATGGCGCCGCACGAGCACACCGCAGCCGGTACCGTCGCGTCGATCGCCTCGTGTGACGACACGATTGTCGACGGAGGCACCCTCAATGTGTCCCTCTCCGTCACAACCAACGAAGGCGTCGAGGTCGCGGACGTGCGCGTTGTTCTTTGGGGCGATGATGGTCTGGCGGCGTTGGATGCCTACACGAGGACACAGGGGTCATCATTTGATTTGCAGCCAGGTTGTAACGTCCTGACGCTGGTCGTCGGTCCGCTCCGGCTCAAGCGAGGCAGCTACGCGATCAGCATCGCCGTCCTGGATCGAACGAACAATCGTCATCTGTACTGGGGAGACCGCATACGGACCGTCGACGTCGACGGCGCTACGGCAGGCGCGGTTTCGTACACGCCGCCACTGGTGTGCACGTCGATCAGCAGCGGAAACGATCCGGTCCCCCCGTCGACTCTTGCGTCCTCGGCATGCGAGTGAACGGCTTGGAGGGGAGTGTAGGTAACTGGGCCAGGCGCTACATTCCGAAGCCGCTCCGCGGCCCATTGCGCCGCGTCTGGCGTGCTCTTCGCCACGGTGACCGCGAAGAGGAACTCCTGATCGCCCGAAGGGCCCTGTTGCTCTCTCATTCGCGAATATCGGGCTTCAATTTGGAACTGGTACCTGGCGACCCACATCGCCCCGATGAGACGTTGACTGCGTCGTTCTACGATCAGCAGCATGAAGACGCAGACTACCGCCGGAACAACTGGCTTCTCGATCAGGTGGAGACCGTCACACGCATCGCGCCGCGTACTATCGTCGAAATCGGGTGCGGCAACGGACGCTTCCTGCGAGCGGTCGCACCCTACGCAGCACAGGTTGTCGGCGTTGATTGGGCGCACTCACCGGAGTTGGTCGACCTGCCCGACAACGTCCGTGTGTTGCGCGCGAATGTCATCACGGGCGCTGTTCCTGCAGGTGATGTGATCTGCTCGGCCGATGTCCTCGAGCACTTTGCGCCACGAGACATCGACGCCGTCGTATCGAAACTCGTCGGCGCCGGACCATTTCAACATCACGTCATTGCTTGTTATGACGACGGCCATACCCATCTTTCCATTCTTCCGCCGGCCGCCTGGCTCGCGATCTTTCACAAATACTGTCCGACTGCGTATCTCGCCGCGGTCGACTACAGACGACATGATCCAACACAGATCGTCTGCGTTGTTTCCAATCTGCCGGTAGCGAAGCAAGGTTCAGATGTCGGATAGCAAGACCGTCTTGTTCATCTGCGAGAAGTACTACCTCAGGTTCTATCGACCGCTTGCGGAACGTCTGGTTCAATCCGGGTTCAGGCCCATCTGGGTCACGCTCGACGGCGCGGATGAGTGGGAGTACGACTATCTCGATCCCGGTCCGGCAATCGAGCAGCTCACCGAACAGCCGGAGTTGCAATGTCGCCCCTCCGTGGATGCGATCTGCGCGCTCGAGCGCATCGTGTTCGAACGGCCTGATGTATTCCGACAAAGCTACCCGTATACGCTCAACGTCGTCCGCACGTTTGAACGCGCGCGGCGGCTCGCCGAGGTCTGGTCGCAAGCGACGTTGGCCCTTGTGGCGCGGTTTCAGCCGAGGGCGGTCTTCCTCTGGAACGGCCGGTATCTTCCCTACAGCGCCATATCAGCCGCCTGCGAGGCGGCCGGACAGCCGTTCTTCACGAACGAAATAGGCTGGCTGCCTGGCACCATCTTCCTCGATCGCGGACGTCTGTCCGGCGACACCTCCGATCTCTTCGGCCGAGGAGCTGGGGCAGCGATAACCACGGACGACGGCAGGGTGGAGGCTTTTCTCAGGGACTATACGGCCAGCAAAGCCACGATGGTGTCGCAACGGCTGCTGTCGCCGTCCGAGACACGCCGTAATCTCCTCGGCGCCGACGGACGCTTCCTGCTTGTCTATGGCTGCCAGGTCGATTGGGATACGAACGTCGTCATCGGCGCACGGCGGTTCCATTCCAACGAATCCGCCGTCTCTTTCCTGCTCGAGTGTATGGCCGGTGTGCCGGGCGCTCGCCTCGTCGTCAAGACGCACCCGCTGGATTCGAAGGACGCCGACACCGCACTGCGTGAGATTGTCGGCAGCCGCGGCACCGTTGTGTCGGACATTCACCCGCATACGTTGATCGAGGCAGCCGATTGCGTCTCGGTCCGCAATTCAACGCTGGGGTTCGAAGCACTGTGTTATGGGAAACCGTTGATCGCTCTCGAACACGCCAAATACTGCGACCCCAAGCTGACACTTCATGTCGAGAATTCCCTCGACGGCGGCGCGAATCTGCAGGCCATCGCTGCCCAACGGTGCGCCGTTCCCGATCGTCTGGCTCTCCGGCAATTCATGCTGCATGCGATCGATCACTACCTGGTTCCGGTTGGTTATCGCTACTTTTTTAAACCGGACCAACTGGCGATCCTGGCGCATCTGCAGCGAAACGATAGCCACCGACAGTTGCACCAGGTCCTTCGTAACGTGGAACCGGCAACAGTCGATGCCGATCCAGATGTAGTCCGCGCAATTGGTCGCGCTGAATTCCACCGCGGTCGGCGGCGATCATTCCTCCGGCGGATCGCCAACAAGCTCGTCGATTGGCGCTTTTAAGCTGAATTTGCCGTCGATGTCGAGACGAGACCTCACCTGGTGCGGGCAACCCAGTGATTCAGCCATCCCTCGAAGGTCTGCGCATCCCAGTCGCCGACAACATTACGTGGAATCTGAAACGAGTCATCGGTGACGGATGCGAGGCCGCCGGTCGTGGTGCACGCCGATGTGTAGCCGGCGTCACGAACGCGTTGGTGAGTCGCGTCGTCGAACGCGTCGTCACCACCGTAAGGATAGGAAAACAGCCGTATCGGCTTTCCAACCGCATGTTCGAGCTGCTGTCGGCCTCCGTCGATCTCTTCCCATTGGTCACTGGCTGAAACCGCAGTGAGCACGGGGTGCGTCACTGTGTGCGCGCCCACATCAATACCAGTCGTGCCGGCCAATTCGCGGAGCTCTTCCCTCGTCATCCAGCGGTGCGTGTTGCGTTCAACAGTCCGGATTGCAAGCTGTTCTTCGAGACGATCGAGAAGAGATTCGATGACTGTCGGGCGCATCCGACGGACTCGCCAGTAGAGCGCCATATGCGCGCGGGCGCGCGCACTGGGCGAGCGAACGTCGGCCCAGAAGCGTTTGCCGGCGACTTCGAGATCGAGATACCCACCAGCGGGCGCACATCGCATCACGAGTTGTTCCAACCGATCCCACCACACCTCGCGACGTTCGCCGATTCTGCCGATCGTAATGAAGAACGTGGCCGGCAGATCCGCCGCAGCGAGCATGGCTGCCGCGGCGCGATTGTCAGCGTAGCCGTCGTCGAAGGTGATGGCAACTTCGAGGCGCGACCCTTTGGCGTCGCGGAGCGGCACAACGTCATAGTGTTGGCGAAGGATCTCGCACTGTTCGGCAAAGCGCTCTGGACGGACTGCGAGTCCGTAGGGATCGTGCTCGAGCTGAGCGACCCTGTGATACAGGAGCACGAGCGTGCCGGCGTGGTTCACCGAGCGCGCTCTTTGGTGGCGCGTGCCGCGACGATCAGCGGAAACTCACGATCGAACAGCTGCAGTTCTTCCGGGCGCAACTCCTCCGCGGCCATTCCATACAAAAACGCGACGCACGAAAGCACGTTGCCGTAGCTGGTCACATCCACAGATGCCTCTGTCACTTCCGCGAGCAGCCACTCCAAACCCGTTTTCGTGACGCGCCACCGATCGTGGTGAAAGCTTTTGCGGGCGTCATGACGGCCAATGGCGGGCACTGTGAGCAGCAGCACGCCGCCCGCAGCTAATGCTCGCCAGATGTTGGCGACAGCCGTACGCATGTCCGGCACCAGATGCAACGTCTGCGTGAAGATGATGCAGTCGAACCGCTCAGCAGGGAGGGAATCAGGCTCGTCGAGATCGGCAAAAACAGTTGCCAATGGATTCGCCGTATCAATGTCGAGTACGTCGCTGCTCGCCACGCGGCTGCCGCCAAACCGGTGCGTGTAGTCGGCGTTGAGTACTTCCAGACAGGAGCCGCGGACGTCCGCGCCGTGCGTCGTGAGGAATTGCTCGATGTACACACGATCGATGGGTGTTCCGCGATCGTACCCCCAGGACCGACTGAGCGGCGTCGTGCGGCGGAGGCCGCCCCAGGGCACCGTACCCGGCGGGTAATCCGGATCGCTGGTGCCAAAGAGCTGTCGCACCGCGACAGGGATTCGGTACGCATTCTGCCGTAGGCGGGTTTGAATAGGCGCCGGCAGATGCCGAAGCCACATCCGCGCGGCGTTGCGGCGTCGGCCCTTAGATGACTCGGTCATCGGTTCCCCAGGACGGCGGAGTCTGTATTGCGCTCGGCGCGAACGAGGCGATCGACCCACAGTTGCGCTTCATCTTTCCATTTCTTGTGCGGGTCGCGGCGAGGTCCGGGCGCGCGGCGCTTGATCCCCCATCGACCCACTCGGCTCCACGCGACCTCTACAGCCAGTCGGTAGACGTCGGGAGCAAATTCGCGAACCAGGTAGCGGCGATCTCCAGCCGCCGCGCGAGAGTAGTGCCGCAGTGCTGCCCGCGACCAGCCGGCGCGCTTGGCCAGCCTCCCCAGATGGCGATTGAACGCGTTGCGATCGACCACCGCGCCGTGGCGTCGTTCGATTTCGGCGGCCTCAGCGAACATTCCGGGCAAATCGAGCGAGGCGCTCCCCGCATGGAATCGGTACGCGACGAGCGGTTTCGGCACACACGCTGGCGGTCCTTGCCGCGCCAGTCTGATCCACAAATCCCAGTCGGCAGAGTGATACAAACTGCCATCGAACACTGGCGGCGATGGCAGCCAGTCTTTCCGCACGATGACATTCGAAGCACCTGCAGGAACCATGTTCCTCGCCATCAATTCCTTGACCAATCGGTCCGGCGGCGCCGGCGCCTCGCCTGCGAGAACGCGGTGGTTCGTCGTCATGTCCACTGCACCGGCATACGCCCACTGCCGGTCGCTCAATCGAAGCGCTTCGAGTTGACACGCGAGCTTGTCAGGTGCCCACAGATCGTCGTCGTCGAGAAACGCGACCCATCGACCTCGCGCTTCGGCAATGCCACGGTTGCGAGCGGCACTCACGCCGCCAGGGCGCTCGTGGCGAATCACCCGAACGCGGTCGCCAAGGCTCCGCAGCAGTCGAACGGTGTCGTCAGTAGAGCCGTCGTCGACAACGACAACCTCAAACGCAACGTTTCGCTGCGCGAACACGCTGCGCAGCGTCAATTCGAGCAGCTGACGGCGGTTGTGGGTAGGAATGACGACTGAAACTTCCGTCACCGGCGATCAGAAGAACCTTTCGTTGACCACGATTGTGTCACCTGGCTCGACCGTCTTCTGCAGATCGCCGCTGAGCGTCGTTTCCTTTCCGTCGACAAGGCGAATGATCTGCACGCGACGTGTCGAGCCACGATCAGTGACGCCGCCGGCCAGTGCCAGTGCCTGCCGCACAGTCATTCCAGCTCGGATCACAAATTCACCTGGCATGCGTACGTTACCCGACACGAACACCGTCTGCGCGCGGGGAACGAAGATGGTGTCGCCCGGCCGCAGGGCGAGGTTCTGGGCCAAGGTACCGCTTTGGAGCTTCTGCAGGTCGATGCGGATTGCGTCACCACGTGCGGTGTTCGCGCTGGCAATCGACGCGGGTACGGCGGCCCCGCCGGCATCGGAATGGACAATCAGCGCTTCCGTGCCGGCACGCTCAGTGACGGATCCTGCGCGGGCGAGTGCCTCGATCAACGTCATCGACCCGGTGAACTGGAGTGAACCCGGTTGCTTCACTTCGCCCATGACGAAAATCTGTTGACTGCGATACTGGTCGACCGTGGCCGTAATCTGCGGGTCCTTCAGAAACCCGTCGGCCAGCCCTTGCCGAACCTTATCCTCCACGGCCCGAATGCTCAACCCGCCAGCGGCGACCCGGCCGAGCAGCGGATAGGCAAAGGTGCCATCCGCTTCGACGACAAATTTTCCAGACAGCTGCGGCTGGTTGTAGACGGTGATGGTGAGTACATCGTTGGGACCCACCACGTACAACCGCGGATCCGCATTTCCCGCCGGAGCCGTCTGCAGCGCCGCCACCAAAAGAACAATGAGCATGGTTCGCCCTCGCGAAGATCAGAATCTGTACGTCACGGATGAAGAGATCCGCATCTCCTCGTATTCGCGTCCTGCCGAGAAGTCCGACGACCGTGTTTGCCGCGTCACTTGAAACCCGACTCGCGACCGGAGCATGGTGCGGCCTACGTCCACACCATAGAGAAGGACCCGTTCGGCGCGCGCGCTGCGATCGGCCAGTCCATAGAGCAGCTTGAATCGGCCGACGTTTCCCCCTATGTCCCATGCCGTCCCGAGGCGGTGCGTCACGACTCCCTCGGTGCCGGTCTGCAGATAATCCCGCTCGCCTGCGCGGTACGAATACGAAAGATCACGCTGCGATCTCAGCGTCAAGCGTGTTCGCCCAAGCAACGTATAACTCAGGTCAACACGCGTCACCATTCCCTGAAAGGGGGCGGCATTGCGATCGTTGAAGGTGCGCGACCGTACCCCGACCCGAGCCTCCCCACTCACCAATGCGAGCGGGCGGAACTCCACGCTCGACGTCAGTTGAACACCGTGGGCATTGCGCTCCGGAGCGTTGGGCAAGCGTTCGTGATCCTGCTCGAACTGGGCTCCGACAGTCGTGAGAGGCGTGAGCGCGTAGCGCACGCTGACGCCGCTGACGGTAGACGTGTCGCCGAGCACGCTCGCCAAGTCCGACTCGAGGTACACGGTGTCACCGGTGTAGTCCACACGCGAACGCCGCATCATGAGGCCAATCGACGTCTTTGCCGACACGTTGATGTCAACACCTGCGTCCAACGATCGATCCAGGCGCCGCACCGGGAAGTCGATTTCGAAATTGCGATGGTGGCGAGCGTTCGTCCAACTGCCGCCAGCATGCGGCGTCAGCCGGCCGAGCGCGATAGCCACATTGGCACGGCTGTCACTGTCGATCGATCGGATTGCAGCGAACCGCTGGAAGTAATTGAAATCGAGCTGGCCGGCGCCGGTAAACTGCATTCGCGACCAGGGGAGCGAAGCCAGAATGGAAGGACTCACGGTCGCCGTGAAATCGCCAACGGGCTCAGCCCCCTCGCCGACTCGGAAAACATTGTCGTCCCATCCGAGGTTCGTGATTTGAACGGCGGGTGCGATCACCCTCTGTGCTTCGGCCGGCGCTGCCGTTTGTCCACGCACGGGTGTTGCAGCGAAGCACACCGCCAGACCGATGTAGGTCGCGACGCGCGTGGAGCGGAAGCACCGCCGCAGGGCCACACCACACCATCCGCTCCGTGATTTCAAGAACACACCTTCCGATGAATCGAATGTGGCGGCCGCCTTGGGTACAGGAGCCAAACCGGGTGCAATGGGCATTCCTTGCCGAGACGCGGCCAGCCTTGGAAGATCGGTTATTCTTTTGGGCCGGTGCCTGTGGTTACCTAGCCGCGTACTGCCGCGGAAAGTCAGGAGTCTGCCAATAGGCAGACTTTTGTCGAATCGCGGCGCGACGGCTCGGACCGCGGCCTGGTAACTACCGCTCATGCACGGTTTTTTTGACGTGGACATGGCCCGGTTCCTGCTGGATTAAGACGCCCTCGACACCAACGCCATTCTAAGTATGCGCACAACGCCTGACGCCCAACCGCCTGCTCCTCTTCACCCGCTGGACAACGAAATTGCGGATGACTACCCGGTTACCGAGGAGCTGCCGTTCCGGGACTACGTTCGAATTATCTATCGCCGCAAGTGGATGATCGTGAGCATCGTCCTCCTCGGCATCGCGTTCGCAGCGGTGCGCAACTGGGCGAGTACCCCTCTTTACGAGACGCAGGCGACCCTCCAGTTCGATATTGATATGAACATTCTGGGGGTTGATCGCCCGCTGCTGCCGCTCGATCAACGCGACTATATGCGCGAGTTCTTCCCGACCCAGGTGGCGATCATCGAAAGCCGGGAGGTCGCCATGCGCGCCCAAAAAGATCTCAAAGCCGCCGCATCAGGAACGCCGGGGGGCGGTGAAGGAGCGGTGGGCGTATCACGCGCGGTCCCAAGCGTCGACGACATCATGATGGGCCGCTCTGCTGGGCTCATCAAGGACAGCCGCCTCGTGGCGGTGAGTTTCCTCGGACCGGATCCGCAAACTGCTGCACAGATCGCCAACGCGCTCGCGCGAGCCTACGTTCAGCAAAGCGCCGAGTTCAAGCTGCGCGCAAGCAGCGAAGCGTCCGATTGGCTCGCGAAGCAGGTCGACCAGCAGCGCAAGCTCGTTGAGGACAGCGAGGCTGCGCTCCAAAATTATCGACGGCAACACGGAGCTGACGCGCTCTTCACCGACAAAATGGGTAACGAGCAGCAGAACATCGTCGTGCAGAAGCTCGGACAATTGCAGGACGCAGCAATAAAAGCACGGACCTATGCGATCGAAAAAGAGGCGCTGTATCGACAAGTGAGTTCGGGCAAAAGCAACCGCGAGGCGCTCGACAGCGTCCCGGCGATCGCAAACGACCCATATATCCAACGACTCAAGGGTGAGTTGAGCGAATTGCAGCGTCAGCTGGCGCAATCGTCAAAGGAGCTTGGCGAGCGTCACCCGGATATCCTGAAACTACAGGGCGCGATCCAAACGACGGAAGCCAAGATCCAGAGTGAAATCTCCATCCACGCCGCCGCGATTGAGAAGGAGTTCCTGGCGGCGCAGTCGAGCGAACGCGAATTGGCTAGCGCACTGGAGCGGCAGAAATTAGAGGTCCAGGCGCTGAATGGGAAGGCCGTTGAATATACGGCGCTGGAGCGCGAAGCCGCCAGCAACCGTGATGTGCTCGACAAACTGCTGCAACGTTCGCGGGAAATTACTCTTTCGCGTCAGCTCGAAAGCACCGCCGTCAGGGTCGTTGATTGGGCCGGCCCTCCAGACACGCCTGTGCTGCCGCGGCGACTGCGCAATTATGGCCTCGGGATCGGCGGCAGTGGATTCCTCGCATTAGCGCTGGTCTTCGGCCTGGAGATTCTGAACACTCGCTACAGAACACCCGCCGATGTCAGACGCCACTTGCGCATTCCCGTCCTCGGCGTCGTGCCGAATGTAAAGCCGCAGAGCGGGCAGGCGTCCGTGTTTCTCGGCGACGGCGCACCAGCGCAATTCTCCGAGCTCATCCAAGCGCTTCGAACAAATCTTCTGATGGCACCAGAACTGGTGGACGGCCGGACCTTGCTGGTGACGAGCGCAGAACCGGGCGAAGGCAAAACGGTGGCAGTCGCCAACATCGGCGTTTCGTTGGCGCGGCTGAAACAGCGCGTGCTTCTTGTGGATGGCGATTTACGGAAACCGCGGCTCCACCAGCTGTTCGGGCAAGAGCAACAGCCTGGACTCGCAAACGTGCTGACGGGAAATACGACACCGCACGACGTCCGCAAGACGAAGATTCCTGGTCTGTGGCTGATGCCGGCCGGCAGTTTGAAGCAAAACCCCGCTGACCTGCTCGGCTCGGAACGCCTCGAAAAATTGGTCGTCTATCTGCGGCAACATTTCGATTGGGTCATCATCGATTCGCCGCCCACCCTGGCGGTCACCGACACCGCCCTCATCTCGCAGGTCGCCTCTGGTGTCCTCGTCGTCATCGACTGCGCCCGCACATCACGCGAAGTGGCATCCGCCGCGGTGGAACGCCTCGAGGCTGTCCGCGCTCCGCTTGTCGGAGCCATGCTCAATCGCGTTGCGTTGGATGATGATGACGACTCCTATTTACCGTATTACCATCGCGAGAGCGGTACCTATTACCCCGACCAGGAGGGTACCTTCGCTCTGCCTCAGCTGCCGGGCACCGCGAGCAGGAGTGAGACAGGGACAGACGCAAACGTCTGATAGTGGCCGCGGGTGGTAGGGGCGAGAGCGACAAAACACAGCCACGGTGCTACCGTCCTTGTTTCGTCACTGGTAGCTCAACTCCGCTGCCGAGCGTAGCGGTCGCAGGCTGGGCATCCGCGGGGAACACATGTATCAAGAGTTCTACGGCCTCCACTCCGCGCCTTTCGATTTGACGTCAGACCCAGAGCACCTCCTGCTGACGCCGACGCATCGCGAAGCGTTGAACATGCTGCAATACGGGATCAGCGCGCGAAAAGGAGTCGTCCTTCTGGTTGGCGAAGCTGGAACCGGTAAGACGACACTCCTCCGCAAGTCTTTATCGCTGAACCGGCAAGGGTCGGGTGTGCCTGGCCTCGGCATGGCGTATTTGATGAACCCCACGCTGTCGCGCACAGAGTTTTTTCAGCAGTTAGCCGAGGCATTCGGTTTTGATTCAGCAGTCGCGGCCTCGACGCCCACATTCTTCAAACACCTGAAGCAGACACTGATCGCGCGACGGGATGCGGGGCTGAATACAGCGCTGATTGTCGATGAGGCTCAGCGCCTGTCGGATGAGCTGATCGAGGAACTGCGGCTGCTGGTGAACATCGAATTGGACGACGCGAAACTGCTCACGTTGGTCCTGGCGGGACATCCTGAGTTGGCGGACCGCCTCAACGAGCACCACTTGCGACAATTCAAGCAGCGCATCGTGTTGCGTTACTCCCTTTCAGCGTTCGACGTGCAGGATACCGCCGCATACATCATTGGCCGAATGCGGCTCGCGGGGGGTGATGCGACGCGAGTGTTTTCGCGCGAAGCACTTCTGGCCGTCCACCAAGCATCCGGAGGAATCCCCCGCGCTATCAACGTCATCTGCGACAACGCCCTGCTCACCGCGTTCGCTCTGCAGCGTCAGCGCGTGGGTAAGGAGATCGTCGAGGAGGTGTGCCGCGATCTGCATCTGCACGGCGTGGCATTGCACAACGGTACGACACCATCCGGCGACAAACCGCAACCGGCGAATGGAACGACAAACCATGCGAGCGAGGTCGCCAGGCCCCTGCGAATCACAAGCCGGACCTGGTGGTCGCGGAGGGCACAATGACTCGCTTCGCCGAAGCGAGCGCGCGCGCTGGACGCGCAATACCCGATAATTCGCCGGTCGACTGGACGAAGGAGCGCGAAGCAGCCGAGAGTCTCCTGAACGGCAGCGCACCCGAGCCAGCCCCGCCCTCGCGACCTACGGCCGCCTCTCCTCGCCCAATTAATCCGATCGAGCAGACCGCTTCTGCTCGCCCAATCAATTCGATCGAGCAGACCGCTTCTGCTCGGCCAGTTGATTCGGTCGAAGAAATATTTCAATGGCCCCCGACGTTCGACCTCGATGCCGTCGATCTCTCGGGTGATGCGCACGCCCGCAACTTCCGCCGTCGTTCACCAAGAACGCAAGCGCCTCAGGTCGAGCGACGCGTCGAATTTGATGACGAGAGGGCGCCTCAGGATTCGGCGTGGCGCCATCGCTCGGTCGCGTCATCTGCAGGTGTGAGTGCGACAGGGGTGTTCCCGCGAGAACCCGCCGTGGCATCGAGGCGGGGCACATACCGTGAGGGCGCTCGTGCAGAAACTCGCCGCCTCGCACCGCGGTGGGTGGTGGTCGCCATAGCAATAACGATCCTTCTGGTGTCATTAGTGCTTCTGACGTACTTCCTGCGGCGTCCTCAGGTGTCCGCCAGGTCGGCAGGTGTCCGGCCATTGGCGTCTGCATGGTGGGCCCCAATTGCTGTCGATGTGACCCGCACCGTGAGCCGTCCTTCCTGATCGCCGCCGTTACCCCGCTCCGTAGCTCATAATGCATTCCCACACGCGCATCCGCGGGAGGCAGTCGCATGTCTGTATACGCATTCGACGGTACCTGGAACGAGGCGAAGGACGGCGATGATCCGGACTACACCAACACGAACGTGTCCCGCTTCTATGAAGCGTACAAGCGGCACTCGAAGCGGCCGGACCTCGATTTCTACGTCGCCGGAGTCGGCACGCGCTTCAAGGCGATCGGCCGCGCCCTTGGCGGCGTCTTCGGCCTCGGCGAGCTGCCGCGCATCAACGAAGCCTACGAGGCCCTCTGCAAGGCGTGGGACGAGGGTGAGCGTGACATCGACATCGTCGGCTTCAGCCGCGGCGCGGCGACGACGCTGGACTTCTGCCACTGCATCCAGGACCGCGGCATCCGCAAGCCCGGCAGCGACCAAGTCGTCGAGCCCTCGCCGAAGATCCGGTTTCTCGGTGTCTGGGACGTCGTGGCGTCCTTCGGGCTTGCCAATCTCGGCAACACTGCGCTGAATATCGGGCACCATCTCTCGCTGCCGAAGTCGAACCTGCAGTATTGCTTCCACGCGCTGGCGCTTGACGAGCGTCGGCCATCGTTCCTCCCGATCCGGATCGAGGGCGCGTGCGAGGTCTGGTTCCGCGGCGCCCACTCCGATATTGGCGGCGGCAACAAGAACCGGGGTCTCAATGACGTGACACTGCGCTGGATGATGCGCAAGGCGATGGGCGCGCAGCTGCCGATCCGGCAGGAAGACGTCGACGCGCTGAAACCCGAACCCGCGGCCCCGCCTTCTCCGGCCGGCGGGCGCAAGCTCCCGCTCGCCATTCGGACGGTCTCGTCGACCGATCGCCGTCATTACACGGTGACGCCGCTGAAAGGATGGGCGAGCCCGCCCGACACGTGCACCATCGAGGGCGACTCCGACGAGTCTGGCGCTGCGGAGATTGGCAGCAACGGCATCGAGGTCTTGCCGCTCGAGGTGCGCCGACGCGTGCTGGGGATGTGGGAGGCCGCGCAGCAGATCGCCGCGCGTGAGGATATGCCGCTCGACGATTCCAAGGATCTGCTGTTGACGTTGTTTCAGGGTCGCGTGCCGCTCGTCAGGAATGACGAGGACTTGAAGCGTGCGCAAATCGGCGCGGCGCAGCTCGTCGCAAACGCCATCCACGGCGCACGCACTCGCGGTGAGCATCACCTCGCACCGTTCTATGTCACTGAGGCGCTGTTCAATACACGACACCTCTTCCCGCTGACGGATTGAACCCGAGAATCGCATCCGAAGATGCGATAATGCCCGCGTATCGCCACCTGACGCTCCGAAGGTGCGAAGAACGATGACGAAGAAGCGACCAGCGACAGGAGAGCGCCGAGGCCAGCGGAAGGATGGACCCGTGAAGACCGCGCCGCTGCACGCTCGTCAACCGGGGAAGCCGAAAGACCCTGTAACGGAGGCGCTGAAAGCGGATTTCGATGCCACGCACGCTGAAGGGATGCGAGCGCTTAACGAACACAACTTTGAGCGCCTTTCGCAGGTGATCGACCGCGAACGGAAATTGATCGGCGAGCATAAGAAGCGGATCGCCACGCAACGCGCCAAACAGGCGACACGCAGCAAATAAGTCGTGCTTCGTGCTCCGGCTTTCTACGTCGTCGAGCGAGCGGATGCAGCCACCGTTTCTCTTTCGGCTGTATTCGGAGGCGTGACCACACTGAAAATATTGCCGTCTGGATCCTTAAACCACGCGGCTCTCATGGACCCGGCTACATGAATATCGCCCTGCCGGGTCATCTTCGGTAAGTCGTAATGCTCGAACGGGACTCCGCGGCCCTTTAGTATTCGGACGAGATCATCGATCTCTTCGACGACGAACGTCACGGCCGTCGCCTTGTTCGTCCCAGCATACGGCGAGCGGTATACGAACAGCGTCGACGCTCCGCTCTTGAAGGCGACCACCTCGTCATTCTCCATGACCTTGGTCAACCCGAGCACACGCTCGTAGAACTGCTTCGACGTTTCCAGATCCTTGACGCCGACGGTTGCAATTGCATTGTTATCGCTGAGCATGTGGCTTCTCCCTCGATGGATGTTTGCGAGCCAACGAGCAAGCAGCGATCCAAGGAGAAGGCGCCGGCTACACTGGGCCAGCAACGGCACCAGAGCGATGGGTGCGTCGGGCGATTGCGTAACGCAATCAGAGCCGCGCGGATGTGCCGCGTGAGGACAGGAAGTGGGATGGCCAGGCTCGTGTTCGGAATGAATCAGTCCCTGGACGGCTACGTCGACCATATGGCGTTTGCGCCAAGCCGCACGCTCTTCCGCCACTTCATCGAGGAGGCTCAGGCGCAGGCGGGCAGTGTCTACGGTCGCCGAATGTATGAGGTCATGCGTTACTGGGACGACGATCATCCTGAATGGGATGCAGAGGAACGCGCCTTCGCAGCGGCGTGGCGGAAACAGCCGAAATGGGTCGTCTCGCGCTCGTTGAAGTCGGTCGGCCCCAACGCCAGGCTTGTTGAGAATGATCTGGAGCGCGTGATCCGCGCACTGAAGGCCGAGCGCGACGGGGAGATCGAAGTTGCTGGTCCGAGCTTGGCGCAAAGTCTGACCGAACTTGGCCTGATCGATGAGTATCGAATCTACTTGCACCCCGTCGTGCTTGGTCACGGCAAGCCGTATTTCGCCGGGCCCCGGCCACCGCTCCGCCTTATGGCCAATGATCGGATTGGCGAGGATGTGATCAGGTTGGTCTACGTTCCTGCTTAATCTCGCGCGTCGGCGGGTGCGCCAATCAGGAGTCGGTTCTTCGGCGTAATGTCCTGCGGGATGCGCTGTGTCCAGATCTGATATCCCTGACTTGCCAGGCGGCGGGCGCGCACGACGTCGATCGCGAGCGCATGGTCCATCCATCCGGAGAGCGCGCCAGCGTCGCAGACACCGACGTCGTGACAACACGGCAACACCGCCACACGCGCGCGCGCCGTCGTCGCGAGTTGGAGCACGACATCCGTCAGCCCGCCACAGGCATGAACGGATACGACAATGTCTCCTGGCAGAATCTCAATGACATCCACCGGACTTGCCACGAACGTGAGCCGTCCGGCCAGCCGTGGCCAACACTCGACGAGCGCCTGGTGCAGCGTGGCGGCCGACGGTGGCACCACGGCGTCGACCGCCAGCGCACACGGCGACGTGTCATCGAGAATCAGCATCAATTGCGCGAGGAGCCCGTGACCCGAGGCGAGATCGACGATGCGGCCGCCTCGAAACAGCCGGCGCACACGGCGCGCGGTCTCCCATGCTTCATACAGCTCTTTGCGTGGAAGGCATCCGGCATGGCAGACGGCGCGGCCGACGCGATCGAGGAGTGTTTCACCTGGAAAGCGCGCACAATCTCGATCGGTGAGGCGCCCACGTGACGAGCGGGAGAAGCGCACGGGCAAGGATTATCTGAGCGATCGAGACGCCCGTTTCATCGCCCCATTTTCGAGATACACCACACCGTTGGGTGCCGAGCTGCTGATGAATTCAGCGACAAAGGCGCGCGCGATATCGTCCTGCTCAATCGTCCCGAACCGGCCAGGAATCAGACGCCCCAACCAGGCCGCATAGCCCGGCGTGTTGACGTTGCCGCCGATGATGCCTGGCCGAAAGATCGCCAGGCGGTTGAAGCCTATCGCTTGAACCGCTTCTTCTTTCAAGCCCATCATCCGCGCGTAGCGAATCCGGCTCTGTACGTCGCTTCCAACTGCGGAGAGCAGCGCAAACCGCGTGATCCCTCCGGCGTGACACCCATGGGCAAAGCCACCGACCACCCCGATTTCGAGAGCCCTCAACGCCTCCTCGCTCCATTGCAGACTGCCCTTGCCGACGCCGACACAGGACGCTCCATAGACAGGGTCGCCTTGCGCCACCCTGGTCTGCGCAAGCGTCGTCACGTCTCGTGGAAAGTGAGGAGCAGCCGTATCAAAGATCACCTGCCGTACGCGAGGACCTGCGGGCAGAGGAACCGCTTTGCGATTGACCATCACGACTTCAGCGCAGGACGCCTCGGCAGCGAGCGCACGCACCACCGCAGCTCCGACCTGCCCCGTACCACCGATTATCAAGACGCGAAATGCCACGCTCTGGCCTCCTCTTCTTAGAAGGACCGGAAGTTATAAGGATAATTGGAGAGAGCGCCCTTCAATGAGCAGTGCGTCACAACACGAGCGGCACATGCGTCGCTGCATCGAGCTCGCGCGGCAAGCCATTGGGAGTGGCGACACCCCCGTCGGCTCGCTGATTGTCGACGGTGCTGAGCTCGTGTCCGAAGGCATCGAAGCGGTGCGGGCTCGCCATGATGCGACCGCGCACGCGGAAATGGAGGCGCTGCGCACCGCGTTTGCCCGGCGACGTTCCCGCGATCTGACCGGCTGCACGCTCTACACCACCGTCGAACCGTGCATCATGTGCGCCTACGCAATTAGACTGGCGCGCATCAGTGTCGTCGTCTCTGGCGTCCGTGAAGGCGACGGAGAACAACGCGTCAGCGGCCACCTCGTGTTGACCGATAAGCGCGTGGCGCCGAACCGCCCCCCGCCGTTGGTGATCCGCGATGTCCTCGTGCAGGAATGCCAGACCGTGAGGGACCAGACCCGCGGCTGATCGGGACTTGATCGCCGAATTCTTTCACGCGACGGAGCGCAGCGAGAGACGTCGGCGGGCGGCTGTTCGTGCGACGGACTCCGCGACCCTTCGGGCAGTAGCCGGGCATCCGGCGACAAACCGGTAGAGCGGGCCAAAGGCGTGCATCGACGTCAGACCGACAAAATACAGACCGCGCACGCTGCTCTCGAACCAGTGACTCAATTGTGGAATGTTCCCGTGGGTCTGAATTTCGGCGCGAAGGTGCGGGTCGATCATCGTCAATCGATTGATGTCCACTCCATAGCCCGTCGCCAGCAGAATGTGATCGGCACGGATCGTCGACGCGCCCGAAAGCGTGACGTCGACATGGTCGTTGCGCGCGTTCAGCGAAACGATCTCTTGCCCTTCGTGAAGGACCGTCTTGTCGACGACTCTGTCTTTCAACCACGCAGCGGCGGAGGCCGCCCAATGACGGTTGTGTCGATCTTTGAGATGCTGCGTCAATCGATAGAAGGCGTACGGCCGCTTCTCCAGCATCCAGTTGATCCAACCGGGCGCGAGGCCATTGGCCGGCGCGAGCATCCGTTCCATCAGCCGGCGATTGTCGGTTCGATCGTGTTCGAGCCAGACGATCGGCCGCCTGGACACGACGTGAACGTCGGCGCCTGCCTCGTGGAGAAGGCCCGCAGATTCGATGGCGCTCTGCCCGGCGCCAATCACGACAACGTGCCGGCCTCGAAACGCACCAAGGTCGTTGTGATCGCTCGAATGGGTGACGAGGGTCGACGGCACGCGGCTGTACCATCCAGGCCGATTGGCGTAGTATCGCGGCCCCACCGCCATGATCACCGCCGAGGTCCTGACGACGCGGCCATCCTCGAGCGCGAGGATAAACCCGCTTCCATTTCGTGCGACTGATGTGACGTAGGTCTGGTCCACGACCGGGACCGCACGCTCCTGAAACCACTGGCCGTACTTGATGAACGTCTCAATCGGAACGGGATAACCGGGCCCGTGAGTGGGCGCGGATTCGAAAAACCGATCGAATCCAAACCGACGTGACGGATCCGACAGGTGCGTCGCCCACCAGTGCGAACGCAGCAGCATGCCTTTGGGCATGTGCTGCCGCCAGAATTCCAGCGTCTTGCCGAAGACGCCAACCGACAGGCCGCGCCCGAGCAGATGGGCGGAAACCGAGAGGCCGTATGGGCCGGCGCCAATCACAACGGCGTCGTAGTGCGCGTCGCTTAGTGACATATGACGCGTCCTCTATTGAAGCGCGCGTGTGAGCGCGACATTCGCGGCCTCTCGCACAAACGCCGCGATCGCTTTTGCCGCGGGAACCGGGTCACTCCAATCCAGATAGTCGTAACTCATGACCTGGAAAAACGACATGCCGAAACCCACGACGGCGGCGAGCGGCGACGAGACCTCGGGCCTGCCGCGATGCCGCACCGCGGCAAGCGTCGTCATGATGTCTCCGCGCAGGTGACGCATCCATCCGCCCACACGGTACGTGTCGATCACATCGATGGGGCCGCCACGAGCCCACTGATGCAAGAGATAAGGAAAATCCACGCCCGATCGAACCGCCACTTCAACCGAGGCTGAAAGCCGTGGATTGATCTCCATCAGGTAGGGCGTTCCGGCTTCGTCGCGTCGAAATTCGACTTCGGAATAACCTTCCAGACCGATCTCACATACGAGTCGCTCTGCCTGTTCACCGATATCCGGTGGAATGGCAATGCTCTGGCGGAGCACCGATTCTCCGCCAAGCGGCGGTGCGGTCCTCTTGGCCCACTGCGCGAACCGTGCGTGGATTCGACCATTGGCGTAGAGCAGGCTCACGGCCTCTCGCCGTCCCGACAACAGCGGCTGCACGAGCGGCGTCCCGCCGAGGCGAGTCAAGACGGCGATTGCCTGCAGGGCTTCGTCTGGCGTCGTCACAACCGCACAGACGACGCGTGTTCCCTGCCCATGACCGCGGACCCATGACTCGCTCGGCTTGACGACCGCAGGCAGGCCGATCGTTTTCAGCGCGAACGGCACCTCGCCGACGGTTGCGACGGGAACAGTTGGAGGGACACGAATTCCCAACCGGGTTGCAATCGCGAGGGTTTGCTGCTTGCTGATGGCAACAGCCAGGGCGGCTTCACTGGACATTGCGATGCGCACGCGTCGTTCAAGAACGTCGCGATGTTCCCGCAAGAACGCAATCGTTCTATCCGATGACGGCACAAGGACGCCGACAGGCGTTCGATCGAGCAACGCTTTCAGGTGGGCGGCGTAGCCGGCGGATTCCCCTGCGGGACAGATGAATGCTTTCCGACACCAGCGCGACGAGAACGCAGGAAGGCCGTCGACCGCGTCGAGTGCCGCGACACACAAGCCGCGTTTCCCGAGCGATCGGACGCTGACCAGGGATTGTCTCAGGCTCGCGTCAAGAATGAGCGCATCAAAGCGCTCGGCGTCCGAATGCGCCGTGGACGGCGGCGGCTGGAGCCACCCGGTCATCGACAGACAGTCAAGGCAACGCGCGTACCGCTATCCCTAGCGTTTTCGCTTCGCTCATCGCTCACGGCGAGACCGCCCGCGGTGATGAGCACCCCGTATTTCGTTGAACGTCCCTCGTTGGATCAGAGGGACTTCTTCACGGTCGAGATCGCCGGCGTAAACGCGAAGGGTGGCCCGCCGTTGAGCGCCATGAACCGCTGGCCTGCCAGCTCGAACATCATGTTCAGCACGTGGCCTGCCGGGCCGGGACCGCCTTCTGGCCACCGTTCGACGCTGGTGACCTTCGGGCCGGGGAAGAGGGACGTGTAGAAGGTGACGGCCTCTTCGGCGTTGCTGTCGAACCAGAGGTAGGTGGTGATCTTCTGTGCGGTAGCCATGGCCCGTCCTTTCGCGCTCGAGCATCACGCCGACAATCCTCAATGAGCGGCTCACGAATTGTTTCAAGGTGAGCCGCACTCTGCCGACCAAAACAGCGGCCTGCTGCGGTCGAGTCACCGGGCTTACCGATTGCCTCTTTAAAGGTGAATGGGTGATCGAATCCGGTCGCCCGTGAAATCCTTGGAGGACCCCATGACAACTTTCGCTCGCGTCATTACGGTCAGCACAACGGTGGCGTTGCTGTCGGCTCCGGCGTTCGCGCAGGAGGTCACGTACCAAGTTCGGCGCGGCGACGATGTGTCAGAACTGCGAACCTTCACGATCACGCAGACCCCTGTCACCGCTTCCCAGTCGTGGTGGGCGTATGAACGTGGCAATGTCACCGCTTCCCAGCCGTGGTGGGCCTATGAACTTGCGACCGATCAGCAAGACACACTTGCCGCGGTCGCTGCGCAGCTAGAAGCGCGGGGCTTCAGGCGTGACGACGCCCATCCTGATATGTACGTCACGACGCATCGAACCGCCCAGACGGACAACCCCTGGCTTTACGGGTGGTCTGGTTGGGGAGATGACGACTGGAGCCATTACGGGTACGGATCGGACTACCTCGATTCGACCGTTGCCAGCACCCTGTTCATCGACGTCACGAGCGCGCACACCGGCGAACTGCTGTGGCGCGGCATCGGTATGCGCCATATGCATAGCACGGCGAGTCCGAAGGATCGTCTCGAGCGCATCGACAGGGAAGTGACGAAGGTGTTCAAGGACTACCCTTTCGGAATCGTGGCGACGACCGGCCGCGGGATGCCGACGACGACGAACCGGTGAGAAGTCGACAGCGATCTGCATCTGGCAATACAGCAACGATTGGTGCGGAACCGGCATGCGCGTCCGAAGCCTGATGGAGTCGTATACTTCGGCCTCAGTGTTCCTACGTGTTCCGAGTGCCCTCCTGTTGGTTCTGTGGCCACTCGGACTGAGTGCCGCTGACGGAGTTACCCCGCCGCCCGGAGTGTTGGTTGACGTTGGCGGCCACAAGGTCCATCTGTATTGCACGGGAAACGGAGGTCCAACAGTCGTCCTCCTTGCGGGCGCGTCCTCGTTCTCGATTGATTGGGCACTGGTTCAGCCGAAGCTGTCGAGCAGAACCTGCGCATTGGATCGTCCGGGATATGCGTGGAGTGAGGCGGCAGGCGTTGTCGATGACGGACATCAGGTCGTCCGCGATCTTCACGAAGCCCTCCTGCGGACAACTCAACCGCTTCCCTACGTCTTGGTGGGCCACTCGTTGGGCGGGTTGTTTGCGCGCCTCTTCTACGACACATTTCCAGAAGACGTTGGTGGAATGATCCTCATGGACGCCACGCACGAAGATGGACTGTTCACCAGCATTGATGGCACACCAGTCCCAATCACATCGCTGAGTGAGGCCGAGTATCTTGCGGCGAATGTTCCGTCGTTGCCCCCGCGAGTGCCCGAGGCGCGACTGGAGGACGCATATCGAAGGCTTCCTGAGGACGTCCAACAACTTCATTTAGCACTGTTGACGAGATTTTTCGAAAACATGAAGTCGGCAACGATGCCTGAGATGATCGCATTCCAAAAGGCGAGCTACGCGACTCTGATGCGTCTGCACGAGATCAGCTCCGTGCAGGAACGCCCGTTGGGCGATGTGCCTCTCATCGTGCTCTCCAGGGGCATAAACGCCGGTGCATTGCAGGAACGCCTCCAGGCCGAGCTTGCGAGATTGTCTACCAACGTCCTGCATGTGACGGTCAATAACGCCGACCATGAAATCCATTTGTACGCCCCCGACGTAACAGTCAGCTGGATCGAGACGATGGTTGACGCGGTTCGCAACGGACAGGCATTGGGGTCCGGGGCGGCGCAATGAAAGATCTGCTCTGACTTCGAAACTGTTACCCTCCGCTCGGAATAAACTGGTTTGGATCTCATCCAGATCGCCGGTGCTCGCTGCGACAGGCGATGCGCGGTTTATTAGGGATTTGCCTGCAGATTTTCAGCCGCCAACCCTCGACGCATAGCGTCTGGGTGTTCGTATCCAATCATGAGCGATACGCAACGACCGTGGTTCTTGTGGCCACTCGTGATCGTGCTGCTGCCCTTGGTCGTTGTTGCGGCGATTCTGTGGTTCGTTGTGGCGATCAGCCTGCTGCTGGTTGTCTGGATGACGTGGTGTCGTCGCGGGCAATATGCGTTGGTCGTTTACTCGAACAGTCCGATCTGGCATCAGTATTTTGAGGAGCGGGTGCTCCCGGCAATCGGAACGCGCGGTGTCGTGCTGAATTGGTCCGAACGCAAACGGTGGAAGTTCTCGCTGCCAGTGGCTCTGTTCCGGATGTTCGCAGGAACCCGTGAGTTCAATCCGTTGGTGATTGTTTTTCAACCCTGGACGTGGCCCCGCAGGTTCCAGTTCTTTCGAGCATTCCGAGCGTTCAAGCAAGGTCGCCCCGAGGGAGTCGAAGACATTCGCACCGATTTGCTTCGGTCACTCGATCAACTCTGGCCGTAGGTATCAGCCACCGGGATTCGGAGCGCGCGAGTTTCGTGGCGACTCTCCAGATGCGTGTGCATGATGCTTCCCTCACTCGATGAGACTGCCGACGGGCGATTCTATTTTGATTGGCCCGCTTTCCGCCGTGCCGCCCAATACTTCCGCATCCGCTCGCCCACGGCCTTGCGCTGTGCGGCCGACATCCGCCTACGACGGCGACGAACACCTGTCGCGGCTGCGGGCTGCCGAGCACCTTTTCTCAGGATGAAGTTCACTGGCAATTCATCCTCGTCAACCGAGGCGCTCAGGTCGGGAAATATCGTAAGAATCTGCTTGGCCTCCTCCGCCAACTCACGGAGTCGCGCCTTTGCTCCGTGACGGGCGTAGGACTTCAAGTCGAATGCTTTCGGCAATGGTCCTCCACGCTAGGGCACAATCCTACACGGACTCATACCCATGACGCTGCTCGTGATATCCGGTCCACCCGCTGTAGGCAAGATGACGGTTGGAATGGAGATCGAGATTGGTGAAGTGTTCGCCGGTCAGAGCGTCGGCGTGACGCAGGTCGGTGAGCGCATCTGGCTCGTCACCTTCATGCGCCACGATTTGGGGTACTTCGACGAGACGTGTCGGGTCCGGCATCGAATGAACGTACCGCGCCGGTCTTACAGGGTATTCGGCAACGTTCACACATTATTCAGTCGTGCGGCATCGGTCTCGCCAAATGAGGATTACTCTCAAGGCCGAAAGGAAGTTTGCGCCCTCGCACCGTCGCTCGGGGTGTGGGACGACGTTACTGCAATGGGCAGAACAGATCGCGAGCGAACCTCATGATGACGATGGGTTGTGAGACGCCCGGTGTCCGAGGCGGATTGCATATCCCGCAGGCCCTAGCTCGACGCGTCGAGCAATCAGCTGTGCTCTCCACACAGGATGTCGTTCGCGACTACGGTTGCCGACGTTAGTACTTTCGGCGCACCAGGCGTAAGCCGGAGAACCGTTGAAGGAGGACTTCGCAATGACTGCCATGTTGAGACTCACGCTTCCACTGTTTCTCGGCTTGACACTATTCGCGGCAGATGACGTTGGGGCCCAGCCCACGCCGATCGATCTCGGCACTCTCGGGGGGTCTGTCAGCATGCCATCCGGCGTGAACAACCGCGGCGAGGTGGTCGGCTCGAGCACCACCACGATCAATGGCGTGACCTTCAGGGCTTTCCTGTGGACCGACGCGAACGGCATGGTTGATCTCGGTACGCTCGATACGCTCGGGGGGGCCGCTACTGCCGCAGCTGTGAACAATCGGGGCGCGGTGGTTGGCGCGAGCCGGATCCACCCAATTTTTCACCCCTTCCTGTGGACTGAGCAAGATGGGATGGTCGACCTCGGGGTACTGTCGAGCGCGGGATTAGGCAGTTTCGCCGGGGCGATAAACGACCGGCAGCGGGTCATTGGCTCTTACGACGGACCGGCCTTGGGCTTTCGCTCGTTTTCGTGGACAGCGCGCGATGGGATTTTCGACATTGGCACGCTCGGCGGCCCGAGAGTTGGAGCCGTTGCCCTCAACAACGCCGACCAAGTCGTAGGCTTCAGCTCCCTACCCAACGATTCGGATTTTCGCGGACCTGTGCATGCGTTCTTGTGGACGCCGACGGGCGGGATGATCGACCTCGGCACCCTCGGGGGTCCCTCAAGTGCGGCCGAGGCGATCAACGAACGAGGTAACGTTGTCGGATGGGCGGAGATTGATGAGAGCTTGGCGTATCACGCCTTCTTGTGGACGCCAACCGAGGGGATGGTGGACCTCGGCACGCTCGGTGGCACGAGCAGCTATGCCTACGACGTGAATGAAGCCGGCGCGGTCGTCGGATACAGCTACACCACCGGCGACACGGAGATTCATGCCTTCCTGTGGACCCGCCCCGGTGGGATGGTCGACCTCGGCACACTCGGCGGCACGAACAGTTTTGCGTATGCCGTGAACGATCGGGGTCAGGTCGTTGGCAGCAGCCAGACGGCGGACGCCGTAGCCGGCCATGCGTTCGTATGGACGGCGCCTGAGGGAATGGTGGACCTTGCCCCCTTGAGTGGCCGTGCCTCCAGCAATGCGTTCCTAGTGAACAGTGGTGGCCAAGTCGTCGGTGTCAGCTATTCCCAGGACCAGAACTTTGATGGGCGCGCCACCATGTGGCTGGCCAAGGGGTCTTCCCGTTGAGGGTCGCCCCGAGTTTTCTTCCGCCGCTTGGAATGCGTGCTTAGTAACGTCGAGCCTTTGCGCCTCGTTGCGTAGGGATGCTGGATCGTGCGATCGCTCCAATAGAATGAGCGATTGCCAAACGTCGCAACCGACTTGTGGCCGATTGTAGATCGCCGATGATTCTTGGGGCGCGCAGCAGCTACAAAATCATCTACATCCCGCGGGTCGCAGCCTTCACTCATTTCCGCCCACTTTCAGTTTGCAGGCGGGCGCTATGGCGTCATACGTGCTGAGGCCCTGATCGATTGGCAGGATCGAGTCCTTCCTTGACCACGCCGAACAGCACCAGGAGAGCAACCCGCAGAAAACCGCCCAATTACTGGCGCAAGTGATCAGCGGCATCAGCGGTCGCAAGGACGAGATGTGACGACACCGTTGACGATTCACGCCGACACTGTCGAGGTAGTCCAGACCACGTTAGTTTGTTGTCGGGTGCGTCATGTAATCGATACGATTGTTTTGTCGGGCGCTATCGCCCACATCGGTGGGGCCGAACTGCTGCAGTGAAGAACCGCGTGCGCACTAGTTACAAGGGTCCTCTCGCGCTGGGTCCGAACGAACTGCTCAGTATCGAGCTGTTAGAAGAGCACGCTAGGCGACTGGCGGCGCTGCTGTCGATTATCCCGGGACGAGGCGGCAGCGGACGCCAGCATCTCCGTCAGCTCAGAGGACACATGCGTGTGCTCCGCCAGGTGTACACAGCGCTCGCAGTGGACGCACGTCAGGAGCCCATGTCACCGGCAGCCGAGTGGCTGCTCGATAATTTCCACATCATCGCTGCCGCTGCACGCGATATTCATCACGATCTTCCGCCCTCCTTCTTCAAACGGCTTCCCCGCGTCGCCGCCGATGAATTCGCCGGCCTCCCCCGCATTTACGCACTTGCGCTGGAACTGATCCGTTCGAGTGCGGGCCGGCTCGATGCGCAGCGCCTGCAACGGTTCATCACTACGTTCCAATCAGTGACACCCCTCACGATGGGGGAGCTCTGGGCGTGGCCCAGCGCACTGAAGCTGGCGCTGCTCGATCACTTGCGTTCAAGGGCGGACTCGCTCGCCGAGATGCGCATCCATCGCCTGAACGCTGATCAACTGGCGGCGGCAATCGAAGACGGGTCGACTGGTGTCGACCGGTGGCCACACCAGGTCCATCATGCGTTCGTCACCCGCCTGTTGCAACGGACGCGTCCCCTCGGCGCGCTGGCGTCGGAGCTGCACCGCAATCTCGAACTTGCCCTTTCATCGTTCGGGCAGACCATCGAGGACTCTATCCGAGCGGAAGGACAACATCAGGCTGCGGAACAAGCGGGCATGGCCAACCTTATTGGCAGCCTGCGCCTGATTTCGACGTTTGACTGGAGTGAGTTCTTCGAAAGCGTGAGCCTCGTCGAGCAGGTGCTGCAACGCGATCCGGCAGCTATCTACGGCCAGATGGACTTCCGCAGCCGCGATCGGTATCGGCATGCCATCGAGGAGCTGGCGCCTTCGACTGGCGAGGGTCAGCTACTGATCGCGCTGAAGAGTATTGAGCGCGCGCGTCAGAGTCACGTGAAAGCGCCGGATGCGCGAGAGTCGCACGTTGGCTACCACCTGATTGGGGCAGGGCGCCGACGATTCGACCGCAGCGTCGCGTGGCGTCCCGATCTGAGACAACGCGTGCGGCGACTGTTCTTCGCGTGCGCGACACCAGGATATCTCGGCACCATCGCGGCGGGAACGGCGCTACTGGTCGCTCTGGCCGCCATCCACGCCCGGAGTTACGGATGGCACGGCAGCGCGCTCGTGCTGGTCGCGCTCCTGACGATGGTTCCAGCAAGCGAGCTGGTGATCCAGGTTGTGCAGCGGCTGATCAGCTATCTGATACCGCCGCGGCGCTTACCCCGTCTCGACCTCGCGGCAGTGCCTCCATCGGCCAGCACGATGGTCATCGTCCCCACCATGCTCGACAGCGTGAAGCGTGTGCACGACTTGATCGCTCACGTCGAAGTGCAGGCGCTCGGAAACCTCGACCCCCACATCCACTTCGCCATTCTCAGTGACTCTCCGGACGCGCCGACCGAAACGTTGCCGGACGACGCAACAATTCTGGACGCGGCGCGCCAAGGGATCGCCGAACTGAATGCGAGGCACGCGGCCGGCAGCAACGACCGCTTTTTCCTGTTTCATCGCTTCCGCCAATGGAACGAGCGCGAGGGGCTGTGGATGGGATGGGAACGCAAGCGCGGAAAGATCGAGGAATTCAATCGCCTGCTGCGCGGCGCCACGGACACGAGCTTTGCTGTATCGGTTGGGGATCTGGCCGTTCTGCCGCTGATCAAGTACTGCATCACGCTCGACAGCGATACCCGCCTTCCAAGAGGCGTCGCGCGCGAGCTGATCGGCGTCATCAGTCATCCGCTCAATCGACCGACGTTCAACTCGCGCGTGGGCCGCGTGACGGAAGGGTACGGCATTCTGCAGCCGCGCATCAGCGTCACATTCATGAGCGCCGCAGGCTCGCTGTTCGCGAGGGTCTATTCGGGACACACGGGTGTCGATCCCTACACAACGGCGGTCTCCGATACCTATCAGGACTTGTTCGGTGAAGGCATCTTCACCGGCAAGGGCTTGTATGACGTCGATGCGTTTACGGCGGCCCTCGAAGGTTCCGTTCCGGAGAATGCGCTGCTCTCCCATGACTTGTTCGAGGGACTGCATGCGCGGGTCGCGCTCGTGTCGGACGTCGAGCTCGTCGACGACTATCCATCGAGCGTACTCTCGCACGCGCGACGACAACACCGCTGGATCCGAGGTGATTGGCAGATTCTCTTCTGGCTGTTTCCGTTCGTACCATCTCGGCACGGCATCAAGCGGAACACGCTGCCGATCATTGGCCGCTGGAAGATTCTGGATAACCTTCGTCGCAGCCTGGTCGCACCGACGCTGTTGGCGCTGCTCATTGCCGGATGGACGGTCCTGCCCGGCCCGAGCTGGTACTGGACGATGATGGTGACGGGTGTCGCGGCCTCGCAGCTGCTACCCGTCATCGCGCGGCTCCTCGTCGGCCCCGTACGGGCGCAATCGATCCCCGTGTTCCTCGGCAACCTGCGCCGCGACACCGTCACCGCGCTGGTGCAGATCCTCCTCAGCCTGACGTTTCTCGCCTTCCACGCCTTCGATACGGCACATGCCATCGGCGTGACGCTCGTGCGCGTGGCGGTCACGAAACGCCGGCTGCTGGAATGGGAAACGGCAGCCGCGACCGCCGCGACGGCGGTAGGGCTGGTTGGCCAGCGACTTCGTCGATTCGTTGGTGAGATGGCCGCCAGCCCGATCATTGCGACCGTCGCCACCATCGCCATTGCCACGCGTAACGCGAGCGCGTTTCCTGCCGCTGCGCCATTCCTTTTGCTCTGGACGATCGCACCCGCCGTCGCCTACTGGCTCAGTGTGCCGGTCGGTGCACGCGTTCGTCCACTCAGCGATCGCGAGCGAACCGTGTTACGCCGAACGGCACGGAGGACGTGGCGTTATTTCGACGCGTTCGTGACGGAAACGGATGCCTGGCTCGTTCCGGACAATTATCAGGAAAACACTGACCCGCCGCGAGTGGCACGACGGACCTCACCAACCAACATCGGCATGAGCCTGCTGTCGACGCTGGCCGCACACGATCTCGGCTACATATCAACCGCCGCCCTGAGCCGCCGCCTGGACGCGATGGTGACGACGCTCCAAGGCCTCGAGCGATTTCACGGCCACTTCCTGAACTGGTACGACACGGCTACTCTCGCGCCGCTGCGCCCCCGGTACGTCTCAACCGTCGATAGCGGCAATCTCGCAGGAGCGCTCATGGCGCTCGCTCAGGGGCTACTCCAGCTCGAAGCGCAGCCGCAGACGCGCGCACAACTGCTGGCGGGACTGGCCGACACCGCGGACCTCCTTGCAGAGGCGTGCTCCTCGAGCGATGTGCGACTTCCCACGCGGCAGGCGCTCGTCGAGGTCAATCGCCTGGCGCGAGTCGTGGTGGCAGTCGGGCGCGCTCAAAGGACTGATGATGCCACCGTCGCGGCCATCCAAGTATTGGGGACGCAGCTCGCGAGTGCCGTCACCAACCTCGATCGGCTGGAAACGCGGGAGCCTCACAACGACGTGAGCTATTGGTGTTCAGCGGTGCTCGACGCCGTACGGAGTTTCACCACGAGTGAACCGGTGCCGACCGAGCCGCTGAGGACACTCGCCACGCGGGTCTCCGAACTCGTCGACGCGATGAGATTCGATTTCCTGTACGACCGGCGACGACGCATCTTCTCAATCGGATACCGGCTGGCTGACGCAGAAGGACCAGGACGACTCGACGCCTCCTTCTACGATCTGCTGGCGTCGGAGGCGCGGCTGGCCAGCTTTATCGCCATTGCGAAAGGCGACGTTCCGCAGCACCACTGGTTTCACCTTGGACGTCTCGTGACCAATGTTGACGGCCGCGCAACGCTGATGTCCTGGGGCGGCACGATGTTCGAGTATTTGATGCCGCTGCTGCTGATGCGGACCTTCCCGGGAACGTTGCTCGACCAGAGTTGCCGCGCCAGCGTGCGGCGCCAGATTGAGTACGGACGACAGCGAGACGTGCCGTGGGGAATCTCGGAATCTGCGTACGCATTCACCGATCGCGACGGCAACTACCAATACCGCGCGTTCGGCGTACCTGGACTGGGTCTCAAACGCGGTCTGGCGACTGACCTTGTCGTCGCTCCCTACGCCACGGCGCTCGCGAGCCTTGTCATACCGTCGGCCGCAGCCGAGAACTTCGAACGACTCGCGACCCTGGGCCTCGGGGGTCGCTTCGGCTTCTACGAGTCGCTCGATTACAACCCCCGCGGTCGGGAGACCGCCACCGAACAGGATTCGATCCAGCATCCTGTTGTCGTGCGTGCGTTCTTCGCACACCACCAGGGGATGTCACTCGTCGCGCTGGCGAATGTCATCTGTCGCGATGTGTTCGTCTCTCGTTTCCATGGAGATCGACGCATAGAGGCGACGGAACTGCTGCTGCAGGAGCGCGTACCTCGCGAGGCCATCCTCTCGGAGCCGCGGCCGGCTGAGAGCGCGACGGCCGCCCCCACGCTGCCCGTGTTCGCGTCGCGGCGCTTCCGATCACCGGATACGACAACCGTCCACACGCACTTCCTCTCCAACGGGCGCTACACGACCGCCGTGACCAATGCGGGCGGCGGGTTCAGCATGTGGCGTGACGTGGCGGTCGTCCGCCGCCGCGAGGACCGCACCTCGGACGCGGGCGCCCACTATATTTATCTGCGCGACCCGTGGGCGGCGCGCGTCTGGTCGGCCACGTATCAGCCGGTATGTCGGGAGCCGGACCGTTTCGAGGCCAGCTTCGATCTCGACAAGATCACGTTCCGTCGCCGTGATACCGATATCGACACTCACCTTGAGGTGACCGTGTCGTCGGAAGACGACGTCGAAGTGCGGCGCCTGACGATTACGAATCGCGGAGCGCAAACCCGCGAAATCGAGGTGACCAGCTATGCGGAAATCGTGCTCTCACACCCCGACGATGATCTCGCGCACCCTGCCTTCGGGAAGCTGTTCGTCGAGACGGAGTTCGATCCGCAGAGTGCCGGCCTGCTGTTCCACCGTCGGCTGCGCTCGTCCGACGAAATGCCCCTCATCGGCTTCCACGTGTTGGGCGTGGACGGGCCTCGGCTGGGGGGCGCCGTCGAGTGGGAGACGGACCGCGCACGATTCATAGGCCGCGGACGCTCGCTCGCAAATCCGATCGTGCTCGATGGACGCGCGTTGTCGGGGACAACGGGCGCGGTGCTCGATCCCATCGGCGCGCTTCGGGAGCGCATCCGATTGGCGCCGGGCGCCGTCGTCCGGGTGACGTTTGCGACAGGCGTGGCATCCGATCGAGCCGCAGCGTTGGCGCTGGCGCGTAAATATCGCGACGGCAGCGCGGCAGCGCGGGCCTTCTCGATGGCCTTTACTCACATCCACATCACGCTGCAGCATCTCGGGATCGACGATGAGCATGCCATCCTGTTCGACCGCCTCGCTTCGCGCGTGTTTGGATCGGACATGTCGTGTCTCAGCCCGGCCGACATCGCATTGAACACATTCGGCCAACAGAACCTCTGGGGCTACGGAATCTCCGGGGACCTGCCGATCGTGTTGCTCCGTATTGCAGACGCGATGGCTCTGCCGCTGGCTCGCCAGCTCCTTGTCGCTCAGGAATACTGGCGCGTGAAGGGATTGCGGGCGGACCTCGTCATCCTGAACGAGC
>DASTZI010000310.1:0-4192 GCA_035764385.1 Vicinamibacterales bacterium
TGCCTACGTTGTCCATCCGTTTAATCGCGCCATGTGTGTCCAATCTACAAATTGGCTCTGACATGCCAGCAGACAGTGCTGCAGCGTCTGCACGCAAAACGCTGACGAATGCGGACCTCACGCGAGGCGAGCAGCAGCCTGACGAATCTCCGCCGACAGCGGATGATCGGGAAACTGCAGCGTAAAGAGTCCGCGACTCCCAAGTTCCAGCATCTCGGGCGCCTCGGGAAGAATGCCGATCACTGGTGCGCCATACGCGCGAGTGACTTCTTCGACGAACCCTCGCGCGATCACGCTCGGCATCACCTTATTGAGCACCATGACGAGCTGACGGACCTCGAGCTTCCGGGCGACTTCCACGGTCACGGCTGTTCCCTGAAAGTCCTGTCGATCGGGTCGAAGCAGGACCACGAGGACATCGGAGATGGCAATGCTGAGAAGCGTTTCTTCGTTCAGCCCCGGATGGGTGTCGATGAGCAGATAGTCGAGCGCGAACTCGTCGATCAGATCCTGGAGACCGTCGTTCATGAGGCCCACGTTGTAGCCCTCACGCAGCACCTTGGCGATCTCGGCGGCATGGAGGCTGGAGGGGACGAGCCAGATGCGTCCCCCGGCCTCCTCGATCCTTTCCGGCGTCACGTCCACGGCCGTCTCTCCAACGGGGCACCGCTCCCACAGGTAGTCATTCAGGGTGCGTCGCTCGCTCGTGTCCTCGAGTCCGAAGAGCATGTGGATTCCGGGCGATTGGATATCGGTGTCGACCACCGCCACTCGCTTCCCCGCTGCTGCAAGGCACGCGGCCAGGTTGGCCGTGAGATTCGATTTACCCGTGCCGCCGCGGTACGAGTGAATGGATACGATTTTGGCCACTGGAGTCGATCAGCCCGATTGGCTGCTGCGGGCGGTGCGCCTCGCTGAAAAGTGACGGGCACGGACCTGGAGATCCCGGAAGTAGTCGGAATCGGTAATCTCGTCGACCTGAGCGGCCTTCTTCCGTTCGTCGATGGCGATGGTCAGTTGCTGGACCTGGTCTTCGAGCCGCCGCTGCCGCGCCGCGACTTCCATCGCCATGCGCTGGAAGAGCCCGGCGAGATTACCAAGAGGGTCCGGCCGTTGAGCAACCTCGTCGAGACTCTCCGCGACGAAGGTGCCAGACTCGACGGCGAGCGCCGCCGCAGTGACCCTGGCGACGCCGCGCAGATAGGCGAGATCGAAGTCGCGGGCACGCTTCTTCGCCAGGCAGCTGCGAACGCGGACGCCGAGCACCACCGGATCGAAGGGCTTGGGGAGATAGTCGTCGGCGCCGAGTGCAAGACATCGCGCGACGCTCTCCGGGCGATCCACCGCCGTGATCACCAGCACCGGAATCTCTCGCGACACTTCATCGCTCTTCAGCCTGCCGAGGATCTCGTACCCGCTGGCACCGGGCAGCCAGACGTCGAGCAGGATCACGTCGACCGATTCGCGAGCCGCGATCGCCAGGCCGGCCTCACCGGTTGCGGCAACCAGCACAGAATACCCCTGGCGAATCAGTCGACGAGAGAGCAGAGCCCGGTTGGCCTCCTCGTCGTCGATGATGAGAATCGATCCGCCGCCCGCCGATTGGACCGTCGTGTCGATGTCCCCGACGGTAACGGAGACCGATGGTGGCGGGTCGCCCTTGGCGGACACGAACGTGTGTTCGAGGCCGTCGGTGACCTTGAAGAACCGGGCGGCCGCGACGTTGATCCGCCGCAGATCGTCACCGATCGGTGCACTCGAGTGCCTCTCGAGCAACGCCTTGATGCAGCCCCGGATCGCCGTCAGCGGGGGGCGCGTCGTGTATCGCAGCCGGTAGGCATACTCTTCGATACCATCGGTGACCGCCGCCGGATCCAGCAGAGCGCCGACGGTTTGCAGAAGCTGCTTTCCGGCGCCCGCGACACCCTCCAGAACGTGTCGCTCGGCAACGCTCAAGGCCGACGAGTCGCCTTCTTCCAACAGCAGTTGACTGTAGCCGAGGATCGTGTTGATCGGGCTGCGCAGCTCGTAGCGGATTTGCGCGACGAAGGCGTCGACGTCCCCCATCGGCTCACGGCCCCGGCGTCATCACGGCGGTTGCCGGAAGCGTCTCGTCGCTGCGCTCGGCGACCGCCCGTGGCTGACGATGGGACCATTCGCCGCGCTCGATCAACGCCTGGAGTTGGCGCCGATAGGGTCTCAGGTCGACTTTGCGCTGTGCCAGCCACGCGTCGTTGTAGTAACTCTGGAGGTACCGCTCGCCCGAGTCACAAATCAGCGTGACGACCGAGCCTGTTTCACCGGCAGCCGCCATGTCGGCGATGATTTCGAACGCACCCCAGAGGTTTGTGCCGCTCGACGGCCCGGCGCGTTTGGCTGTGAGCTTGTAGAGAAACATCATCGCGGCATAAGAGGCAGCATCGGGCACCTTGATCATCTGATCGACGACAGAAGGAATGAACGAGGGTTCGACTCGGGGGCGTCCGATACCTTCCACGCCTGAGCCGCGTTCCAGTGTCAGTGCGCGGTCACCCGTTCGAAAGTAATCGAACGTCACAGAGTGCTCGGGATCGACGACGCACAACCGGGTGTCATGTCCCTGATAGCGAATGAATCGACCGACCGTCGAGGCGGTGCCGCCGGTTCCTGCGCCTAGCACGATCCACGTCGGGATCGGATGCGGTTCCTCGCGCATTTGCGCGAAGATCGTCTCCGCGATGTTGTTGTTCCCCCGCCAGTCCGTTGCGCGCTCGGCGTAGGTGAACTGGTCCATGTAGTAACCGCCGGCGTCCGCTGCGAGCTGCGCAGCGACGGCGTAGACCGTGCTTGAAGCTTCGACGAGGTGGCAGCGACCGCCTTCCGCCTCGATCAACGCGACCTTCTCCTTCGAGATCGACGTGGGTACCACCGCCACGAACGGCAGCCCGAGCAGACGGGCGAAATAGGCCTCTGAGATCGCCGTGCTGCCGGAGGACGCTTCCACGACGAGGCTGCCTTCCCTCAACTGGCCGTTCACAAGGGCGTAGAGAAACAGCGAACGCGCAAGCCGGTGTTTCAAGCTGCCTGTGACATGGGTGGATTCGTCTTTGAGGTATAGCTGGATGCCTGGAAACGCGGAGAGTCTCACCGGGAGCAGGTGCGTGTCCGAGGATCGGCAAAAGTCCGCGTTAATCCTCTTCATTGCCCACGCGCTCCACTGACGGTCGGCAGGTCGCATCTGCAGGCCGAGCATACTGCAATCGGACACTCACGCGCGCTGGGAGAGCTCTGTTTCCAGCACCGCTCGCAGTAAGTCGATAGTATGGTTCAACTCACGTTCTCTGGAGGATACGCGTGGCGGTCACACATCGGGCCCGCCGTTTGACCGAGGCGCACGGCTCGCCGCGACACCTGGCCGAGGTTCTCTACCGAATCCGCGGTCTGCGAATGATCGGGCATGTGCTGCACGTCGGCGCACATCCCGACGATGAAGACGCGGGGCTGATGGCCTTCGTGGCCCGGAAGTACGGCGCACGGATGGTGTACTGGTCGGCTACTCGCGGAGAAGCGGGACAGAACCGCATCGGATCCCATTCAGGCGACGCGCTCGGCATCTATCGGACGTGGGAGAGCCTCGCGGCACGTGCGATCGATGGCGGCGAGTCCTGGTACGGTCCGTTTTACGATTTCGGCTACGGATCCAGCGGGCCCGAGGCGGTGGCCAAGTGGGGGTGGGAAGCGCTAATCCGCGAGATCGTCAGAGCCATCCGGCTCGTGCAACCGCAAGTCCTCGTCAGTCGGTACTCGGGTGAAGCATCCGACGGCCATGGTCAGCATCAGGCAATCGGTGCCGCTACGGTGGAGGCATTTGATGCCGCTGCCGATCCGGCGCGCTTCCCTGAGCTGGGTCTTCCCGTCTGGCAAACGTCGAAACTCTATCAGTCCACTGATGGCGACTGGCAGGCTGATGAACCTCACACCTCGGGGCAACGGCGACCGGAGTTCGAGCGCGACGGGTACCTGCGGATCGACACCGGCGAACACGATCCAATCGCGGGAATGTCATACCAGCAGCAGGCAGTGCTTGCGGTCAACTGCCACCAGACGCAGGCGATCGGTTTCGTCCCCGAAGCCGGCAGCTATTTCTACTATTACCGGCTGAAGAAAAGCCTCGTTCCCACGCCCGCGCGTGAACGATCGTTGTACGACGGAC
>DASTZI010000311.1:0-20881 GCA_035764385.1 Vicinamibacterales bacterium
CCGATGTCACGGCGCTGCTCCTGGCCTGGCGGGCGGGCGATGAAGATGCGCTTGGGCGCATCGTTCCGCTCGTGCAGGAGGAGCTCCGGCAGATTGCGAGGCGCTGTCTGCGCAACGAGCGGGCGGATCACAGCCTGCAGGCGACGGCGCTGGTCAATGAGGCCTACCTGCGGCTGATCGACGCGCGCCGCGTGAACTGGCAGAACCGCACGCACTTTCTGGCGATGTCGGCCCGGCTGATGCGGCGAGTGCTGGTCGACTACGCGCGCACGAAAGGCGCGGACAAGCGCGGGGGCGACATGGTCAGGGTGACGTTGTCGGAAGCCCCTGACCGCGGCGACGACATCGGTGAAGACGTCATCGCGCTCAACGACGCGCTCGAGACGCTGGAGAAAATCGACCCTCGGAAAGGCCGGATCGTCGAGTTTCGCTTCTTTGCAGGCCTCACCGTGGAGGAGACGGCCGCCGTCCTCGACGTGTCACCCCAGACAGTGGCGCGCGACTGGACATTTGCCAAGGCGTGGTTACGGCGCGAGCTGAAACGCGCCTGACGCTCGTTGCCTTGCTCAGGGTGGTCGCCTAGAATTTCGCCACTCCGATGAGACCCGGCGACCCCAGATGGTCGCGCGTCAACGAACTGTTTCACGCTGCAGCCGCGGTTTCGCCCGCGGATCGTGATGCATTCCTGTCGACTCAGTGCGGCGCGGATGCCGCACTGCGCGCCGAGGTTGAGTCGCTGCTCGCCATGCATCGCGACGGTGACGAACGCGCGGTCGCTCCGCTCCGTTCAGGTTCCCGATTCGGCGATTATGAAATCACGGGGTTCATCGCGTCCGGTGCCATGGGCGACGTGTATCGGGCGCGCGATACCCGCCTCGGACGAGACGCGGCGCTGAAGATACTGCCGACGGTGGTCGTCTCCGATCTCGATCGCCGTGCGCGATTCGAACGCGAGGCCCGCACGCTCGCCTCGCTGACCCATCCACACATAGCGACGATCTACAGTTTCGGAGCTCCACCCGCCGCGGCGACGTGATTGCTTCCCCTGGTGTCAGCTCGTCAGAGACCTACCAATTCCCCTTCTTCCTTCCCGACGGAGAACACTTCGTTCATCGCGGCGCGGGGCGCCAAACATTTGTTCGGTCCATCGACTCAAACGAAGTGAAGTCTCTTGGCGGAGGAGGCAACGCACAATTCGCGCAGGGCCGCGTAATCTTTTGGCGTGATGGAATGTTGCTCGCTCAGACGCTCGGCACCAACCGCCTCGAACTCATGGACGACGTCGTTCAGTTGGCTGGTGACGTTCGTGGAACTGTAAATGGCTCGTCGTTCAGTGTGTCAAGTAATGGCGTGATCGTTTACCAGGCACAGGCGAGAGCCGATACACAGCTCGCCTGGGTCAACCGTGCTGGCGACGTATCACGAACATTCGGAGAGCCAGACAACTACAACGAATTAGAGTTGTCGCCGGATGCAACTCGCCTGGCCGTCACCATTGGTGATTCGGTAAGAGGGACTTCTGACCTCTGGATATTTGACGTCACAAGGGGAGTTCGCACGCGAATAACGTTTGATGCCATGGATGACGCACGTGCCATCTGGTCACCTGACGGCGAACGCCTGATGTTTGCCTCGAACAGAGCCGGCGGTACGTTCGGCTACGACCTGTACGAGAAGGCGTCCGATGGATCCGATGCGGAGCACCGGGTGCTTGCAGCGGACGGGCAGCAATTCCCTGCAAGCTGGTCAGCAGACGGAAAGCACAGCGGTCTCGGTTACATCAAACGGACGCGCACTCACCGTTGGTGCAGCAAGCCCTTTGTTTCAACTTCCATCTTCTGCGCGGGTTGGCTACCCCTATGACGTGTCGCCGGATGGACAAAAATTTGTCCTGAACACATCCGAGCAAGCGTCGGGAGGTTCGCTCAAGCTCGTTATCAACTGGCCTGCGATCGCGCGCAATTGACGGCCGCGATCGGGCGCTTGTGTTTCCCTCAGGACGATGGCATCGTCGCCTCTGGTCCAGGACTTCATGGAAAGCGTCGATCGCATCGTGGGCGAACCCCGAACCCCGAACCCCGAACATCGAACAATGAACGTTGAACCGAACACTGAACCGCGAACCAAGAACCGAACCAAGAAAATGAACGCGAACAGAGAACAGAGAAGTTCAGAAGTGTGAACTGCCAGCTTCCGTGATACCGTTCCTCTCGCACGGCAGCTTGGTGCTGCCGTTCCCGGATTCCCGGCCAAGGCGGCCGTGGGCAGGCAGATATGAGATCGTTCCGCGTCTTCGAGGCGGCATCCTCCGCCGCGCGGCTTGCAGCAGCCGCAACGTTTCTTCGACAATTCCCGGCCGATCACCCGATCACGATCGTCGGTGCGACGCGAGGCGCCGCTGACGACTTCGCACGCAGCGTCGCGTCCGAGCGCGGAGCGACGCTTGGCCTGACGCGTCTCAGCCTGACGCAGCTTGCGGCTCGGACGGCCGTTCTCGCGATGGCGGCCGACGGCAAGACACCGAGCAGCGGACTTGGAGCGGAAGCTGTGGCCGCGCGCGCGGTGTTTACGGCGCTCCGCGACGCGTCGCTGCGGTACTTCGAGCCGGTTGCGGGCTCCCCGGGTTTTCCTCGTGCGCTTGCACGTACGTTGCAGGAGCTGCGTCTGGCGGGCATCACCGCCGATGCGCTGCACACGCCCGGTGCTGCACGCGCGGATCTCGCCGACCTGCTCACGCGGTTCGACGCAGCCTTCGCTGATGTCGCGGCAGCGGATCGCGCGGAGCTGCTGCACACGGCAGCGCGATTGCTGCGCGATCGGCCTGTTCGCGGCGCCGTGCTCCTGCTCGATACAGCTGTCCGTGACATTGCGGACGCGACGTTGATTCGATCGCTGACGACGGGCGCCGGCGATGTGCTGGCCACGGTGCCGCGCGCTGATGGACAATCACTCACATACCTCGCCCGCCTGGGCGCGGCAGTGGAACGCGGAGAAGACACCGGCAGCGGCGACCTGACGTCGCTCCGCACCTACCTTTTTGAAACGGAGCTGGAGCCGCCGCATCGTACGCCCGACGGCTCCCTCGAACTGTTTTCCGCACCCGGCGAAGGCCGTGAGTGTGTCGAAATTTCGCGACGCATTCTGAAGGAGGCGCGGCGCGGCGTCCGGTTCGACGAGATGGCGATCTTTGTCCGATCGCCGCAGAGCTACTTCGGCCTGCTCGAACATGCGCTCGGGCGCGCAGGCGTCCCAGCATGGTTCGATCGCGGCACGCGCCGGCCGCACCCGGCGGGACGCGCATTTCTGGCGCTGCTGGCCTGCGCGGCGGAGCACCTGTCGGCATCCCGCTTCGCCGAGTACCTGTCGCTCGGCCAGGTTCCCCAGCTTGACGAGACCACGCACCAGACGTGGGTGGCGTCCCATGACGAGGCGCTTGGGTTGCGACCATCGCTCGGGATTCACGCCAACGACGAGCCTTCAGGGGGTCAAGACGGAGCGGATCCCGATAGGGCGGTTGTGGCCGGAACACTCCGTGCGCCATGGAAATGGGAACGGGTGCTCATGGATGCGGCCGTCATCGGACAGGCCGGGCGTTGGAAACGTCGGCTCGATGGCCGCGGGCGCGAACTGGCGATTCAAATCGAAGAGGCGAGGCGGCAGGAGGGCAGCGACAGCGGGAAAGTGCGCGCCCTGGAGCTGACGCTCGAGCAGGGCAATCACCTGCGAGCCTTCGCGCTCCCGATCATCGACGAGATGGCCGCGTGGCCGGCGCGCGCGAACTGGGGTGAATGGCTCGATCGGTTCGAGAGTCTCGTGCCGCGCGTGCTTCGGATGCCCGCCTACGTGCTTCGCGTGCTTGCCGACCTGCGGCCGATGGCGGAGGTCGGCCCCATCGATCTCGACGAAGTTCGGCGCGTGCTGAGCGATCGCTTGCTAATGCTCGATTCGGACCCGCCGGCGCGCCGCTTCGGACGGATCTTCGTCGGAACACCGGATCATGCGCGCGGGCGTGGCTTCCGCGTGGTGTTCATCCCTGGCCTTGCCGAGCGCATGTTCCCGCAGAAGCCGCGCGAGGATCCGCTGCTGCTCGACGAGCGGCGTGCCGAGCTCGACGCGTCGCTGCCGACGCAGGACGCTCGGCTCGAAGCGGAGCGACTGCTGCTCCAGATTGCCGTCGGCGCCGCATCGGAGCGCTTGTATGTCTCGTATCCGCGAATTGAGCTGAGCGAATCGCGCGCGCGTGTGCCGTCGTTTTACGCGCTGGACATGATGCGGGCCGTGACCGGCTCCGTTCCTGACCACGAATGGCTGGAGGACCGGGCGCGAGAGGCGGGGAATGCCATGCTCGCGTGGCCGGCGCCATCGCAACCCGAAGACGCCATCGACGATCAGGAGCACGACCTGTCCGTCCTTCGCCGGCTCCTGGACGAAAAAGACCTGAAGGCGGTCAAAGGCCATGCGCATTACCTGCTCGGTTTGAACGAGTGCCTGCGGCGATCGGTGATCGACCGTTGGGCGCATGGTCAGCATCGGTGGTCGGCCAACGACGGTCTCATTCACGGCACGCCGTCGACGGCGCCAGCGCTCATCGCAAACCGGCTGACGGAGCGGTCGTATTCAGTCTCCGCGCTGCAGAAGTTCAGTGCGTGTCCGTATCAGTTCGCGCTCTCGGCGTTTTACCGCCTCGAGCCGCTCGCGCAGCCGGAGCCGCTGCAGCGCATGGATCCGTTGACGCGCGGCAGCATCTTCCACGACATTCAGGCGCGTTTTTTCCGGAAGCTGAAGGCTGCCGACGCATTGCCGGTCACCGATGCGACCATCGAAGCGGCTCGCGACGTGCTCGATCAGACGATCGACGAGGTAGCCGCGCGCCAGCACGACGAGCTTGCCCCTGCAGTTGAACGGATCTGGATCGATGAAATGTCGTCCATCCGCCGGGACCTGGTCGCATGGCTTCACTACCTCGCCCGCGATGGGGCGGACTGGGAGCCAATCCGCTTCGAGTTTGCGTTCGGCCGGGTTCCCGGTCTTCGCGATGCGGCGAGCATTCAAGACGACGTGGTGCTCGAAGAGCGATTCAGGTTGCGGGGGGCAATCGATTTGATCGAGAGCCACCGGCAGACGAAGGTGCTGCGGGTCACCGATCACAAGACCGGACGCAGGCCCGATCGCATCGAGCGAACCATCGTCGGCGGCGGCGCGGTGCTGCAGCCGGTGCTCTACGCCATGGTCGTCGAGAAGGCACTGAGCACGCCCGTGAGCCACGGCCGCCTGTTCTACTGCACCTCATCAGGCAGCTTCTACGAACACCCGATCCCGCTGAGCGATCTCACGCGCAGCGCCGGGGTCGATGTGCTGCGCATCATCGACCGCGCCATCGAGGACGGCTTCCTGGTTGCCGCGCCTGCTGAGGATGCCTGCGATCGCTGCGACTTCATTGCCGTCTGTGGACGAGAAGTGCGGAGGCGCATCGCGCGAAAGCCTGCCGACAAGCTTGCTGACCTCTATGCGCTTCGGAGCAAGCCATGACGCTGCCGTCCGGTCGTTCCGATGACGATGCACGCCGCGTGATCCGTGAATCCATCGACGAAACCGTCATCGTCGAAGCAGCAGCCGGGACCGGGAAGACGACCGAACTCGTGAACCGGATCCTCGCGGTCATCCGTGAAGGGCGGGCGGAAGTGCGAGAAATCGTGGCCGTCACGTTCACGGAGAAGGCGGCGGGCGAGTTGAAGCTACGCCTTAGGCAGGGTCTGGAGGTCGAGCGTCGCAAGGCCGACGATGTGGCAGTGATTCGCCGTCTGGAACAGGCGATCGCGAAACTCGAGGAGGCGCACGTCAGCACCATTCACGGTTTTTGCGCCGACCTGCTGCGCGAGCGTCCCGTCGAAGCGCGCGTGGACCCGCTCTTCAAGGTCCTCACGGAGGGCCAGGCGGAACGGCTGTTCGGCGAAGCCTTCGATGCATGGTTTCAGTCTCAACTGGAGGATCCACCTGAAGGCGTTCGCCGATCGCTGCGTCGGCCAAGTCGCGCAGTGCGGCCCGGTGATGCCGATGAGGATGGACCTCTCGCACGGCTGCGTCGAGCTGCCTACGACCTTGCGCAATGGCGCGATTTCCGGGGCGAGTGGACGAAAGAGCCGTTCGATCGCGCATCAGCGATCGGAATCATCATCGAGCTCGTTCATCGCGTCGCCGATCTTTCTGCGAAACCGTCGTACGCCGGCGACAACCTCTATCTCGATACCGAGCCCGTGCGCCGCGCGAGCCGTGATCTCAAAGAGATCGAATCCCGAATCCCGCCCCCCCCTCGACTTCGCTCGGGGCAAGCCGAATCCCGAGACATTGATCTCCTCGAAGCGCGCCTCATCGACCTGCTCCGCAACCGCGACTTCAAGCGGCGGCGTAAGGGAAGCGGCCCGACGTACGGCAAGACCATCACTCGCGCGCAGGTCCTCGAAGCCCGCGACGCGCTGATGATGGCCCTGACGGAATTCCAGGTGCAGGCGGACGCGGAGCTTGCCGCTTTACTTCATGGTGAACTGCTCGCGTGCGTCGATCGATATGAAGCGTTGAAGCAGCGCGAAGGTGCGCTCGACTTTCTCGATCTGCTCGTCCGCGCTCGCAACCTGGTCCGTGACGACGAGTCGGTCCGGCGCGATTTTCAAAGGCGGTTCAAGCGCATCTTCGTGGATGAATTTCAGGACACCGATCCGCTGCAGGCCGAGCTGCTGATGCTGCTGGCGTCGGGGGATCCCCGCGAGAGCCGTTGGGACCATGTTCCTCCCGAACCCGGAAAACTCTTTGTCGTGGGCGATCCGAAGCAATCGATCTATCGATTCCGCCGCGCGGACGTCGACGTGTATCGCCGGGTGTGCCAGCTGCTGCGGGCGTCGGGCGCGACATATGTGGAATTGCGGAAAAGCTTCCGCGCCGTGCCGAACATTCAGCGGGCCGTCAATTTCGCGTTTTCGACGGTGATGGACGGCGATGCGGAGTCGATGCAGGCCCACTACGTACCGCTCGAGGCGTCGCGTCTCGACACGCCGCAGCCCTCCGTCATCGCGCTTCCGGTGCCGCGGCCCTACGGCCGCTACTCGATATCCGCTATGGAGATCGAGAAGTCGCTTCCGTCGGCGGTTGGCGCGTATGTCGAGTGGTTGGTCACGCGAAGTGGATGGACGGTGACGGAGCGCCGTAACCCGGAGTTGCGGATACCGCTCGAGCCTCGCCATATCTGTCTCTTGTTCCGGCGGTTTGTCAGCTACGGCGAAGACATCACGCGGAAGTACGTCGAGGCGCTCGAGGCGCGCGGCATCCGCCAGCTGCTCGTCGGCGGCAAGACGTTCCACGACCGCGAGGAGATCGAAACCATCCGCGCGGCGCTGACGGCCATTGAATGGCCGGACGATCAGCTCTCCGTGTTCGCGACGCTGCGTGGTGCGCTCTTCGCGATTGGCGACGAAGAACTGCTCGACTATCACCATCTGGCCAGGTCCTTTCATCCGTTCCGGGTTCCTCAGACGCTGCCGTCGCATCTCGAACCCATCCGCGACGCGCTACAGCAACTCGCCGGCTTGCATGCCCGACGCAACGGTCGGCCCGCCGCGGATACGGTTGCGGCCTTGCTCGATCACACGCGCGCGCATGTCGGCTTCGTCCTCCGTCCGGGAGGTGAACAGGCGCTCGCCAACGTGCTTCACGTCGCGGAGCTTGCGCGGCAATACGAGTTCGAGGGCGGCATGTCGTTCCGCGGCTTTGTCGAGACACTGCACGAGCGTTCTGCGGCCGCGCAGGCGGCTGAAGCGCCGATTCTCGAAGAGGGCAGCGATGGGGTGCGGCTGATGACCGTTCACAAGGCCAAGGGCCTTGAATTTCCCGTGGTCATCCTCGCCGACATGACCGCGCGGCTGACGCCCTGGGACGCGTCGAGACACGTCAACGTACAGCGCGGGATCTGCGCGCTTCGGATCGGCGGCTGGTCACCAAAGGATCTCAACGACCATCGCGACCTCGAACTGCGACGGGAGCAGCGGGAAGGTGAGCGCGTCGCCTATGTGGCCGCCACACGTGCGCGCGATCTGCTGGTCGTTCCCGCGGTCGGCGACGAGCCGTACCCGGACGGCTGGGTGGCGCCGCTGAACGGCGCAATCTATCCCGCCGAAACGGCACGGCGCAATGCGGCTCCCGCACGTCATTGTCCGGCGTTCAAGAGCAAGGACACGGTGCTCGAGCGGCCGGAGGGCGATCCCGCGACATCGCGGACCGTTTGTCCCGGTGAGTACCATTTCGCCACAGGAGATCAGTCCTATTCCGTCGTCTGGTGGTCTCCGGAGCCCTCCGTTCTCAATCTCGAAGCGGAAGCGCCCCTGGGATTACGGCGCGACGATCTGATCGTGAAGGATGTGGCGCCAGAAACGCGTGCGCGCTATCAGCGCGAGTACATGTCCTGGCGCAGCTCCCGCGATGAGGCCGTCGAACGGGCCCAGCAAGCCTCACTCACGGTGATGACCGCGACGGAGGCGGCCGCGAAAGGTGCCAGCCCCGAATGTGAGCACGTCGACGTTCGTGTTGAAGATCTCAGCGGCAACGGCGCACGCGAAGGCGGGGCTCGGTTCGGTACTCTCGTTCACGCGCTGCTGGCCGACGTGCCGTTCGACAGCGCTGACGGTGGGCTCGTTGAGCACCTCGCGTCTGCGCGTGGTCGCGTGCTCGGAGCGACGCCCGAGGAGATTGATTCGGCCGTCGCGGTTGTGGGCGGTGTCCTGCAGCATCCGATCTTCGTTGACGCCGCGCGGGCGGCCAGGAACGAACGCTGCTATCGCGAGACCCCCGTCACGCTGCGCATGGAAACAGGTGGTCTCGTCGAAGGGTTCGTGGATCTCGCATTCGAAGTGAACGGCGAGATGGTCGTCGTCGATTTCAAGACCGATCGAGAACTGGAAGGCGCCCTCGAGACCTATCGGCGCCAGGTACAAATCTACGCGCACGCGATCGGCATGGCGACGGGACTACCGATTCGTGGAGTGTTGATGAAAGTCTGAGCGCTATTTCTTGGCCGTACCTTGCACCGTACCAGGTCGTCCATCCTCGTCGACGTTGCTATCGAGATCGAGGCAGTAGAGGTACACGCGGTCCAAGTCGCTGCGCATCATGAGCGTACGCGCGATTCTACGCCCACATCAGATTCCAGGGTGAGATCGGGCTGCAGGCCTTCCCTCTTTAATTCACTGATAAATCGGTTTCCATCGATCAGTGGCAGGCGAGTACTGATATTGCGACTCACAGCATTCGCATTCGTAGTACTCGGTGACCAGGGGGGGACCGAGACGCGGCGGGCTGACGTGACGGCGCAGCAGAATCAGCGCCTCCACGCGGCATTGCGGACACCGCCGCACCTCGCCGACAGTCCGGCCTTTTTCAAACGTATGGCGGATTGAGAAATCCATCAGACCAGCCGCCTTACCCGCTTCCAGCCGACGAAGACGAGCGATGCTGCGGCGAGCCACCAGCGGCGCCGCACGTACCACGGCTTCCCTGAGTCGCGCTCACGACGGCCGCCGCGCGGGTTCGCTCGCCGATCCGATTCCGATCCATTAACCCGCTGTTCGGTGCTCATGAAGGCGAGCTTACCACCGCATTTGCGATCGAAAGCTCAACGGGGCATTAATGATGGAACAAGAGTTGTAACCACGAATCGACAGCCATGAGCGTAACAACGCGAAAGAAAGTTCTTCTGGTCGAAGACGATGTCGACCTGGCGGAGCTGTATCGAGGCGTCCTGCGCTGGTCCGGCTTTGAGGCCGCGCACGTAATCGACGGCGTCTCAGCGTTGCGCGTTCTTGAAGAGGAGATTCCTGACCTCATCGTGGTCGACATGAACCTTCCCGTGCTCACCGGCGATCAACTGCTGAGGGAGATGGCCGCGCACCCCGAGCTACGGCAGATTCCTGCCATTGTTGTGACAGGCGAAGACATACGTCCCAACGTGGCAGTCGAACAAACCAAACAGATTCTTCGGAAGCCCTGTCCGCCGGATCGGCTTGTTTCCGTAGTCGAACGTTACGTCCGCGCGGCCTGATACCGCATCGAACCAGAGATTTCCGACGTCGCCGTCACGTCGGCCTGAACGTTGCTGAGGCGTAACCTGTGATTGGTCGCCTCGGGCGTTACGGGGACATCGCCTGGTTTGTGGCGAAGTACGGCCGCGCTGAGTTTGTCACCCGCGCGTTGAATGGCGCGGACACGCCCTCGGCCGATCCTGCTGACGCCGAAACGTTCGCACGGGACCTCGAGTCGCTGGGACCGACCTTCGTCAAGCTGGGCCAGATTCTCTCGACCAGGGCTGACCTGCTGCCGCCCGCGTATCTCGACGCGCTCGCACGCTTGCAGGATCAGGTCGAGCCATTTCCGTACGAAGACGTCGAGCGCATCGTTCGAGAGGAACTCGGCGTTCGCGTGTCGCACGCATTTGTCGAGTTCGACAGGCTCCCGATCGCCGCCGCATCGCTCGGGCAGGTGCATCGGGCCGTTCTGCGGGGCGGCCGCGAAGTGGCGGTCAAAGTACAGCGACCCGGCATCCACGAGCAGGTCGAACAGGACCTTTCCGCCTTCCACGAAATCGCCGCGGTCATCGATCGCATCGGGGCTGCGCCGAATATGGACGCCGCGCGCGTCGTCGATGAATTCAAACGGACGCTGATGTCGGAGCTCGATTATCGCGAGGAGGCGCGCAACCTCGTGACGATCGCGCACCGGCTTCGCGACTTCGAGCATATCGTCGTGCCGCTACCGGTCGACGACTTCACAACCCCGCGAGTCCTGACGATGGATTACGTCGCGGGGACCAAGATCACCGCGGTCAGCCGCGTGGAATGGACCGAAGTAGACGGGATCGCGCTCGCCGATGATCTCTTCCGCGCCTATCTGCAGCAGATTCTGATCGACGGCGTCTTCCACGCCGATCCTCATCCGGGAAACGTGCTGCTGACGCCAGACAGACGCATCGCGCTCATCGACCTCGGGATGATCGGACGCATTTCGAGTACGGCGCAGGAGCAGCTCTTCAAGCTGATTCTGGCGATCAGCGAAGGGCGCGGGGACGATGCTGCGGAGATCCTGATTTCGCTCGGCGAACGGCACGAAGACTTCAATGAGTCGGAGATGCGGCGCGCGATCGCCGACCTGATCGGCCGATTCCATCGCGTGACGATGCGCGAGATGAACGTCGGGCGCGTGATGCTCGAGATGTCGCGCAGCAGCAGCAAACACGGACTGAAGATGCCGCCCGAGCTGGCGCTGCTCGGCAAGACCCTGCTGCACCTCGACGAGGTGGGACGCGTGCTCGATCCGGAGTTCGATGTCAACGCGTCGCTGCGGCGCAACGCGTCATCGGTGATGCGGCGCCGCATGGTGAAGAGCGCGACGCCGGCCAACGTGTTCTCCGCGGCGATGGACGTGCGGGAGTTTGCCGAACGGCTGCCGGGCCGGGTCAATCGCATCCTCGACGCGCTGGCGGCCAACGATCTGCGCTTCAAGGTCGAGGTGATCGATCAGGGCTCGATCATCGACGGCCTGCAGAAAGTCGCCAACCGGATCGCGCTCGGCCTCGTGCTGGCCGCGTTGATCGTCGGGGCCGCGATGCTGATGCGCATCCCCACGAGCCTCACGATCTTCGGCTACCCCTGGCTCGCGATGCTGCTGTTCCTGGCCGCGGCCGCCGGCGGTTTCTGGATGGCGTGGACGATCCTCGCCGGCGACGTCCGCAAGACCCGTGCTCGGTAACTCCGGTGAGCGCGGCGCGGACCTTAAGGTCCGCGATCTAACCCTGATGCGCGGCCGCGCGTTCCGTGCCGGGAACGTTCATCAGCTCGGGGTGCGCCGACACATGGGCGTTGACGATGTTTGTCGCGGCCGTAAAAGCGCCGGGATCGCCGGAGCGATAGGTCGCGTTCGCCTCGATGAGGGCCTTTTGCGTCGCAGGCGTCGCGTCCGGGCTGTCGTAGATGGCAGACACGGGACATGCAGGCACGCAGGCACCGCAGTCAATGCACTCGTCCGGGTGGATGAAGAGCATTGGCGACTGCTCGAACTCCGGTTCATCCTTGCGCGGATGGATGCAGTCGACCGGGCAGACGTCGACGCAGGCGGTGTCTTTGGTGCCGATGCAGGGGTCGGTGATGATGAAGGCCATTTCGCCTGAGCTTACACAAAACATCGGGACAATTCCAAGTTGACTTCCAATGAAGCGGCCGACAACGTCCAGGGCGGCCTGACCGACACGGAGAAGCGCGCCAACGTCCTCCGGCTCGCATTTGGCGGCGATCAAGAACGATTCGACGAGTTCTGCCGAATGATTCGTGAGGAGATCCCCGAGGGAACGGCCGTCGTGCTGCGGGGGAGCGCGGTCACCGGAACGCGGTGGAAGGATGGTGCGCGATTCGATGCGGACGGGCCGGGCACGAGCGATCTTGATCTCACGCTGGTCGGCGAGGAAGCCGTGGCGCTGTTCAAACCGACTGGCTTCTTTGTCCCAGGAGTGCACTCACGACCGGTGTCCGACGAAGACCCGGACATTGCGCCATCCTTGATCCCGCTTCGTGAAGCGCTGATGGTCATGACGGGAAGGCCCGTCAACATTCAGGCCTCGCGCGACGTGGTGATCCAGTTTCGGGGAGGGCTGCTCGATCAGCCGTTCCTGACGCTGATCGAGAAGGCGTGACGTGCGCATCCTCTCGTACAACATCCGTCGGGGCGGGGCCGGGCGCGAGGCGTCCCTTGCGTCCGTCATCCGGACCGTCAACCCTGACGTGGTTGTTCTGGAGGAAGCGACGCGGCCGGACGTGGTCGAGCGCCTTGCGTGCGACACGGGCATGCAGCATTGGTCATCGAAGGCGGGCAAGTCGCTCGCATTCATGAGCCGCCATTCCATCGTCTCGTACGCCGCCCATCGCCCGCCGATCTCACGTCACGCATTCCTCGAAATCGTGCCCGCCGCCACGAGCTGGCGTGTCTTCGGCGTCCACCTCAGCGCCGTGCATGCGGCGTGGACGGAACGGCGGCGCTTATTCGAGCTGCGTGCGCTGCTGCGCGCGGTTGCCGCGCATCAAGCGGGCCCCCACATCCTCATCGGAGACTTCAACACCGTGGCGCCCGGCGAAATCTTTGACGTTCGCCAGCTGCCGAGACGGCTGCGCGCGCTCGTGTGGCTGAGCGGCGGAAATATCCGCTGGCGTACGATTGCGACCGTGCTCGCAGCCGGCTACGTCGATTCGTTCAGACAGCTGCATCCTCACGATCTCGGCTACACGCTGCCAACGCCCGAGCCGCACGTGCGGCTCGACTATGCGTTCGTGCCCGGCGCGTTCGCGCAACACGTGCGATCGTGCGAAATCGTGAGGACGCCGGACGTGGCGAGCGCCTCCGATCACTTCCCACTGTTGCTCGAAGTTAACGAACCATAATCGTTCGGATCGTTCGGGTCGTTCATGGAAAAGCGCGTTTTCGGCAGCACAGGTCTACTCGTCCCGGTCGTCGGGATGGGGACGTGGCACACCTTCGACGTCACTGGTCAGGAAGCAAACGAACGGAAGCAGGTGACGGACGCGGCGTTCAAAGCGGGCGCGACGTTGTTCGACTCCTCGCCAATGTACGGCGAAGCCGAGAGAGTGCTGGGGAGGACGCTGCGCGGGCGACGCGACGACGCGATTGTTGCGACGAAAGTGTGGAGCTCGAACGATGACGAGGCGATGCGACAAATCAACGCCTCGCTCGCGTTTTTTCGACGCCGTGTTGACGTGTTCCAGGTGCACAACCTGGTCGCGTGGCGCACTCGACTCGATCAACTGCAGCAGCTCAGAGACGATGGTGCCGTTCGCGCGCTTGGCCTCACCCATTACGCCGCGAGCGCGGCGGATGATTTCCTGCGCGCGATGAAGGATCCACGTGTACAGACGGTACAGGTGCCGTACAACCCACGCGAGCGCTGGATCGAATCGTCAATCCTTCCCGCCGCCGCCGACCTCGGACTCGGCGTTATCGTCATGCGGCCATTCGGCGAAGGGTCGCTCGCTCGCATGCAGGTGAACTCGTCCGCGCTCGACCCGTTGAAGCCCTTCGGCATCCGGTCGTGGCCCCAGGCATTGCTCAAATGGATTCTCAGCGAACCTCGGTGCCACGTTGCGATTCCCGCGACCTCGTCCGCCGATCACCTCATGGCGAATGCGGCTGCAGGTGATCCCCCGTGGCTCGGTCCGGATGAGCGCCGTTACATTGCCGGGCTCGCCGGGCATCTATCGTGAATGAGTCTGGCCCTGGCACCTGTAGCGGCGAACCTGCACGGTCCGCCGTCGGGTCCGCCGAAAAAGGAGCACACCGCACATGAAACGTCTTCAATTCAGCATGACGACGGTGCTGCTCATCCTGCTCGCGGTCGCGGCCTACGCGCAGACCAACGGACAGCCTGAGCGGTTTACCGCTAACGCCGTTTCGATCAGCCCGGAATATGGCACCGGGCAGCGTATCGTCGAAATGAACGTCGACCGGTGGTCGCCGAATTCCGAGCGAGAACGACTGGTCACCGCGCTCCAGACCAAGGGGTCGGACGAGCTGCTCAAGCAGCTGCAGAAGAACAAGCCGGTCGGACGTATCCGCACCCCCGACTCGCTCGGGTACGACCTTCGATACGCTCAACAAACCCCATTGCCCGATGGTGGGCGGATGATCGTCATCGCGACCGATCGTCCAATCGGCTTCTGGGAGGCGACGCACCAGCCGCGCTCGATCGAGTATCCGTTCACCGTGATTCAGATGAAGCTGGATCGGGACGGGAATGGATCGGGCACCCTCTCGTATGCGACGCGCATCGTCGCGCATGAGAACAATGTGATCGAACTGGAGGATTTCGCGACTCAGCCGATCATGTTGAACAACATCAAGGCGGCGCCGAAACACGCGACAGATTAGTACCGTCGCTTCTGCTGTCTGACGAGATCGAATTTGGCCGTATCGGCAATGGCCATGACGGCCATTACGCCTGCCTGAATCGGATCGCTGACAACGAGGTCGGCAGCATCAGGAACGCTGCCGGCCATGTTCAGTGAGATCACGAAGAGGCCCGTTTTTCTGACTTCCTCGACTGCCTGCGAAATGTCGCCGCCCATCAGCGACCCTGCGAGCACGAGCAGCTTGACACGGGGCAGGCGCGCCGTCGCGCGGACGGCCGCGGCCAGTTCCCGCTCACCGACGAGGGGAATGGTATCGACGGAGATGCGCTCGCCGCGGATGTTGTGGCGATCGGCTTCGGCAATGGCGCCGAGTGCGACCTGGCCAACCTGGGCGCCGCCTCCCATGACGATGATCCGCTTGCCGTAAATCTTGGCGAACGAAGGAATCTCCTCGAGGCCATGGACCCCATCGAGCCGCTTGAGATCCGCAAACAGCGTGTCCGGCGGTCCCTCGAGCGTCATCTCGAAATAAATATCCGCGCGTTCGCCAACCGAATGGAGATCGACATAGCGGATGTTGGCATTGTGATCGGCCAGCACCTTGGTGACCGCGGACATCATGCCCGGACGGTCGGAGGCCGTGACCACGACGGCGTAGAGTGTGCTCATGCGGTGAGCCGATGTTATCGCGGCGGCTTGCCGAGCGCCACGAGCGACTTGAGGATGGCCGCCTGCAGGATGAACCGAATGATCTGATCCCGCATCCAGCAGCCGACCGCGTTGTCGATCGATCCCATCCGCGCATTGCGCTTCGCGAGCGCGACGACCGTGCGCGTGCGGGGCATGCGGACACGCTCGTAGTGCCGCAGAGCAGCTTCGATCTCGGATGGACCCTCGACGTCGCGCAGCGACGAGCCTAGTACGACTGCGTTCCGTCAGGGCGCCGCATTTCGCCGCTTGTCGCGACAAATCCACCGCGCCGGACGGCATCGCCAAGACCCAGCTCACCGAGCGCATGCATCGCATTGGGCGCAAGGAGGAGGGCGACGCCAGGCCACCGATCCCTGCTCCGACAACCAGCGCCTTCGGCACGATCGGCTAGAGCGTCTTCGCCCCTGTATCAACAGCCGGGACAGTGATGATGCCGCGCTCGCGGTAAATGGGGCGGATGACGGCGCGGATTGCGGGGAGCTTGTATGCGAACCAGGCGCTCCCGGCCAGGCAGATGATGCCGCTGACGAGCACCGTCCTCGTCGCGCCATAGTGGTCCGCCATGATCCCCCCGAGCAGGCTGCCGATGGGGACCGTTCCGAAGAAGGCCATCGTATAGAAGGACATTACGCGGCCACGGAGCCGTTCCTCGACGATCGTCTGCAGGATTGTGTTGGTGGCTGCGAGCTGGATCATGAAACCGCAGCCGGCAATGGCCAGCACGAGGAACGCGGGCCACAGAGAAGTCGTCAGCGAAAAGATCACCAGGCCTATGCCGAACACCGCCGACGCCCACATGATGATGCGGCCGAGACCGACGACCGACTCGCGCTGCGCGAGATACAGCGCGCCGAGCAGCGCTCCGACCCCGGTCCCGGTCATGAGCAGGCCGAGGGTATTCGGGCCACCATGCAGCACCTGCGCGGCAATGGCGGGCATCAGCACCGTATACGGTGTACCTGCCGTGCTCACGATCGCGACCAGCAGCAGGGCCGAACGAATTGGAACGGAGTGGAACACGTACTTCCACCCGTGGTGCAGCTCCTCGAGCAGGTGCATTTCCGCGGCCTCCTGTTGGGCACGCGGCCGTACGCGCATCGCGACAATCGACGCGATGACGGCGATATAGGAAATCGCATCGATCGCAAAGCACCAGCCTTCACCGAACGCCGCGATCAGCACACCTCCGATCGAGGGTCCAATGATCCGCGTGCCGTTCACCATCGAGGAGTTCAGCGCAATGGCATTCGGCAGATCACGCCGGTCTTCGACCATCTCGCTGACAAACGCCTGCCGGGCCGGCGTGTCGAACGAGTTGATGATTCCCTGCACCACCTGCAGCCAGATGATCTGCTTGACCGTGATGATGCCGGTGAATGTCAGCACTGCGAGCAGCGCCGATTGGACGAGCGAACCCGCCTGGGTCCACAGCAGAATGCGACGCCGGTCGTGACGATCGACGAGGACACCCGCAAACGGCGTGATGATCAAGGTCGGTATCTGACCGGCGAAGCCGGCGACACCCAGCAGCAGCTCCGATCCGGTCAGGCGATAGACCAGCCAGCTCGTCGCCACACGCGTGATCCAGGTGCCAACGAGGGAAATGCTCTGACCGCCGAAGAAGAGGCGGAAATTACGATGCTGCAGGGCGCGCGTCAGGCGCCCCGCGGGCGAGGGCATGAGTTCATTCTAGACCGCGCACGAATCGAATCATCAGGTCCTCCACCGTTGCCCGTTGATCGAGGTGCGGCGAGTGTCCGCAGCGTTCAAGCAGGACGCTCTCGCACCGCCCACCGAGCGCCGACAGCAGCGTGTTGACTTGGCGGTCCGTTCCGTACTCGTCCTGCTTCCCCTGAATGATGAGCGTGGGACAGGTGACGTCTGGCAGGTATCGTTCGATGTTCCACTTGCGGAATTCAGGGCGCAACCACACATCGGTCCAGTACTGGAACATCGCGTCGACGTTTGTGCCGTGATGGCGCGTGAGACGGGTGCGTAGGTCGCTCGTACGGTAGAGGTCGCGGAGTTCCGCGATGCTCTTCACGGTCACGTCCTCGACAAACACATGCGGTGCTTCGAGAATCAGCGCGTATGGATCGCCGGCGCCCGATCCCGCATAGATCAGCGCAATGGAAGCCCCGTCGCTGTGGCCGACAATGATGGGACGCCTGATACCGAACATGTCTACCAGCCGCGGCAGCACGGTCAGCGCTTCGTGATGCATGAACCGCGTCGTTCTCGGCGCGGTCCACGCGTCCGACTTGCCATAGCCATAGCGGCTGTAGACGAGCCCACCGCATCCGAGGCGCGAGCACAGCTCTGCCGGGAAGCGCCGCCACTGGCTGATTGACCCGAGCCCCTCGTGCAGAAACACCATCGTCGGCGCGTCAGCCGGCGACGGGCCATGCCACGCGTACTCGAGCCGAGCGCCGTCAACCGTGATGAAGTCATGCATCGGGTTTGCTATGGTGCGAGAAGTGCGATCGGTGCAATTGTGTGCGATAGGTGCGGGGGTGCGATTGGTGCGAAACGTGAAAAAGGCGCGCAGCACTCGTCGTACCTGTTGCACGGCTCGCACCCCTCGCACCCATTGCACTCCTCGCACCTTTCGCACCGACTTCGGATCCCGAATCCCGGTCGAGATCCACTACACGCGATAGGATAAGCGCGTGATCGCGCTGCCGGATACCTTCAACGCGGCGAGCTGGTTCATCGATCGTAACGTTGCTGAAGGGCGAGGCCCCAAAGTTGCGATCGAATGCGGCGATCAGCGCATCACCTACGCGGAAGTGCTCGAGCGTGTCAATCGCGTTGGGAACATGCTGCGCGATCAATTCGAGGTTCGCCTCGAGGAGCGGGTTGTGCTGCTCCTTGCCGACGGCCCCGAGTTCATCTACACGTTTTTTGGCGCCGTGAAGATCGGCGCCGTACCGATTCCCACCAGCACGTTATGGAAGCCTGCCGACTACGAGTACGTCCTCAACGACTCCCGGGCGCGCGTCATCGTCATCAGCGAGGCATTGCTGCCGCAGTTGACTGCGATCCCACGCGAGCGGTTGCGGTACTTGAAGCACGTGGTGGTCGTCGGAGAGCCGGGTCCGAAAGGACCCGGCCTACACCAATTGATGGCCGAGGCATCTCCCGAACTCGAGGCTGAGCCAACCAGCAAGGACGATCCGGCATTCTGGCTCTATTCCTCCGGGAGTACTGGGTTTCCCAAGGGGTGCGTTCACCTTCAGCACGACATGGTGGTCTGCACCGAGCTGTACGGTCAGGCGATCCTCAACATGACTGAGGTCGATCGCTGCTTCAGTGTGGCCAAACTGTTTTTCGCGTACGGTCTCGGCAACGCGATGTATTGCCCGTTCGGCGTTGGCGCGACGACCGTTCTGTGGCCCGGCCCACCCGCGGCGGCCAACGTCTATTCCGTTATCGAGCGACATCGGCCGACGCTCTTCTTCTCGGTCCCGACCAACTACGGGATGCTGCTCGCACACGCGCGCGACGGGCGCGATTTCGACCTGTCGAGCATCCGCCATGCGGTTTCGGCCGGCGAGTCGCTCCCTCCAGCGTTGTTCGAACGCTTCAAGCAGCGCTTCGGCGTCGAAATCCTCGATGGCATCGGTTCAACGGAGATCCTCCACATTTTCATCTCCAACCGACCCGGCGACATCCGGCCAGGGTCGAGCGGACGGATTGTCGAAGGATACGAGGCGCGGATCGTCGATGAAGAGAATCGCGACGTCGCGTCTGGGGAGATTGGCAATCTGTTGGTGAGCGGTGATTCGACCTGTGCCTGCTACTGGAACAAACATGAGAAAACCAAGACGACAATCGAGGGTCGTTGGATTCGGACCGGCGACAAGTACTACCAGGACGCCGAGGGTTACTACTGGTACGCGGGCCGTTCCGACGACATGATGAAGGTGGGCGGGATCTGGGTGAGTCCCATCGAGGTCGAGAACACGCTGCTCGAGCACTCAGCAGTGCAGGAGTGCGGCGTCGGGTCGCGTGCGGATCATGACGGCTTGCTGAAACCCTATGCGTTCGTCGTTTTGAAAAACGGCAAGACTGGAACACCAGAGCTGGCGGCAGAGTTGCAACAATTCGTGCGCGGGCGGCTCTCGGAATACAAAAGGCCGCGTTGGGTGGAGTTCATTGACGAGCTGCCCAAGACCGCAACCGGCAAGGTGCAGCGCTATAAACTTCGAGAAAGAGCGGCGCGCTCGGCGGAGTTGACGACGTGATTGAGACCAGAGAAATTGTCGATTATCAGATCAATCCCGGCACCTATAAGCATTGGCGCGTGTCGTATGCCGACCGCGTGGCGACCGTCAGCATGGACGTCGCCGAAGACGGCGGCCTCAGGCCGGGCTACAAACTGAAGCTGAACTCGTACGACCTCGGTGTCGACATCGAGCTGTACGACATCCTGCAGCGCATCCGCTTCGAGCATCCGGAAATCGGCGCCGTTGTGATCACGAGTGCAAAGAACCGGGTGTTCTCATCGGGCGCAAACATCTACATGCTGGCGCAGTCGAGCCATGCGTGGAAGGTGAACTTCTGCAAGTTCACCAACGAGACGCGCAACGGTATGGAGGACGCCAGTCATCACTCGGGTTTGAAGTTTCTCGCGGCCTGCAACGGCACGACCGCCGGTGGCGGCTACGAGCTGGCGCTGGCGTGCGACGAGATCATCCTCGTCGATGACCGATCCTCAGCGGTCAGCCTGCCGGAAGTGGCGCTGCTGGGCGTCCTTCCGGGCACTGGTGGTTTGACGCGGCTGACCGACAAGCGGCGGGTGCGGCGCGATCACGCCGACATCTTCTGCACGAGTCCCGACGGCGTGAAGGGCACCCGCGCCAAGGAGTGGGGGCTCGTGGATGAAACGGTGCGTACGCAGGAGTTCACCGATTTTGTCGGCAAGCGCGGCACCGCGCTCGCCTCGCAAACCGATCGTCCTGCAGACGCCAAGGGAATCACGCTGACGCCGCTCGAGCGCTCCATCGACGAGCGCGGCATGCACTATCGCTACGTCGACGTCGTTTTCGATCGAGCGGCGAGAACCGCGGCGATTACCGTGAAGGCTCCGGCAGCGGAGGGCGGGTCTTTTCAGACCCGCCAGATGACTCTCGAACAGGCGCTCGCGGACGGTGCAGGCTGGTGGCCCCTGCAGATGGCGCGCGAGCTGGACGACGCCATCCTGAGCCTGCGGACCAACGAGC
>DASTZI010000312.1:0-3278 GCA_035764385.1 Vicinamibacterales bacterium
TCCCGTTCGAGGGAAACTCCTGGCCGTTTCTCGTCTGACCGATGAAGCCGGCGTAAAACACCTCGTGCGGCGGTGTGATCGGGTCGGGCTGGATCTGGGCTTCCCATCGAAGACCGTAATCGAACTTCACGCGCGGGTGCACCTGCCATGTGTCTTGAAGGAAGGCAGCGGTCTCATGTACCGCTATCGATTGCGTTCCCGCTTCTTCAGCGGTCCGCCGGCCCACTCCTGCCTGCTGCAGATAGAGGAGCACTGGGCCGACGATGTCAATTCCGGCAGGACACATCCCCGACTCCGAAGAGCTACCGTCTGAACACTCGACGTAGCTGGGATTGCGGACGAAGTTCAGGAAGCCGTCGGTAGAGCTGAAGATGTAACGACCGTTGGCAAAGCCGCGGAAGATCTGTGAGATGTTCGTCCGATTGTATTCCACGCCCGCCTTGACCAGATGCCTGCCGCGCACCAGCGAGATGTTGTCGTTGAGCTGAATTCGCGTGTCGTTGTAGTCGACGGGAATGAAGAAGGGCATCCCGAAGCGGTAGCCGCGCTCGAAATCGAATGCGGTATCGGGGAACGGACGGTTCTGACCATTGATCAGCGGGCCGTCGTAGGGCCGCGGGCGATCCTCGCGGGCCAGCTGGAAACGGAACTCATTGTACCAGCTCGGCGTCAGCGTCGAGATCAGCGTACCGGTAACGGCGTGGGAGGAATCCTTCTCCACCGCGTTGGCGCTGCGGCCCCAGGAATCGACGTCGAAGGTGCCGTTCTTCTGCTCGGACCAGGTGTAATTGTAGCGCAGCGTGAGCAAGTTGTCGCGATTGGCATGCCAGTCGACCTTGGCGAGGTAGACGCGGGCATCATTGGTGCGGGTGATGGATCCGTTTTCGTTCGGGCTGCCAAGCGCGGCCAGGGCGTCGACCACACGCTGCTCGATGCGAGACGGGTCGGTCTGCTTGGTGGAGCGGCCGCGTTGAACGTCGAGGGACGTGAAGAAGAACGCCTTGTCCTTCACGATCGGACCGCCGAAGGTGAATCCGACCTGCTGTTGGTTGAAGGCGAACTCGGGATCGGTCGAGCCGTCCGCTTTCTCGCCGCGCGCCGAGAGCGCGTCGTGCTTGCCAAAGAGATGACCGCTGCCGGTGAAGTCGTTGGTACCGGACTTCGTCAGGACCGTGACGAAGCCCGATCCGGACCGTCCAAACTCGGCGTTGGCGCCGTTGGCCACGACGACCACCTGCTCGACGGCATCGAGATTGAAGGTAAAGGCGGGCCGCTGGCCGCCACGCTGCTCGCCGAAGAAGGGATTGTTGAAGTCGGCGCCATCGACCATCACGTTGTTGTGAATGCCGCGTTGACCGTTGACCGAGATCTCGTCGCCATCGGGGCCCTGTACGATGGTCACACCGGGTGACAGGGTCATGAGATCGAGGAAATTGCGTCCATTGTTCGGCAGCCCTGCCACGGTATCCGAGTCGAAGCTCGTCGAGACCTCGGCGCGCCGGTCGAGGACCGATGCCCTGCCGGCTATTTCGATGACTTCGCCGGCGGGCCACATGACGATGCTCACGACGACGCTGGTACCCACTGAGACCCTGACGGTACGGGCTTCGGGGACGTAGCCGGCCAGTTCCGCAGCGATCTCGTAGTCTCCAGTCGGCAGCAGCGGCGCCAGGAACCGGCCGTCCTCGTCGGCCACGTAGCTTCGTTTCAGGTTCGTCCCGACGTTGCGCAGCAAGACGGTGGCACCGGCAAGGCTCTTCGCCTCTCCGTCCACGACGGTGCCTTCGACGACGCCAGTCGTGGCCTGCGACTGACCCAACACGCTCGTCGGGAGCAGCCAGAGAATCGCAACCGCAGCGATCCATCCGGCTTTACCGCGAAGATTCCGCATGGTCCCCCCTTTGCTCCAGTAGCCCTTCCCTCGCACAGCCATCGCGAGGCAAATCTCGGATCGAGGGTAACTCCCTTTCTCCGGCAGACCCTACGCTTTGCACACCATCGCGTGAGGCGAATAGGATGAGGCGCCGAGCGACGCGACGAACAGCGATGGTTTCTGTGCGCATAAGTAAATGAAACCGGCGTTTCGGAAAGTGGCTCGAGGATAGGTAAGCTCGGGATAGCTGGCAAGCGATGATGCGAGGACAAGGAGGGAGGTGCGCTACGTAAGCTGTGTTACTAAGCGCGGATCGGGATGGAATCCGGAACTAGGCATTCAACCCGCCATGTAGGTCGGTTCGGAATCGGGGAGGGACCCGTACCAGGTTAGTTTTTCGAAGCCGCGGGACGGATTCTGTCCGGTATTTGTCCGGGGACATGGATATGTCCGGTTGAATCCGGACAACGCGATTGACTGCTTCATGGTGACGGATGCAGCGACCGCAGGGACTCCACGCGCTCGCCACCCGAGTGATCGACCTCGTTTCCGAGCGCTTTACGGACCACGCGTCTGACGTCTGAACTCGATCATCATCCTGTCCAGGTCCACGACCGCACCCGCGGTGCAAAGGAAGTCCATGCCGAGGATGCCTCCGATCTCGAGTCCGTAGTCCAATTCGCCGATCTCGACCTCGAAGTCGTCGAGACCGTGGGCGCCAATTGCAAGTCGATCGACGTCACGCACGAACACGTACTCGCGCCCTCCGACACCGCGAAGTGTCCGCAACCTGTCGCCGGGTTCGAGGAAGACCCCGGCGTCGGCAGCAAGGTCGGCGTTGATCACGGTGCTCGCGGCACCGGTGTCGACCAGCAGAACCGGAACACTGACCGTGGCGCCCCGATACGTGAGCGACGCCGTGACGAACGCGAGGTCATGTCGGAGTGTGAGCTGCACCGATTCCCCGGATCCCGCTCCAGTGACGCTCTTCGATCTCGAGTTCTGTAGTGCCCGTGTGTACGAAGCAGAACTCTCGGCGCGGATGTTCACGCCGGAGCACGGCGTAGCGTTTCATCGTGGACGGGCCGTCGGCGCATCGCTCGATCACCGCAACCTGGTTCCATAGTCGCCGGCCCAATTCGGTGCGCGCGTCGAGCGCCTCGATCACGAGCCATTGATCAGGGTATGCGGTACGCACTTCGGCCCAGCGCATGCCCGACCTTAGCGGCAGCGCATGGCCGCAAACAACTTGTTGACCCGGCGCAGCGGTGCCGGGCGTACTGCGTGGCAGTGTGGTGGCAGCGTGGGCCGAAAATGGCTCTAAGTAGTTGTAATTAAAATGGAGGCGGCGGGAGTCGAAGGCGCGAACATGAACCTTCCGTTCGCGTGCGTCGCCAACCGATGA
>DASTZI010000313.1:0-41548 GCA_035764385.1 Vicinamibacterales bacterium
AGTCCCGAGCCATCAGGGTCCTGCGAGATCAAAGAACATGCAGCGGTGATCACCAGTGCCACCGCAATGCTTCCGATTTTTTCGATTACCCTGTCGTTGAACGCCTGAAGCCCTGTCTTCATGACAACAACGCCTCGAATCAACGCCATACCGTCGTTGCCGGCGACATTCCAATGGGCCACGAAGGCGATGAGCAACAACGCGCCGAGTGAGCCAATGCTCGCCAGCAGGAAACGCGACCCCTCTTGAGCATGCCTCACGATGATGATCAACGACAGAACGATGTTCCACGCCATCAAGACGGCGAACGTGACCGCGCTCACGGCCCAGAAGAGTCGCGCACGGTACTCGTCGATCGCCGGGTCGTCCTTCAGTGGATTGAGAGCCGGTAGCCTTTCCCCAATCTGAAGCCAGCGCCAGACGAAAAACAGCACAAGGAATACAAAGCCGCTGGAAAGAGCCGGTACCAGTGTGATCGCTATGCGGGCGAGTCGCGTTGGAAAGCGATCTGACGCTGGCGCGCGCGCGATCGTTCGTAGCATCGTCATGGCAGTGCCCGTACCGCAAGAGCGAAGAACCCGACGCCAACAGTCGTTTGTTTCATGGACGCTCCATGGATAAAACGTTGCCGGGATGCAGGGCGAACTGCGGCCGCGGCGCATCATATCGTGGCCATGCATGCCGAACGCGCGACGTTTGACAGGCAACTAATGCAGGCGCTAAGGTTGCGCCACTCCAGCCGAGCATCGGCTAGTCGGAGCCAGCACATGAGGCACGCGCGCAACGGCAACTCCTTTCGAAGAGCCATTGTGACGGGAGCGGTGGCGGCGGCGGTCATCATCGCTTTCACGCCGCCAGTCAGCGCTCAGTCCGCGGCAGGCTCCTCGGCGATTCCGAAGCTGACCGGCATTTGGCACCGCAAGGGCCCGCTGAACGGCAAAGCCAATGCGCCCGCGGTGCCGACCAATAGGGCCGCGGGCTTCAACCAGGCGTTCGATGACGCCTTTAACCCAACGTATGACTGCAGCCCCACGCCGATTCCAGGGCTGATCAACGACGACTACGACTTTCAGATCACGCAGCAGCCCGATCGCGTGATCATCCGCTACGAAAAGATGGACGTGGTACGGACGATCTGGCTGGAAGGGCACGGGCATCCGAAACCCGCGAGCAACGACTACACGACCCAGGGACATTCGGTCGGACGCTACGAGGGAGGGCGCCTCGTCGTCGAGACGACCCACTTCGCGTTCGATCCCAGAGGATTCTCGGCGAACCGCTGGGTTCCCGGATCGACGCTCAAGAAGATGACCGAGCGGTACTGGCGCGAGGGCGACACCTTGAAGCTCGATTCCGTCTCCGAGGATCCGATTTCGCTGAAACGGCCGTACTCCTACGGCTGGGAATGGACGGTTCGGAAGGAAGAACTGACGCCGTACGACTGCGACCCACAGGACTCCAGGTGGGGTGCGCAATGGCACGACTCCAAATATCCACCCGACAAGTAGACATTGAGCGCTTGAGGACCAAACCCATGAGACGTTGGTTCCGAACACTCGCGGTGGTGGCGGTCGCACTCGGGTTGTCTGCGGAAGCCTTCGCGCACCACTCCACGACGTACTACTCGAGAGAGCAGAAAGACTTCGTCAAGATCGAAGGCAAGGTGGTCAAATGGGAGTACAGGAGTCCGCACAGTCAGCTCTATGTCGAAACAAGCGACAAGGACGGCAAGGCTGTCACGTGGCGCTTTGAAACCACGCCGGCTGCGTGGCTCGCCCGCGAGGGAATCACGAAGGACTCGATCAAATTCGGCGATCAGGTAACCGTCGAAGGATTCCCGATCCCGGGCCAGCAGTTCGCGTGGCTCGGCAAGATCACGAAAGCTGACGGCACGAGACTTTTGCCGCAGCGATCGTCCGCAACACCCGACTGGTGGAAACCATAAACACAAAACCCCTCGACTTGCTGCGCTCGTTCAGGGCAAGTCGTAGCCAGGCGTCAACCGGGATGGAGGTTCTCTTGATGCGCACCATCCGTGATGTCGTCGTCTCCGCGTTGGTCCTCGTTCTCACCTGCACCGCTGCCTGGGCCCAGGCGACGGCCGAACTGAACGGCCGCGTCACCGACGAGAGCGGCGCCGTGCTGCCGGGTGTCACCGTCACCGCCACGCAAACCGCCACCGGATTCATGCGCACGGTGCCAACCGACGAAGCCGGAACGTGGAGCATGCCGAACCTGCCGATCGGTCCCTACAGGCTCGAAGTCTCACTGCAAGGGTTCCGTACCTATGTGCAGACCGGCATCGTGCTGCAAGTTGATGCGAGGCCGACCATCAACGCCGTGCTCGCGGTGGGCAACCTCGAAGAGACGGTCTCAGTTGAAGCCGCCGCACCGCTCGTCGACGTCCGCAGCGCCGGCATCAGCACCGTCGTCGAACAGGAACGTATTGTGGAGCTGCCGCTGCAAGGGCGCCAGGTCACCGATCTGATCGTGCTCGCCGGTGCGGCCGTGGAGACGGGTCGGCCGAACAGCCGGAACTTCCAGGGTGGCGTCAACATCTCCGTCGCCGGCGGGTTGCAGTTCGGCGTGGCCTATACGCTCGACGGCGCGGTTCACAACGATCCGCAGAACTCCGCGAGCCTTCCGTTGCCCTTCCCCGACGCACTGCAGGAATTCCGCGTGGCGACCAGCGGCCTGACTGCGCAGAGTGGCATGCGCTCGGCAGCGTCGGTGAACGCGGTGACCAAGTCGGGCACGAACACGCTCCATGGAAACCTGTTCGAGTTCCTTCGCGACAGGCGTTTCAACGCGAAGAGCCCGTTTGCCGCAGTTGGTCCCGACGGAAAGAAGTTCGACGACGGGTTGAAGCGCAATCAGTTCGGCGGCACCGTCGGCGGACCGATCGTCCGCGACAAGATGTTCTTCTTCGCCGGATATCAGGGCACGAGGACGCGTCAGACGCCGCCCGACCTCATTGCGTTTGTTCCGACAGCAGCGATGCTGTCCGGCGACTTCACGACGTTTGCTTCCCCGCAATGCCAGGGGCGGCAAGTCAATCTCGGAGCGGGGTTCGTCAACAATCGAATCGATCCGGCGCGTTTCAGTCCCGCTGCGCTGAAGATGGCGAGCTTCCTGCCGAAGACGACCGACCCGTGCGGCCAGATTACCTACAGCCAGCCGGACGATCGTGACGAAGGACAGTACGTCGGCCGCGTCGACTATCAGCTCAGTGGCAACCACTCGGTGTTCGGCCGCTACATGGCGTCGCGCGACAAGAAGCCGTCGGCCTACGGCACGACCGGCAATGTCCTGACGACGGTGAATCCGTCCATTGACAACCTGGCGCAGTCGCTCACGCTCGGCGACACGAAGGTCTTCGGCAGCAACACGGTCAACGCGCTGCGGTTCGCGTTCAACCGCACGGCCGTCAATCGCGACAATGATCCGTACTTCGATCCGCCTGCGCTCGGCATCAAGGCCTCCACCTACGTGCCGGGCTCGATGATCGTCGTGGTGACCGGCGGCTTCCAGATCGCAGCGGCAACGGCGACACGGGGGATCGCGGACAACAACTCATTCCAGGTCAACGACGACTTCACGCTGGTGCGCGGCGACCATCAGATTGGTCTCGGTGCAAGCGTGGCCCGTTTCAGGGTGTCGTTCAGAACCTGGGCGCGCGGCGGCGGGCAGTGGAACTTCACCGGCCAGGCATCAGGCTTGGGTCTGGCGGATATGCTCCTCGGGCGCGTCGCCACGATCGATCAGTCAGGGTTGTCCGGTGTCGATTATTTCCAGTGGTATCAAGGCGTGTACGCGCAGGACACGTGGCGGCTGAACAGCCGGCTCACCGTCAACGCGGGCATCCGATGGGAACCGTTCTTCAGCCAGAACCTCACACGGGGCGCCAACACCATCTTCGATCGTGATCGCTTCCGGCAGAACATCAAAAGCACGGTCTTCCACAACGCGCCCGCCGGTTTCATCTATCCGGGCGATGCGGGCTTTCCCGACGGCACTTCCGGTCTGAACAAGAAATGGTGGAACTTTTCACCTCGTGCGGGCATCGGCTGGGATGTGCACGGCGACGGCCGGCTCGCACTCCGATCGTCGTACGCGCTGATGTATGACTACCCGGGCGGCGAATACTTCAACAATCTCGCGGCGGCGCCGCCGTACGGCAACCGCACGCTGGTCAGCGACCCGGCTGGCCTGTTCGACGATCCGTACCGTGATGTCGGCGGCAATCCCCATCCGATTGCTGTCGGTCCCGATACCGTGTTCCCCACGGGTGGCACGCTCTCGTCGATGGATCCCGATATCAACGCGCCGCGCGTGCAGTCGTGGAACGTCAGCCTCGAACAGCAGATTGGTCGAGACTGGGCAGCGTCGGTCAGTTATCTGGGCAGCTATTCCGATCGGCTGTGGGGTCTTGTCGCCCTCAATCCCGGCGTCTTTCTGGGAACCGGTCCGTGCACGCTCCAGGGGGTGTCGTATCCCACCTGCACGACGAACGGCAACCTGAACCAGCGGCGCGTGCTGTCACTGTCGGGTGAAAACCCGGCGTCGGCGGCGCTCATCAGCAATCTCGATAGCCATGCCGCCGTGGGCACGCAGGATTATCGGGGCCTCAAACTGTCGATGCAGCGCCGGTCCGCCAGCGGCGTGAGCGTGAACGGGAATTACACGCTCTCGCGTTGCGTGGGGCTCGAGATGGTGCCGAACGCGCAGTTCGGCATCGGATTCACCAATCCTGCGGATCCAGGTATGGACTTCGGCTACTGCGAGGGAGACCGCACTCATGTGGCCAACGGCACGGTCTCATATCTGACACCCGCGGTGGGCAACCGCGCGGTCGGGATGATCGCATCCAACTGGCGGGTCGCGGGTATCGTCAACGTGCACTCAGGAAGCCGGCTCACGGTACTCGCCGGAAGCGACAGAGCGTTCAACGGCCAGGCCAATCAGCGCGCCAATCAGATCTCCAACGACGTGTACGGCGACAAGACGCTGAACAACTATCTGAATCGAGCGGCATTCGCGCAGCCGGATCCAGGCACGTTTGGCTCGCACGAGCGCAACAGCATCACCGGGCCGGGCTTCTGGAAGATCGATCTCGCGCTGTCGCGGCTCGTCTCGATCGCGTCGACGCAGAACCTGGAGCTCCGAGTGGAGGTCTTCAACCTGCTCAACACCTTCAACTGGGGCAATCCGGAGACGAATCTCAACGCCGGCACGTTCGGTCGCATCACGTCGATGGCGGGCAGCGGCCCGAACGCGTTCGGTCCGCCGGCCACACCGCGCCTCATGCAGTTCGGCGTCAAGTACGGCTTCTAGACCGGAGCTCACTTGCGTTCGTAACCACGAAGGCCTTCGGCATTCACGTGGCCGTCGCGAAGCGGCCTTCGTGGTTATTCGCGATTCAGGCGATGGCTCTTGAAGAACTGCCACATGACGACGGTCGTGTCGACTTCCTTCCTCGTCCACGCGTGCCCGAGGCCGTCGATGCGAATAATGCGGACCTCACTGCCATCAGCGCATCCTTCGTAGCGCATCGTGGACAGCGGCCCCGGCGGGTCGTCGAGAATTGCGTCTCCTTTGCACGAGTCGTGGCGCGCCCACCCCGCGAGCGCTTCGGGAACGCTCTCCAGCCACTCCTCACCCCGGTCTGGCAGATGTCCGTTGTACGTGTTCTGCGGATCGGCCAAACCGTGAAACGTCAGCACCGGAACCGCGCGGTCGCTGCAGCCTGAGCCCGGAATCCGGAGTCCGGAGACAGGCGCGATGGCCGCGATGCGCGAGCCAAGCCTGCACCCGAGCAGCGATGTCATCCGCGCACCACCAGAGAACCCGGTGGCATAGACGCGCGCCAGATCCGTACACACGCGCGCGGCGACATGATCGATGACGGCGCTGACATACGCGACGTCATCGGGCCGGCCGTTTTGAACGGGAACATTCCAGCGGGCGTCCACGGCATCGAGCGTCGCGACGATGAATCGCTCGCTGGCGCTCACAGTCTCGAAGCCGCTGTTCCTGACCTCGCCCGCAGACGACCCGCCACTGCCGTGTAGATCGAGCACCAGCGGCAGGCGTTGATGTCCGTCGTATCCGGGTGGGACGAACAATCGATATGTGCGCGGCCGCTGTCCAGACATGAGCTGCTCGGTCGCCACACCAGCCATGTGAGGAAGGTCACAGGCACTGGGCGCCGCCGCCCGGCTCTGCGCATCCGCATGCGCCGCGCTGAACAGCAGAAACGACGTGATGATCGACAGCAGGCGCATCGTCCTCTCCTTCGCCAGCGCGTGGCTGATGGCGAGGAAAGTAGCACAGACGGACGCTGGCGACGCGGCCTGCCGTCACGGCCTGGAAGGCGCGTAGTAGCCCTTCCGGGCGCGAATGTGTAGACCCTTCGCATCGGCGCGCGTGACCCTGACGTCGACTTTGCGCCACGTGCCGTCGGTCTTCTCGTTGGTGGAAAGGTAGCCAAGCGTGTACTGCGCCCGGACCTCGCCAAGCACTTGCTCGTAGATGTGATCCAGATCCTTGATGTTGCCCGGGAAGAATGCCGTCCCTCCAGTCGCTTCCGAAATGTCCGCGAGCAACGCCCGCTGAATGAGAGCCGCCCTATATGGCTGTTTATCGAGCGCTCCAATCGCGTACACCGTTACGTCTGACGCCTTGAGCAGCTTCATCAGAGAGTCGAGGCTCAGGCTGCTCGCCGTGTCGCCGCCGTCGGTATACAGCACCATGATCTTCCGGCCGTCCTGCTCGCTCGCGCCGTCGAGATAGACGCCGATGGCGTCGTACAGCGCCGTCTCTCCACCGGCCGTCAAATTGCGAACACGCGTGGCCAGACGCGGGAAGTCGCTTTGCGCATAACGACCGCCTTGCACCTGGCTCGCGAAGTCGATGAATGTCATGTCAACGGCCTCGGGCAGCGATGTCAGGAACTTGATGACGGCCTTCTGAGTGAATCCGAGATCGAGCTCCTGGCTCGCACTGACGTCGAGCAAGACACCGACGTGGAGCGGAGGCCCCTTCTGCGCTCCCGAGGCAAACGCGAAGATCGGCTGCGGCTTGCCGTCTTCATAGACGGCGAAATCGTTGACGGTGAGATCGGTGACGAGCCGTTGTTTTTTTCCTGCTACCGTGACGCCGACGTTCACGAGATCGACGGAACCGCGGAACAGCGTGGGATCCCGGAATTCACGCTGCGCAGCGCCGACAACGACGGCTCCTGTGATCGCGGCTGCGATTGCGAGAACAGTGAACAAGTTCTGTTGATGCACGTTCGTACCTGTTGCCGCATCGTGCATCGGGCATGCCGGGCTCTGCCGCAGCGTGAATTTGCGTTTCGAGTGTCCGAGTGCGTGCAGAAAGCGTTGAGGCAGCGGCCGTGCGATCGCAGACGGTCACCATATGTGGTGATCTCCCGGATGACCCACGCTGCGTACGCATGTCACCGCCAGAACACGCTCGGCAGAATTCGTGATCGTTGCTTTCAACGAGAACCGGCGTGTTCCCTCACGCGTGACATTGGCACGTACTTGTCGCTCTTCGAGGTGGAGTAATGCAATGAACACCTCAAGAATGCTGGTGGCGATAAGCTGTGCAGCCCTGTTGCTCGGCGGCGCGCCGGCGGCCTTCGCGCAGCGCGGAGGCGGCGGACACGGCGGCGGCGGCGGTGGTTTCCACGGCGGCGGGATGTCGATGATGGGCCACGGAGGAGGCGTACGAGGGATGAGTCCCGGCCCGGTCGGCACCCGTGGATTTAACGGCGCGAACATCCATCCGTTCTTCCATCGCCGGAACGGTCCGTTTGTGCACGGCGGCTTCGTGCACGGCGGCAACTTCGTCCAGCACGGAGCGTTTGTGCATGGCCGTGGATTTGTCGGACCAGTGCACTTCTTTCACCCGTTCTACACCTTCCACCCGCACACGTTTGTGGGATTCGGACTGTGGGCGGGCTACCCCTTCGCGTATCCGTACGCGTTCTACTATCCGTACTATTCGTATTCGTACTATCCGTACACGTACGACCAACCCAACACGTACGACCAACCCGACACGTACAACCAACCCACTCAAACAAACACGGGTGGCATGAGTTTCGACGTTACGCCGACCTATGCGGAGCTGTTCGTCGACAACGTGCGCGTCGGAGCCGTTGGCGACTTTACGCCGACGACGCAACCACTCGGCCTCGCAGCCGGGCGCCATCACATCGAGATTCGCGCGGTTGGATACCAGACGGCGAGTTTTGATGTGGATATCGTCGCCGGTCAGGTCATCCCCTATCAGGGTTCCCTGGAGCGGTAGACAGGCGAACGGAGGCTGACGCGTCCAACAGCGGGCGCGTCGCCCCCGGTGCGGTATCGCTTCGAGCGGCAAACAAATGCAATTCTGCCCGGTTTGAAGCCACCGTTATCCTGCGCTCCCTTTGTTTCGATAAGTAAATGAGTGATTCCCGTACAAGACGGTCCGTCGGACCAAATCGCCGCGTCGCCCAAGAGTCTTGTCTTGGAACCCTCGATAGCAGTCCTGGAGCAAGAGCGGAGTGTGTCGGCATCCGCATCCGTGATGTGGGTGATGTTCGCCTCGACGCTCTTCATGAGCGCCGCGCTCTTGTTTTTTCTCGAGCCCATGTTCGCGAAGATGGTGCTCCCCTACCTCGGTGGCAGTCCGGCGGTGTGGAACACGTGCGTCGTGTTTTTTCAGGCAACGATGCTCGTCGGTTCCATCTACGCGCACGTCTTGAATAGAAGTTTGCGGCTCGAAGCCCAGGTCGCGCTCCACGTTCTTCTGCTCGGCGTGGTGTCGTTGACGCTGCCTGTCGTTATTCCGCTGAATTGGGCACCGCCGGTGGACCATACGCCTGTGCCGGCCCTCTTGGGGTTGCTGCTGGTCACTGTGGGACCACCGTTCTTCGTCGTGTCGGCCACCGCGCCGCTCGTACAGCACTGGTTCTCGCAGACGGATCACCCTGCCGCCGCCGATCCGTACGTCCTGTACTCAGCCAGCAATCTCGGGAGTGTGACTGCACTCCTCGCGTATCCGTTCGTGGTCGAACGTCTCTGGCGGATCTCGGTGCAAGGAACATTGTGGGCCGCGGGCTACGGCGCTTTCGCAGTGGGAATACTGCTCTGTGGACTCGCCGCAGTCCGTTTCAGAGGCGCTCGCCCTCCGGCGGCTGCCGCTGCATCGACGGACGATCTGGCGATCGCACCGCCAGACTGGCGACGAAAGGTCCGCTGGCTGTTCCTCTCGCTGGTGCCGTCGAGCCTGATGTTGGCGGTGACGACGTTCCTCTCGACTGATATCGCGGCCGTCCCACTGCTCTGGGTGGTCCCGTTGACGTTGTACTTGTTGTCGTTCGTCAACGCCTTCTCACGGAAACCGCTGATCAGCGTCAGCGCCGCGAACCGAGCGGTCAGGATCGCGATGCTGCCGATCACGCTCGCGTTGATCATGGGCGTGGTCAGGCCAGCAGGTTTGGTCATGGCGCTTCACATCGTCACGTTGTTTGCCTGCGCACTCGCACTGCACGGACAACTGGCGAGCGACCGCCCTGCTCCGCGGCATCTGACGACGTTCTATCTCTGGATCGCTGTCGGTGGCGTGCTCGGCGGCGCGATTAACACGTTGGTCGCGCCGCTCGTGTTCACAGACATTACCGAGTATCCGCTCATGTTGGTCGCGGCCTGCGCGGTCGGTCTCTTCGTCAACACGCCGCCGCGACTGCGGTACCGCGATCTGGTCATTCCCTTCACGCTTGCCGGTCTGGCCGCGGTGTTGATGATTGCCGGACCAAAAGGTGCGCTTGGCACCTATACGTTGGCGCTCGGCGTTGGCGTCATCGGCGCGCTGTACATGGCCTGTGCCAGGCACCCTGCGCGTCTGGCCACGGCGATTGCCTTGATCTTCGTGGCCGGAAGTATCTGGGGGCCGTCACAAACGCACGTCCTGCACGCGGAACGGACGTTCTTCGGCGTGTTGCGCGTCCGAACAGATGACACGGGCAAGTATCACCGCTTGATTCACGGTACGACGCTGCACGGCGAGCAGGCGCTCGATCCGGCGCAGAGCGGCGAGCCACGCACGTACTATCATCGTGCCGGCCCAATCGGGCAGGTCATTCAAGCGCTATCGCAGAAACTGGCTGGTGGCGCCATCGGGGTCGTCGGCCTCGGTGCCGGTTCGCTCGCGGCGTATTCGCAACCAGGTCAAACCTGGACGTTTCACGAGATCGACCCCGCGGTCGAGCGGATTGCGCGCTCGCCGCAGTACTTCCGGTACTTGTCCGATTGCGCCGGCCGGTGCCGGGTCAGCCTGGGCGACGCGAGACTGTCGCTTGCGAGAACGTCAACCCAGTACGACTTGTTGATCGTGGACGCGTTCAGCTCCGACGCCATCCCCGTCCACCTTTTGACGCGTGAGGCCTTGCAGCTTTATTTGCGCAGACTGAAATCCGACGGAACGTTGGCGTTCCACATCAGCAACCGTAACGTGAACCTGAAGCCCGTGCTCGGTGCCCTGGCGAACGACTCGGGACTGACGGCTCTAGTCCGACTGGATACGGACGACGATCCTGCCGCCGGTCACGGCAAATCTGAATGGCTGGTCATGGCACGCGACCCCTCGACGCTTCGAGCGTTGATCGCGGATCGGCGCTGGCAACAACCGCCCAGCGGCCGCGCTGTCTGGACAGACGACTACTCGAATATCGTGACGGCACTTATGAACAGCGCGTTTTTCTGAGCGCTTCGGTGAAACACCCTTCACTCGAAGCACCCGGCGATATCGGCCCCACCACCGCAACATCGCCTCACATGCACGCCGATCCTCTTCTGTCTGATGCCGGCAGTCCCTCGAGTCGTTGCGGTTGACCCCACACGTGACCGCACCCGGCACACCACCACCAGATCACGTTCGTTTTCATAATCAAAACGTCAACTGTCGAATTGCGACAGTGTCCACATCGTGGTGATGTCGAAGGAAACTCGGCTCGAACCTCGGGCGCGCGCTCTGGCAAAAATTGCTTCTCCATAGGTCTCACCAGGAAAGATTTCGCTGTCAGTCGAGCTGCGAATCCAAATGTCGCGCCAGATGAAGAATGCCGTGTCGGCGATATACTCCGTCGCGTTTTCATCCTGGAGGCATCGCAATGAAAAAAGCGGGTATGCGGATGCTTGGAGTCGCCGTTGGCCTCGTCGCCGTTTCTGTTCCTCTATTCGCACACCACGGCGCCGCGCAGTTCGACGTAGGAAAGAAAGTCACGGTGAAGGGAGCGGTCACTGAGTGGTTCTGGAGCAATCCCCATTGCTTCCTCCGCTTCGACGCCGCAGGGGCTGATGGTCAGATGGTGCATTGGGCTGTCGAGACGCAAAGTGGGCCCAACATTCTGCCCCAGGGGTTCAGCAAGCAGACGTTCAAAGTGGGAGACGAAGTGACTGTCACGCTGGAGCCGGTGAAGAACGGGCGACCGATGGGACGTCTCCTGCGGGTCGTGCTTCCCGATGGATCGTCGCTGCCTCTCGCCGCGGCAGACGCGGGACAAGTCCCTGGCAATAGTCCGCAGAATTGAGCCGTGGAAAGGAACCGTCCGATGGCAAAACATCTTCTGGTTCCAACGTTGGCGCTCGCTGCCGCATTGGTGTGCTCGCTCGCAGTGCACACGCAGGGTCCCATGCCTGGAGCCGTGTACGACCGCGACGTGAAAGGCGAGAAGCCAAGGCCGGCTCCACGCCGCGACCTCGCGGGAATCTGGGAACCGGCGACGGCGGGTGGCGGCATCCAGGGGAAGGGCGCCCTGGCGATGGACTCGTGCAAGCGCGACAAGGCGACAGGCCGGTACGTGGTGCAGCAGAATCCGCCGCTAACTGATACGGGGTATGCCACCGTCGATTGCTTGAAGCCTGAAGTTGAACCGCCGTATACCGCGGAGGGATTGGCAAGGCTCAAGGCCCACAAGCCCGTCGAGGGTTACAGGATGGTTCCCGACGCCGTCAATAACGACCCGATTCTTGGCTGCGATCCGGGAGGGTTCCCGCGCATCGTTCTTCATAACTTCCGAACGAGCGAGATCCTGCAGACGCCGACGCACATGGTGATGCTGTACAAGTTCCAGAAGAGATACCGGACGATCTGGACAGACGGCCGGGAGCTACCTAAGGATCCGCGGCAACCCGCGTGGACAACCGCCGATCGCCTTCCGCCGGAACCACGGTGGTGGGGTTACTCAGTCGGCAGCTGGGTGGACGACTACACGTTCGTCGCTCGAACGAACGGATTCCAGGACGACCGGACCTGGCTCGACAATGCGGGCCTGCCACAGAGCGACACCACCGAGGTGGAGGAAACCTATCACCGCGTGGATGCCAATCACCTGGAGTTGTCCATCAAGATTACCGACGCGACACTCTACACACGCCCGTGGGTCGCACTCGACAAGTTGCGATTGAGGCTGCAATCACCCAATCTGGATATTCAGGAAATGGAGTGCTCGCCGTCCGATCAGAAGCACTATTACGAAATTTTCGGGAATAACACGGGCCTCGCTCCAGATGCGGGCAAGTAGCTACGCGGCATGCCCGCGGCGCGGCGCGAAAGACCCGCTCGTGCGCCGATTAACGGACTGAGACTCGCTGTTCGCCCAGAACCGCGCCGCCAGCGTCCACAACGGCGACGCGCCAATCGCCGGAATCGACGCGGCGACGACTGTACGTCCGGTAACCGGAACGACTTGCGTCGACAGCGAGGCTGACATCGTGTCGCAAGACGCCGTTCTGGTACCAGCGGTGATGGATGCGACTGGTCGCTGGCGAAACAATCCGCGTATAGAAATACAGCTCGACACCGGCGGCAGGATCCGACGTCGGGGTACATTCCCATCGGCCACTGGCGATTGACAGGCTCTCACAAACCGATACCTCGATGGCCTGCGCAGGTCCCTGTGTCGAGCCTGGGACAGTTGTCCTTGAGGCCGCATGTTCAGTCGATGGTTCGGAAAGGCGCCTGACCATCTCGACTGCCGGCCGTTGACGGATCGTCGGGGTTAAGGCCTGTTGCGAGGGAGCGCTCTCCTTCGCCGGCGACACCGACACGAGCGGATCGCCGAGTTCCGACACTCTCTGCTCCACCGTTCCCGGATCCACCGGCGGGCGTGTCCACCAGATCGCGAACGCGGAAAGCAGCGCGACGCCGATCGCGACTCCAGTCGCGAGGCGTGTGGAGGTAGACGCCGGAGCTGTCGCGAAGATGTTCGCATCGTGAGCGCGTTCGGCAGTCCTCCGAATCGAATCGTCGAGCTCTCCCGCTGGAGCCTGCGCATCAACATCTGCGGATGCTGCGGTATCGACGAGACCAAGTACCCGGTGGAATTCGTTGAAGTTGTTCCGACTCGTGATGACCAGCGGATCGTCGGCGTCGAGACATGCAGAGGCGACCGAAAGCGCCTGGCGATAGAACTTGCCGGCGTCAAGCAGGTTGTTCGCCCTTTCGCAGACGACACCGAGGTTGTTGAACGTGCTCGCCAGATCCGGGTGCTGTGGACCCAGGCGGTCGGCCTGGAGGCGTGCCACTTCGCGCAGAAGTGATTCGGCGAGAGAGTAGTCTCCAGACGAGGCGGCCCGTTGCGCGGAAGCGAGAATTGGTTCGACCGGTGAGCCGCTCATCCCATCCGTACTTATCGGACCGAGCCGAGCGTGCACGAGAATGCACACCGATCGTGAGTAATCCGCGACTCCTCACGAAACGCCGCGGGTTCTTTTTAAACGGCTGATTGTTCGATCGTGTGGCGAAGTGCAGAGAGCGTCTGCAGCATCCGGCTGATCGGCTCTTCGTCGTGGAAGCGCTGAACGATGGCGTGTGCGCCGCTCACCTCGTGAGTGACCGGTTCCACGTGCCCGTCACGCTTGTAGTCGGCAATCGCGGCCTGCAACCGTCCAAGCTTGCCTCGCAGCTTCCCCTTCGCGTCGCATTCGGGAAGCGATTCGCACAAGTGATTCAACGAGGCGAGGCAGCGTTCGAGCTGCGACGGGTCCAGCGAACTCATTGCCACCAAATGACGGTGCAACACGAATGCCCATCTGGTTGAATCGCTGAGCTCGCATCGTATTTCTATGCCTCGCGTCGAACCTCGGATGCGCGTTTGTCGCTTCTCAGCCCGAGGAATGCAGCATGACGCAGGTGACCATCATTCGTCCATTCCACAAATCGGACCTGCGCGACCAGCGTCGGCCTGACCCACGTCATCTCCGCCATCTGCTCGGCGGTCACGCCGCCGCCCCAACGCGACGTCTTGCTGTTCGGAAGGTCCACAAACGGACACCTCATGATCTGGAGCGGTGTCAACGACTCGAACACCTCGCGACGGAGATGCGGTGTGAACCCCGCGCGCACCTTTCCAGCAAACCAAAGCTGTTTCCCCTCGTGATAGCCCACCAGCAGCGCATCGACACCGTTCGGTCCTGACCGATAGCCACCGATGACGAACTCCTGCTGCTTGTCCAGTTTCAGCTTGACCCACGCGCCGCTGCGTTCACCGGACTGGTAGCGTGAATCGATCCGCTTGGCGACGACGCCCTCCAGTCCAACCCGGGAGACGGCTTCGATCACCTGTTCTGGTGTCCCAGGGAGCGGCTCGGACAACAGGATGCCCGAACCTTTGACGATGGCAGGCAATCGATTCCGACGTTCGGTCAGCGGGAGTCGGGTCAGATCTTCACCATTCACGTGAAGAAGATCGAACGCATAGAACACGATGGCGTAGGTGCGATGCGCGGATCGATGCTGGAGCGCCTGGAACGACGGTCTTCCCCTCGGATCGAGCGCGACAATCTCGCCATCGAGCATAGCGGTCTCCGCCCTGAGCCTGCTGCCCGCGGCCTCAATAGTCGGATAGGTGGCGGTGAGATCGTTTTCCTTGCGCGAGAGGATCCGCACCCGATCGCCGCTCTTCAGCAGCAGCGCCCGATATCCATCCCACTTCACCTCGTAGGTCCACTGCTTCCCTTCCGGCAGCTTGTCCGTGAGCTTGGCCATCATCGGCGAGACGAACGTGAGCGCAGATTCGCGCGGTCGACCCACATCTCATCGTGACACACAGGGAGATCGCGGAGATTGGTGAGAGCAGCGCTGGGCTGTATCAGTGCGTCATCGCGTAGAGAAGCACCTTGATGCCTAACGCGTAGCCATCGATCGGCGGTTTCTTCGCCGCGCTCGGATGTCGTCCGGCCACTCTCGGTGAGACATCAGGTGAAGAGATTCAGATGGGCTCAGCAGAGCGCTCGGCGCTCGCACGCGTGAGCGCGCGCGAGCGCGGACGCAGCACGCGGTTCCACCACATCACCGCGCCAGTGAGGGACATCGCTGCGGGCGCGAGTCCGAAGAATGCCCAGGCGGCCTTTGTTGCCTGATCGCACAAACCCGGACCGCTGCACGGAATCCCGATTCCGTTGATGCGGCCGAAGTGCAGATACGCGAGCCAGTAGATCACTTGATCGCTGATCCGGGACGCGTCCGGGTCAGTGACAGGATCGAGGCGATCGGCGAGCGCCTGAAACATCGCGGGGAATCCGAAGTATGCGCCGCTCAACGCGAACACAAGCGTGAACGCGAAGGTCCAGAACCCGATCATGCTGTGCAGGTGCCAGAACGTCCGCTGCCATCCCAAACCACGAGGCAACGTCAGACTTCGACGCCACGTTTTGATTCCCGGCCACCAGATCACGAATCCGGACGCGGCAAGGGCGACGATCGCGAATGCGGCCACACCGTTGACTCGCCGTCCGGTTTCTCCGGCAAGCAGGTTGTCATGCAAGTCGAGCAGCCAGAACGTTGCGCGCATCACGCGCGGCGACGCCACAAAGAGCTCATTGCGGTAGACCAGCACGCTGCCTGTGACGCTGATCATGAAGATATACAGCCCGATGGCGATGCCGCTCCACAGGTGCACCTGAAACAGTGCCCGCCTCAGCCAGATCTTCTGCGGCTGCCGAACCCACCGCGCCCACATCGTCATTTGCTCGCGCGAGACTACCATTGGGTTCATAGGGTTCATAGGGTTCATAGGGTTCATAGGGTTCACAGGGTTCATAGGGTTCATGGGGTTCAGGGGGTCACCAGAACCACAACCTTGTGAACCCATTGAACCTCCCGAGTGGCTCGTCACCGGAACGACGAGAACTGTCGGATCGGCGGCTTGGCGTCGGCGTGGCACGCGGCGACGTGCTCGGCCCGCCGCTCGGAAACACGACGCTGCACTGGCGCGACTGGACGTCTCGTCTTCAGTTCCTTCCGGCACGACAACCCAGCTGCGATCGCGCGCGGCGACTGGCGAAGCTGGCGCATCGCGCCAACAATCCTCTATGAGCGGCTCACGAACTCTTTCAAGGTGAGCCGCACGCTGCGGCCGAATCTGCAGGTTGTGGTGCCCGGCCGTGAGGCTTCCCTCTTGCCCTCTGTGAATGGTGAACGGCGCCCGATCGCCGTGAACTCTGGAGGGCCCCATGACAACTGTGGCTCGCATCATTACCATCAGCACGACGTTGCTGTCCGCTCCAGCTTTCGCGCAGGACATCTCGTACGAGGTTCACCGCGGCCAGAATTTTTCAGAGCTGCGAACCTTCTCGATAAGAGAGACCCGACCGGCTGACTTCGGGGCTTCCCGTACGGTCTGGGACAGTGCCATCGACCGGGAGGACACCAATGCGGCGGTCTCCGCACAGCTCCAGGCGCGCGGCTTGAGGCGTGATGACATCCATCCCGACGTGTACGTCACGACGCATCGAGAGTTCGTAACCGAGTACTACGCCAACGCATGGCCTGGTTGGGGATATGGGTACTGGGGGCATTACGGGTACGGTTCGTACCATGCGGAGCCAGTCATCTCCAGCACACTGTACGTCGACGTCAGGAGCGCGGAGACCGGTCAACTCCTATGGCGCGGCATCAGCGACCGGAATTTCAACCCGACATCGAGCCCCGACCATCGCCTGAGGCGCATCAACAAGGAAGTCAGCAAGATGTTCAGGAACTATCCTTCCGGAACCGTGGCGACGAGCGGTCGCGAAATGCCGACGTCGACGGACCGCTGAAGTGGCGGACGATTTGGCAGAGGCAATCGGACATGCTCGGGCATCGCGCCAACAATCCTCGAGGAGCGGCTCACGAACTCTTTGAGGTGAGCGGCGCGCCAGCGATCAAAACGACAGGTTCTTGCGCTTGAGCCATAGGGCGTCCCTCTTGCCTCTTTGAATGGTGAACAGCGATCGGATTCGATCGCCGTGAACCTCTGGAGGGTCCAATGGAAATTGTTGCTCGCGTCATTACCGTCAGCACGGCGGTGATGCTGGTCTCCGCTCCAGCTTTCGCACAGAAGGTCACCTACGACACGAACCGCGCCGCGGATTTTTCGCAGGTGCGAACCTTCTCGATCAAAGAGACCCCACCCGCCGATCCCACCGCTTCGAAAACGACGGCCTACGACAGTCCGATCGTCCATCAAAACACGAATGCGGCGGTCGCCGCTCAGCTCGAAGCAAGGGGCTTAAGGCGCGATAACAGGCATCCCGATGTGTACGTCACGACGCACCGGACGTTCCAGACCGAGTACTACGGCTACGGGTATCCCGGTTGGGGATATGGATGGGGCTACGGTTACGGGTGGGGTTACAGTTCTTACTACCTCGAGCCGATCATCGTGGGCACGCTGGTCGTCGATATCACCAACGCCGAGACCGGCGAGCTTATGTGGCGCGGCCTCGCCGAGAAAGACGTGCACCCTACGTCGAAGCCGGAGAAGCGCCTCGAGCGCATCAACAAAGAGGTGTCCAAGATATTCGAGAAGTATCCATACTACGGAACCGTTGCGACCAGCGGTCACGAGGTGCCGGCGACGACGGACCACTAAGAGATCTGTTGCGGCGGAATCGCGGCCGCCCGCGGTGGGGTCCGCCTTCGGGCGGACCACTGTGGTAGGCTCCGCCGCATGATTCGCCGCGATTTCTTCAAGACGCCACTCGCGCTCGCAGGCCTCGGATTGGCGCCTACCTCGCCGGATCCGCGAGCCCGAACCGAAGCGGCGGCCGGCGAAGAACTGGCCAAGGCGCCTGACCTGACGCGCTCAGTCGCCGCGTTCATCGTCAACTCGAAATACGAAGACATTCCCGAAGACGTCATCGCGCTCGGCAAGAAGACGATGCTCGATGGCTTCGGTCTCGCGCTGGCCGGTTCCGCATCCGTGGTCGCACCGGTCGTGCGCCAATACCTCGGGACGCTCGGGTTGACGCGAAAATCGGCGACCGTTGTCGGCACCGACGTCAAAGTGCCCGCGCGGTTCGCGGCATTCGCCAATGGCGTGTCGATTCACGCGGACGACTACGACGACACCGGCTCGGCGCTACATGTCGCAGCGCCGATCCTTCCGCCCGCATTCGCCCTGTGTGAGGAGGGACGCCGCAGCGGCAGGGATCTGATGCTCGCCTTTCATGTCGGCGTCGAAGCCGCAAGCAAGATCGGCGACGCCATCTTCCCCCGCCACGACCGCGAAGGGTTTCACACCACGGGCACCATCGGCTCGTTCGGCAGTGCCGCCGCATGCGCGAAGCTGCGCGGGCTCGATGTCGAGCAGACCGCCTACGCGCTCGGGATCGCTGCATCGCAGGCCAGCGGCATTCGACGCAACTTTGGCTCGATGACGAAAGCGTTTCACGCCGGGCACGCCGCCGAAAACGGATCGGTGGCCGCCGATCTCGCCTCGCTCGGCTTCACGGCCGCCGGCGACGTGCTCGAGACGCCGCTCGGATTTTTCCAGGCTGCGGGCGGCGGATTCGAGCCGTCCGCAATCGTCAATCGTCTCGGTCGCCCGTGGATGTTCGCCTCGCCCGGCGATCTGATTAAGCGGTTCCCGTGCGGCACCATCCAGCAGCCGGTCATGGATGCCACACTCCGCCTGATCGCACAGCATGCGATCAAAGCGGCCGACGTCGAACACGTCGACGTCGGCGGGAACCAGAGCAACGTCAACACGCTCTTCCGTCATCGGCCGACGACCGGACTCGAAGCGAAGTTCAGCATGGAGTTCGCCGTCGCGATTCTGCTCGTCGACGGTAAAGCCGGGTTGGGACAGTTCGCCGACTCGTCCGTCATGCGCGCGGAAGTCCAAGACATGGTGGGCCGTGTGCGGTTCTATGCCGACCCGGAGTTCGACACCCTCGGCCGCGAGGGTGCCTTTCAGGCCGTGCTCGAAGAGCCGATGATGATCCGGATTCAGATGAAGGATGGTCGTGTCCTGTCGACGCGCACCAACCCGGCGAAAGGCAGCCCGAAGAATCCGATGACCTACGACGAAGTCGCCGAGAAGTTCAGGACCAATGCGGAATTCGCAAGGTGGCCCACGGCGAAAACGGAGTCCATCATCAGGCTTGTCAGCACGCTCGAGCGCGCCCCAGCGCTCGCGCCGCTGACCGCAGCACTAGGAACGTAAAGGCAACCAGATATCCTCGGGACTTGGTTACAATCCGCGCAGGAGAAATCGCATGAAGCTTGCGACGCGAAAGCCAACCTTCCTCGTCATCGGCTTGCTTGGGATGTGCGGCGTCATGTGCGCCGTCGTCACGGCACAAAAGGCGTCGGCACCGCCGCAGCCGCACGCCGACCGGCTGCCTGCCATCAGCGCGGCGCGGCCGAACCGCGGCTCGCTTGTGGACAAGCCAGCCAGCGCGATGCCCGTCGCGCCAAACGGTTTTACGGTGAGCGTGTACGCCGAGCTGCGAGCGCCACGCATGATGGTGTATGCGCCGAACGGCGACCTGTTCGTCAGCTCACCGGCAACCAACACGATCACCGTTCTGCGCGACGCGAACAACGACGGGGTGTTCGAGGCGCGCGGCGTGTACGCCGGCACACCGCCAGCGAATCCTCCAACTCCGCCTCCCGCTGGTCAGCGACCTACGCCACCGCCGCCCGCCGGGCAGCCAGTGAATCCGGACGTCAACGGGGAACGCCTCGGGGCGAAAGCTCCGGCCTGTGCACCGCCGCCGCCATTCAACAATCGCGGCCCGGGCACCGTTGCCGCGCCGTTCGGGCTGGCGTTCCACGACGGTTATCTCTATGTCGGGAACACGGGATCGCTCGTGCGATTCAAGTACACCAACGGCGACCTGAAGGCGCAGGGCGAACCGGAGAAGCTGCTCGATCTGCCAACGGGCGGGCACTCCACGCGCAACGTGCTCTTCAATCGCGCGGGAACGAAGATGTACGTCTCCGTTGGTTCGATGTCGAACAACACCGCGGGCGAGGATTGCCGACGTGCCGCGATCCTCGAATTCAATCCCGACGGATCGGGGTATCGCGTGTTCGCGTCCGGGATCCGCAATCCTGTGGGCCTCACGTTACAGCCTGGAACCGACACCATATGGACCGCGATGAACGAACGCGACAATCTGGGCGACGACCTCGTGCCCGATTACGCGACGTCCGTCAAAGACGGCGGCTTTTACGGGTGGCCGTATTCGTACATCGGGTCGAACTACGATCCGCGCTACGTCGGCGCCTTCCCGGAACTGGTCAAGCGGGCGATCGTGCCTGACGTTCTCTTCCCCGCGCATTCGGCGGCGCTGGGCATCACGTTCTACACGGGCACGCAGTTTCCACAGCGGTATCGCAACGGCGCATTCGTGGCGCTGCACGGGTCGTGGAACCGCTCGATGGCGTCCGGGTATCGCGTGGCGTTCATCCCGATGACGAACGGCAAGCCAGGACCGATCGAGGACTTCATGACGGGGTTCATCATCAATGACGGTGAAGGTGGCGCGCCCCTTGAGCGCTGGGGCCGTCCGGTTGGTGTGACGGTTGCCGCCGACGGCAGCCTGCTGATCTCGGACGACGGCAGCAACAAGATCTGGAAAATCAAAGCCAATCGATAGCAAACCACGAAGGTCGCTACGCGGGGCCGCCTGAAGGCGGCCCCCACGTACGCCGGCAAAAATCCTGCAAAATTGACATCGCTGACGCGGCTGGGTGTGCGTCTTGCACCAGCTGCGAGCGTGGCGCGTTCGAGAACCAACCGGCGGAACTGGGCTCCGATGGCCGTGAGGACATCGAGATTCCCGCGTAACCTGATTCGCGAAACCTCACGTTTCGACTATCCCGACCCACCCAATCTGCAGCGCCTGAGTCCTCGGCAGGAAATCGAGGAGCGCGGCATGGCCGAAATCCAGGACCGATTCGTCGGCGCAGGAGCGATCGCGCGCAGGCGCGATCCAATCAGGCGGCGCAGGCGATAAACGTAATCGAACCGACGGAAACCTTCAGGTAACCGCTGCCAGGCCTTCGTGGTTTACGGCCGGAACAAGCGGTTGATTTTGAGAATCAGCGCCCGGCCGGACAGCTGTGGAAAGCGGCGCGCGAGCGTATCTCGGTCCTCGTTGTAGACGACGAAGAACTCGCTGCCGGGACGGTATTCCCACCGCAGCCGCACGTTGGCGCTGACGGAATGGCTGCTCGAGTTGTACTGCAGCAGCGCGCTCGTAAACATCATCGGGGTCATCGTGTAGGTGACACGCGATCCGACAAGCTGGCTCGTGAAGGAGCCCTCTTTCAGATCGATAACGTTGAGCAGATACGCAGGCTCGAGCGACAGGCGCGCGCCTGCATTCATCCGTCCCCGACTCACACTGACCGTCGTCTTGTGGCCGCTGTAGAAGCTGCCGCGATCCAGCGCGAACTGGCCGCTCACCTTCCGGCGCTGTCCGAGGTTCATCTGGACGTGAACGTTGTCGAAACGATAGCCGCCGACCGGCAGCGTAATGCCCGGCGCGATCTCAAACGGAAGCGGCAGAAACTCGTAGCTGTTGGTGAGGTCGACGAAGAGGCGATCGCTGTTCTGGAACTCGATCGCCAACTCGCCGGTTGACGTGCGCGTCTCGAGGTGGCCTCTGCCGTTGGTGATGTAGTCGATGGAGCCCTGATAGAAGAACTTCCGCACCGACGCGAAGCGTCTTGTCCGCGGACTGAACCTCCCCAGTGCGGTGCTGCGGCGCATGTCACGTCGACGGAGGAAACCGACCTCGGGATTGAAATCGTCGCCGACCGCGATGTGTTCGAGCTGCGCACCGTAACGGTCGCCGTTGTAATCGAGCTGACCGCGGTAGCTGAGGTCGTTGGCCCTGCGGCCGTTGGTCTGCGAACGAGCCCAGTACGTGTTGATGTTCAGATTGTCGTAAAAGCCGAACGTGCCATCGAAACCGTAGACGCCGTTGGTGCCGCTGCCGCTTTGCCCGACCGACCGGCCGGTCAGCAGCAAGCCGATACTGCTGCGCCGAAACAGATCGCGTTTGAGACGCACGACAGAGAAATTCGTGGACCGGACGCCGCGATCGTCCTGCGTCTGCATGTCGACCAGGCCCAGGCTGTACCGCCCGACTCGGCCCGTCGTCCGGCCACCGGCGATGATCGGTACGGGCTGTCCGTCGTTCAGACCGATCCGGCGGCTGTAGAACAGAATCGGCACGTCGCTGTTCTGGGCTGCAAAGCCACCCGCCGCGGCACCGCCGAACGCGAAGAGTCCCTGGTTCTCGAGAAAGAAGTCGCGTTTTTCAGGGAAGAAGACACTGAAACGCGTCAGGTTCACCTGCTGCTCGTCGGCCTCGACCTGCGCGAAATCGGTGTTGTAGGTGAAGTCCGCCGTCAGGTTCTGCGTCAGTCCATACTTCACGTCGAGCCCGACATCGCCGCTCACGTCATTGGACAGGGCGGACGCGCGATTCGTGGTCACATCGGAAATGGCATACGGCTTCAGCTCGAGGTTTCTCGTGCCGGAGGGAACCTCCAGTCCGACAACCGTTGCCTCAACCGATCCCTGATAGAGCGCCGACTGCCCACGCGCGGCCGGAACGCGTGTGACGTATGAGATCTCGTTCTTCCATCGATTGGTGCGGAACGCGTTGAAGCCCCAGACCTGCGCGCGGCCGGGTCGATAGCGAAGCGACTTGAACGGGACGGCGACTTCCACCGTCCAGCCGCCCTCGAAGCGGCCGGCCCTGACGTCCCAGACCGTATTCCAGTCGCCGTTCCACTGCCGCTCGTTGGTCACCTGTCCGTCCTGACGCGCGCCGAGCGCGTTGGTGACGAAGTTGACCGAGTTGCGGCGGTCGTAGAAGGTGTCGAACATGAAGGTGACGATGTCGTTGCCCTGCCACATGTTCGGACCATCGCGCCGCATCTCGTTGGCGATCATCTGACCCGGCTCGCTCTCCCAGCAGCGGAACGACACGTAGACGTTGTCGTTGTCGAACGCGAGCCAGACTTCGGTCTTCTCGGTCGCCGGCTCACCCTCGCGCGGCTCCTGCTGGATGAAATCTGAAATCGGTGGCACGCTGCTGTAGAGCGGTTCGTCGAGCGCGCCGTCGATGCGCAGCGGCGTCGCGACCCGGACGGCGCGAATCGTGGCGCGGCCAGAGTCATCACGCGTGATCACGGCCGGCGCGACCGGAGGTGCGGGCCCATCGAAGTCAGCGGGTAAGTCGAACGCGGGTGGGGCGCTTGCGTAGGGGCCGGCTTTAGCCGGCCCAGTAGTCGCCGGTCCAGCTCCGGCGGTCGCTGGCAGCGGTCCCTCATCCTGACCCGCATGCACGATCGGCACGATGACCAGAATGAAGGTGCCGGTCAGCCACCACAGCTTTCGGAACACGAGCACGCTATTTTACGTGGGGCTTAGGTCGAAATGCTGAGAGGCAAAGGCAACTATAATCCGCGCCATGAAAAGTTCTCTGCTGGTTGCCCTGACGCTCGCCTCGACGCTCGTCGCCACCGCCGCATCCGCGCAGCTCGCGCCGTATAACGATGCTGGCGCCACGATGGGCCACTGGCACATCGCCGCGAAGGACGTCGAAGCCAACCAGAAGTTGTTTCTCGCCATGGGCGGCAAGCTGTACATGCCGGGTGGGCAGCCGCTGATCGGGTTCCCGGGCCTCTACATCAGCCTGATCCTCAACGGTGAAAAGGGTGAGGGCGGTACCACCGGCTCCGTCGTCAACCACGTCGGCTTCTTCGTCGACAACGTGCAGAAGCGCACCGCGGAATGGAAGGCCGCGGGGGTCAAGGTGTTACCCGGCAACGCGCTTCCTGGCGGCGGCACCCGGCAGGACCAGGCGTTTGTCGAAACTCCGGACGGCATCCGCATGGAGATCCAGGAAGACAAGACGCAGAGCGTCCCGATTCGCAACGGGCACATTCACCTGGCGGTGCCGAAGACCGACATCGCGAAGGCCGTCGACTGGTACGCGCGCGTCTTCGGCGGGCAAAAGACGACGCGTAACGATGCGCCGGTCGTGGACGTGCCGGGCGTGCAACTGCGGTTCAACGCCGCCGATACGCCCCAGGCACCGACGCGGCACCGCGCGCTCGACCACTTCGGCTTCGACGTCAAGGACCACGCGGCATTCGTGAAGCGACTCGAGGGGATGGGCATCAAGCTCGATCAGCCTGTCGGCAAGAGATCGACGGGAAACACGATCACCTACATCACCGATCCCTGGGGAACACGCATCGAGATCGTGCAGCGGCTGCCGGTCGGCGCCGCGGTGACGCAAACGGCGTCCGCGAAGTGACGAAAAGAAGCGCTAACGGGAAGGGCCTCGTCAGCCCGCCATCGCCGCGTCGACGCCGGCCCACAAATTCATCGTGTTCAACTCTTCGCGTCCGCACGCTTTGAGATAGACAAAGAGCTGCGTGCGATAGGCCGCGTAACCGCAGAGGACGGTGTTGACCAGAAACGCACCGCGCGTGGTCTTGCGGCCGAACATCTCGATCTCGACCCTGAAGTCCGCGTCCGACATGGCACCAATTCCAGACGCGTAGATGTCGCGTTGTGCGGCGATCGCGGCGAGCGTCTCATCGAAATCCCGCGCCTCGGCGGCCTGTATCGCCGCACCCCACGCCGACCTATCGAACGCCCCTGCCTTTGCCGCCTCGACCATGACTGGTCCCATTACGGTGAGATACCGCAGGAGCTCCAGGATGCTGCGTTGTTTCGGCGTCGGCCGGTAATCGAGCTTTGCGCGATCGATCTTTCCGGCCAGATGCAGCAGGATGTGGACTTCGTGCTGGAGCGATCCAATGAGTTCGGACTTGGTGAGTACCATCTGTTGGCCTCCGGGGGCGACTGCGAAACGATGTGTGAACCGTTATTTATAGCGGAACCCGTATCGCAAATCACGTTCAAACGGGTACGCTCCGACCCCGATTCAGGTGTATAAGAGTGCCCACTCGAGGAGGAACGCCATGGTCGATGAAACTCGACGCAAGATCCTGAAGACCGGCGCCGCCGCAGCCGCCATGGCCGCAGTGCCGCCTGTCCTTGCCCAGCAGAACAACCAGGCCCCGCCCGCCGGCAAGTTTTACGAGCGCGGCAAGGTGCGCGTCCATTATCAGGAGTGGGGCTCGGGCTTTCCGCTGCTGCTCATCTCCGGCGGCGGTCTCGGCGGCTCGACGATCAAGGGTTTGACCAATCCGTTCGACGCTCCGGGCGAGTTCAAGAGCGAGTACCGCTGCGTCGGCGCAGACCTGCGCACTGCCAACAGCGGCGAGTCGAGCGGCCCGCTCGAAGCCGATCGGCCGTGGGACATGTTCGCCGAGGATCAGATCGGCCTGATGGATCACCTCGGCGTCGACAAGTTCATGGTGATGGGCTTCTGCATCGGCGGGCCGCTGATCTGGAACCTTCTCAAACATGCTCCCAACCGCGTCGTCGCTGCCGTGCTCGCACAGCCGAGCGGCTTCCGCCCGGAAATGCCAACGCTGATGTTCGACACGAACATGCAGGGGTGGGGACCGGACTACGTGAAGCGCCACCCTGACGTGAAGATGGCGCAGGTGGAGCAGTTCCTGACGAAGATGTACAAGGCCAACCCGGACTTCGTCTGGTCGGTGAACCGCGATTTCGTGAAGCAGTGCAAGACGCCAGTGCTGATCCTGCCGGACGACATCCCGGCGCACCCTTATAAGACGGCGATGGAAGCGGCGATGCTCGCGCCGAACGCCGAGGTCAGCATGTTCCCGTGGAAGGAGCCGAAGGAACGGATTCCGCTGGCGATTCGGCAGATCCGATCGTTCCTGCGCGCGCATCGGACCACGACCGCGACGGCGTAATGCGCGCTCCCCTCGTCGTTCTGCTAGCGCTGGCGTGGGCATCACCTGCGTCAGCGCAGCTTCTCGTGGCCAAAGACGGACCGGTCGTCTACGGACATCACCACCTGAACGTCACCAGCATCGCCGCGCACAAGAAGTTCTGGATCGACACGCTGGGCGGCAAGTCGGTGAAGGTCGGCACGAGTCCGAACGAGATCGTGATGTTCCCGAACGTGCTGATCTTCCTGCGCGAGCAGAAGCCCACCGGCGGCACGAAGGGAACCACGGTGAACCACATCGCGTTCGCCGTGAAGGATGTTCGTCAGACGCGGGACAAGGCAAGGGCCGCAGGGTATCCGATCGTCACCCGCGAAGAGGCCGGCGCGGGCGACGTCGTGACCGACGACATCTCGTTCAACAAAGAGCAGGGCAGCTACTCGGCGTTCGTGATGGGGCCGGACGACATCAAGGTCCAGTTCTTCGAGGTGAAGAGCAACCCGGCGCCGATCGCGCTTCATCACGTGCACTTCGCGGGACCCGCAGCCGAGATGCGTGACTGGTACGTGAAGGTGTTTGGCGCGAAGCCTGGAACGCGCGGCGTCTACAACACGGCCAACCTGCCGGGCCTCGATCTCTCATTCGGGCAGGCGGCGACACCTGTCATCGGCACGCGTGGCCGCGTGCTCGACCACATCGGCTTCGAGGTGCAGGGGCTCGAGGCGTTCTGCAAGAAGCTCGAAGCGATGGGCATCAAGCTCGATCGCCCGTACACGAAAGTCCCGGCGCTGAACATCTCGATCGCCTTCATCCAGGATCCCTGGGGCACGTACATCGAGCTCACCGAAGGGCTCAAGGACGTTCGCTGAGGTATCCAAAAAGCGTGCAGGGCTCGCACGTGATCCGAGTTATACGTCTCGGGCTTGGGTACGCGTCTCCCCCGCTGCCCATATTGCGCATCCGCCAACATGTCCGTCATCAGGACTGACGCTGCTGGCCGTGTGGGCGTGTGTCAGTGCGCGCAGTGCTCGAGACAGTGGATGCAGAGCCTGCCGGACCGCCGATTCGCGTCCGACCGGCGGACGGGAGCGCCAGACCGCCGAAATCAGGCCGATCGACGACGCCAACCCAACTCCCGGTAGGCACGCACCCACGCCTTCGTCGGGGTAGCTCGGACGAGATCGGGCTGCCCAAGACCGGCGTATACTCTCGACCGCGGGATTCCCCACGGCCCTCATTTTTCCGAAGGAGCAGCGATGGGTTCGAAACGACTTGATCGACGGGAACTCCTCAAGCATGGCGCCACGTTGGCTGGCGGTTTGACCCTCGGAGCAGTCGCGCCAGCGAGCGGCCAAACACCGGCTTCCGGAGCACAGGCACCAGATCACGATCACCCAACGATGATCAGGGGCAACAAGGACCTGATTGCCTATGGCGACCGCTCCCATTTCGTGACCTCCGTACGCATCCCGCACGGTGGTCGGCCTTCGCCCGATGCCTTCGGCCTCGTGTTTCATGTGGCGAGCCCGCTTCAGGATCAGATCGGGGTGATCACGCCGTCCTCGCTCCACTACTGGGCGACGACGCGTGGCTCCTTCTTGCCGGACATCGATCCGAAGGACCACCGTCTCATGATCCACGGCATGGTGGACCGTCCTCTGACGTTCACGATGGAGGACTTGAAGCGCCTGCCCTCGGTCACGCGTCTTCATTTCATCGAGTGCGCGGGAAACAGGTCGACGGCGAAGGCAAAGAATGTCCAGGAATCACATGGGATGACCAGCAACGCCGAATGGACCGGCGTGCTGCTCTCGACGCTGCTCAAGGAGTGCGGCGTGAAGGGCGGGGCAACTTGGTTCGTCGCCGAAGGCGCGGAGGAAGTGAAGGGCGCATCGAGCATGCCGATCGCCAAGGCCATGGACGATGTGATCGTGGCCTACGGCATGAACGGCGAGGCGGTGCGGCCCCAGAACGGGTTTCCGCTGCGGCTGATGGTTCCCGGCTTCGAAGGCATCTTCTCGACGAAGTACGTGCGGCGAATCAAGCTCGTGGATCGCTACTACATGAACTACAACGACTACGGCCATCTTCGCCAGGACGAGAAAGAGACGGTGCTGGGTTATCAGTGGGGACCGAAATCGGTCATCACGCGCCCATCCGCCGGACAGCAGCTGCCAGGCAAAGGCTTCTACGAGATCACCGGCTTGGCCTGGTCGGGTGGCGGCGCGATTAAGAGAGTCGAGGTCTCCACTGACGACGGCAAGCATTGGATGGACGCGGAGTTCAAGGGAACGCCGCAGCGGATGGCGCATGCGAGGTTCGGCTGTCCCTGGAACTGGGATGGAAAGGAAACCGTGCTGCTGTCGCGCTGCACGGATGAACTCGGAGCGGTGCAACCGACGCGAGCCCAGGTCGCCAAGTTCTTCAACGTGGCGCTCGGCGAGGTGCCCGGGCTGGACAATACGATTCAGCCGTGGCATGTGGCCAGCGATGGGAGCGTGACCAATGGGCACACCACTTAGGTTTCTCGGGTGTGTGCTCCTGGGAGGATTCCTCCTGGGAGGGTCCGTGCTGGCGCAGTCGTCGGCCAAATATGGTGTCGGAACAACGCCGACCGCGGAAGAAATACGCGCGTGGGATATATCCATCGGTCCTGATGGAGCGGAACTCCCGCCGGGCCACGGCACGGCCAAGGAAGGTGCGCAGCTTTTTACAAGTAAAGGGTGCGTGGCCTGTCATGGGGCGAACGGGACCGGAGGCAGGGCTCCCGAGTTGAAATCGAAGGACGGTCCAAGCGTCGAGACGTGGAAGCGGGGCCGAATACTGCCGGTACGCGCCCCGTTCGCGACGATCGTCTGGGACTACATCAATCGCGGGATGCCGCTCGGTCGAGAGGGATCACTCAAACCCGATGAGGTATACGCGCTGACGGCGTTTCTCCTCAGCCTCAACCAGGTCATCACGGAGGACTTCGTACTCGATCAACAGAGTCTTCCGAAGGTCAAGATGCCGATTGGTGATGACTACGCGTCGCTTCCTGACTGGAAGCCCAAAACGCGAAGGATGAAAGGCTACCCGTACTAGACAGCCACCCACCTGACCGACGCGAGTCAGGTGGGCGCTATGCCTTCTCCGCCCTCGCGCAATCGATGTGGGTATGCCGCTCGACCTTCGTCACGCGGTTCTTGTCAACGAACCGTCGCTCCTTGGGTTGAATCGGTTTCCCACAAGCCGCGCACACGACAGGCTTTGGTCTTCTGAAGAACATGTCGGCCTCACTGAGGGCTAGTGTAGTCGAACCCGAGTAGTCGACTCGCCACCGCCTCAGCGATCGACTGCGCCACATCCTTCTGGACAGACAAGTCGTCCACGCAGTCGCGTTCATACGCGTCCGCCCAGATGTGCGTGGCGTCCGCCGCATCGATCAGTTGAATCGTGATTCGAACGCGGGTCTGTGCATGGCGGACCCGCCCCTCTACGACATAGTCCACCTGCAAGGCATCGCGGACGGTCTCGATCGGCCCGCGGGCGTACTGGAGCTGGCCAACCGCCAATCGAGACACAACGCCGATGGCCGGGGCGCAGCGGTTCGTGATCTGCGCAATCGTCTCCTCGGTCAACCCCTCAGTGAACTCGTCCGGCTCCGCGTGACTGGCGATCGCCGAAAACGGCAGCACCGCCAATCGCATCCGCGCGCTCGGGGCGCTGCCGGGGCCCTCGCGTACGTAGGCGCCGGCTTCAGCCGGCCCGATAACGGTCGGCACCGCACCCACAAACCGGTAGCCTCGTCGAGGAAGCGTTTCGATATATCGCGGTGCGTCGGCCGAATCACCCAACGCGCGGCGCAGGCGTCGCACGGCAGCGTTGATGCTGTGCTCGAAGTCGACGTAGGTGTCGGAAGGCCACAGTCGTGCGCGGAGCTCGTCGCGACCCAGAACCTCTCCCGGTCGCTCCAACAGTCCCTCCAGGAGGCGGAAGCTCTGGCCCTGTAGGACAATTCGGACGCCGCCCTTGTAAAGCTCCCCCGACCGCAGGTCGACGCGGTAGGGTCCGAACGAGACAATTTTCGATTGCTGTACCGTGGCCATTGTCGCGTGCTCTCAAATACGTTCCTCGTTATTTCTTCGAGAACGGTGATGCGTCGCCACTTCAGACGATCGATTGTCATACTTTATGTTTGACTACAATCGTCGTCAAATGACATATTGCATGGATGACAATCTCCCTCCCCAGACGCCAGGAACGGCGCCAGCCGGTCTACCGCGAGATTGCCGATGCCATCGCGCGTGAAATCAAAGCCGGCCGTCTCAAGCCCGGGGAACGGCTGCCAACGCAGCGCGAGCTGGCGACGCAACTCGGCGTGACGCTCACCACCGTGACGCGTGCGTATGCGGAAGCCGATCGTCGCGGGCTCGTGCGTGGCGAAGTTGGCCGAGGCACATATGCCCGGTCGCGCGAGCTCGAACGTCATCCGCGCGTCGCATCGGAAGGACCGATCAGTCTTGCGACGAACACGCTGCTGCCGGTGGAGCACATTGACGCGCTCGCCGATCAACTTGCCGCCTGCGCTCCTCGCGGAGGCGAGACCGCGGTGTTCGAGTATCAGGGACGCATGGGTCCCGTTCGCGCACGGGCCGCTGGCGCAGATTGGATCGAGCGCAACGGACTGCACAGCACTCCAGATCAGATCACCGTGACCGCAGGCGGGCAGCACGCAATCCTGGTGAGCTTGCTTGCGGGGACCGATGCGGGTGACGAAGTGCTGGTCGAAGAGTTTGCGTACTCCGGCATCCTGGAGCTGTGCGCGCGGTTCGGTCGACGCGCCCGTGCCGTTGCGATGGACGAATCCGGCCTCGATCCGGACGCACTCGAGGCGGCGTGTCGCGACGGACGTCCACGCTGTTTGTACATGATGCCGACGTTGCACAACCCGACTTCGGTGACGATGCCCACACGGCGGCGACAGGAGATCGTCGAGATCGTGAGGAAGTACGGTCTGTTTGTCATTGAAGACGATGTGTACGGATATCTGGCACCCGACGTACGGCCTCTCTTCGACAACTTCGCGCCGGATCGAGCGGTGTACCTGACCAGTCTGGCGAAGGCGATCACGCCGGGTCTGCGCGTGGGCTACGTTCGCGCGTCGGTGGGATTACGAGAGCGGCTCGAGGCCGCGAGCCACTGGACCGTCATCGATCCCGCACCCGTGACGGTCGAACTCGCCGCGCGCGTCATCACCGGCGGTCTGGCCGATCGCATCGTCGAATGGAAGCGATCCGAGTCCGAGGCACGCCAGGGCATCGCCGCTCGGGTGTTGGCGAAGTTCCGCCGTCAGACTTCCGCGATGAGTCCCCATCTGTGGCTGCATCTTCCCGAAGGTTGGTCATCTGACGCGTTTGTGGCGCAGGCGCGTGACGGCGGCGTTCTTGTCAATGGCGCGCACGCCTTCATGGTCGATAAGCGTGCGCCGGCGAAGGCCGTGCGGGTCTGTCTAGGAACCCCACGCTCGCGCGAAATCCTCGAGCAGGCGCTCGGTCGCCTGGCGCAGATTCCCGATGGTGCGCAGACGCCGCAGTCGATGATCGTCTAGGGGGTCGCAGCTCCGCGCAGGTGCAAGGCAGCTTCACCGTTGTGCGCTGTCAGCGATAGTAGTGGACGCCGCTACGAACGCGGAACGTGATAGCAGTGTCATCACAGCATGGATTTCTGCACACGCTCCGCTCACGTCGCGAGTATTGATCTGAAAACACGGTACGAGCCGTGCCAGAGTCACCGCGGCGTCTAACCCGTCGTTACTGTGAGCGCGCGCATTCAATGCATTGGCGAGGAGATGGACGGTCGCCACCGAGGGACTGATACGCCGACATTTCGCCGGAGATTCGGAAGACCGTTCCGGAAAGATGAATGCGACTAATGGCAGCGATTCTTCACCCAGTCCGGCTCCGCGAAAGCGACAGGTCGGCACGTGAAATCGACTTCCAATCGCGACGGTGCCTTGCGGTAAATGAAGGGGTTCGGGTGGTGGGGACTTCAGACCTACCGCATGGGCGTAGTGATAGACCAACCGTCTGCGGGTGTCGATTGGCGCCAGCTCATCGCTCAGGTAAGTGAAGCCCCTCTCGAGAAGCCCCAGTGTCATGGTCGATTTCCCAGTGCCGGGAGGCGCGGCCAACACACCGACACCACCGGCAAGCGCCACAGCCGCGGCATGAAGAAAGTACAGGTCAGGACGTCGGTACTGGAGCGCGAGGGTCAGGCTCTTGTCGAGGTGCCACAGAAGAGCGTCCGTGTCCTCGACCTGAGCGCAAACCCCATTGAAGTCGCGAACACAGAAGCCCTGTGCTGTGTTGCTGTTGCACCGTTCAATTTGGTAGCGGCCCGTTACTTCCGAGGGCGACCAGGAGCAGGGAACGATCAGGCCACCGAAAGCAACCTCGACTATCGCAGCGATTGCCTCGTCGGCGCACCGGATATGGAATGTGGAGCCGCATGCGCGCAACGCAACCATGTGCGCCGACTTAGCCATAGAAGCGGAAAAACGCCGATTGAGGCGTTCGTGTGCTGCTACTTTTAGTGGTTGCCGCCGCGGTTACCCGGATTCCCAGGACTTGTGCCGGGACCGTCATTGATCGGCGGATTTCCAGGCGGCTGCGGATCCACTCCGTTGCCGACGCCGTTATTGCCTTTCTCGGAGCCGGCGGCGGCGTATGCGGGCACAGCTTTTAACGACAGAATCGCTGGAACCGCATACGCAATTCGACTGACGAATTCTCGGCGCGAATCGGCGTGTTCCTGTTTATCTCGATTCATCACGTCTCCTATGATGCAGTGTCATCCGGCAACGGCGGGGACATCAACAGGCCCATTTTCTCGAAATCCGACAGCGTTCTCATGACGGCATCGCGTACGTTTTGCGGTGCGTCCGTGAAGCTCTCCCTGACAGTTGCAGCAATCTCATCAACTGAATGGCGGCCGTCGCACGCGCTCCAGATGTGACTGGCGGTCGCATTGAGCTGATGAACGTAACCCCTCGTGCGATCCAGAATCACCACATCGCCGTCGACCGTACACGCCGTCAAATCAGCGCCGCTTCTGCGGCATGGTCGTGTATCGGGTTCTGCCATATTCATCAAGCGCGTGCCGAATCGTGCAAACAGAAAGCCACGATAGAGCGCAACGCGCGCAGGCCGCTCTATACAACAGCTGCGGACAAAGTCGGTCCATGAGCCGATTTATGTTTCTTCTGGTAGCGACCTCCATGACGTTTCCAACGAAACGTGCTTCCGGATAATGCAAACGCCATCGATGCGCGGAATGGGAACCGCCCTCAACAGCAGCGTGGCGCACCCTGTGCACTTGGGCTCTGTTCTAGATCTGCGTTTGACTCATTTCGTTGACGAACGGCACACGATGGTGCTGACCCTCCTGCGGGAACTGGCCGCGCGGAACACCCGCTTCAATTTGACGGCAATTGCGCCGTCGGTGATCGAGCGGGTGCTCGAACTCGGGCTTGGGCCAGTCGTGGCCCACCTTGCGGGCACCGCCGACCGCCTTCCCGGACGTCCATATGTGGAACGGATACGCGCCGCTGAATTGACCGCCCACGCGCTGACAACCGCTGCCTACGATTCGCTTGCACGTGCGTTGGCCGCTGCTCGAGAGATCGAATGCCCTGTCATCGTGCTCAAGGGCGCCGCGACCGCACTCCTCTATTACCCGTCACCACATCTGCGTCCGATGGGCGACATCGACGTGCTTGTCCCAGTCGATCGACGGGCGGCGTTTGAAGAGGCCCTCCGCAGGTTCAAATTTCGCCAGTTCCCGATAGACCCCTGGGTGAACTATGACGATCACCTCCATAGCGCACCGTTTTGGGATCCTGAACGCGGTGTGTGGATCGAGGTCCATACGAGCGTGGTCCCGCGGGATTACCGGTTGGCGCAGAATCCGCGATTCTCGCAGGCGGCAATCGCCGCGCAGCTCACGTCGATCGCCGTCCGCGATCAGACTGCGTATGCAATGAACCGCGAGCTGCAACTGATTTATACCAGCGCTCGATGGTCTGAGATGTTCGATCCGCGTCACGGTGTCTACCCGATCCTGGATGCGGCGCTGCTGATTCGCCAACATCGTGACACGTTGGATTGGGAGCGAATCCTGACACTTGTCCGGGGGTCCTGGGCGGCCCTCCCGCTGCATCTGATGCTCTGGTATCTCGATGAATCGGACCTGTCGCCGATACCACCTCACGTCCTCCATGCGCTGGGTACGCGCTACCCTCACCTGAATCGGCACTCCCGGACGGTCCTGAAGCGGGTGATCTCGACGTGTGTGATCGAGGGGCGATTCGTGAAACGCAACGAGCCCCGGCTTCAGCTTGTGTGGACGAGTCTAGTGCGCCCGAAGTCGCTGAACGGATACCTCCGCTCGGTCGCGCACCACCTCGCACGTCCGGTGGTCGCCCGTCGCATTGCGTCGGCGCAGAGGATTCGTCGCGCCCACGCCAAGGATTTCAGAACCGGGCACAGCAATCCCGGTGTATAAAACGTCGAGCGAAGGAGGCCCAGTAATGGACCGTAAGAAGCCTAGCCGCAGGAAGTTCATCGCGACCGGCGCCGCCGTCGCGGGCGCTGCCGCAGGGGCGCTGAAACCGGCTCGCGCACAGACGCCAGCCCCAGCCGCATCAGCCGCTGGGGCCGCAGCCGCGCCGGGGAAGAACATCAAGGAGATCATCGCCTACGGCGAACGCTCTCGCTACGTGAACTCCATCCGCGAGGCCGCGGAGGGTCGCCCCTCCCCCGACGCCTTCGGACTGACCTTCCACGTCGTCACCCCGCTGGGCGAGTCGGCGGGCATCATCACGCCATCATCACTTCATTACGTCGCCGCTCACCGCGGCTTCTACGTCCCGGACATCGATCCGGCAAAACATCGGCTGATGATTCACGGGATGGTGGATCGGCCGTTGATCTTCACCGTCGACGAAGTCAAGCGGCTCCCGTCGGTCACACGCGTTCACTTCCTCGAGTGCATCGGCAACCGTTCGAACGCGAGACGGAACACCGTCGCGCAGACGCATGGGATGACGAGCTGCAGCGAATGGACCGGCGTGCTGGTGTCGACGCTGCTCAAGGAAGCCGGCGTGCAGAAGGACGCCTCCTGGATCGTGTCGGAAGGCGACGAAGAGGTGAAGGGCGCCTCCAGCATTCCGCTCGGCAAGGCGATGGACGATTGCCTCGTCGCCTGGGCCCAGAACGGCGAGCCCGTTCGTCCGCAGCAGGGGTTCCCGCTGCGGCTGATCGTCCCCGGCTTCGAAGGGATCTATCAGACGAAGTATCTGCGGCGCATCAAGGTCGTCGATCGCTACTACATGACCTACAACGACTATGGCCACCTGCAGAAAGATCCGAAGGTCATCGCGCTGACATCGCAGATTGGACCGAAGTCGGTCATCACGTTCCCGGGCGGCGGACATCAGTTGAAAGGGCCGGGCTACTACGAGATCAGCGGTCTTGCATGGTCGGGCGGAGGCGCTGTCAAGAAAGTCGACATCTCTACCGACGGCGGCAAGACGTGGAAGGTCGCCGAGTTCCGGACGCCGGCTTTTCGTATGGCGCACACACGGTTCGCCCTGCCATGGACGTGGGACGGCAAGGAATGCGACATCATGTCGCGCTGCACGGACGAGCTCGGCACGGTGCAGCCGACACGCGCGCAGGTTGCCAAGTTCTGGAACGAGCCGCTCACGCCGCAGTTCAACGTGAAGGGCGCCGACAACACGATCCAGGTGTGGAAGATCAAAGCCGATGGGAGCGTGCACAATGCGAACTTCATCTAGCTGCGCGCGCGGTTTTGCCGGGTCCAAAAGGACCGATTACGGCGGGTCCAAAAGGACCCGCCCTCCACTACTAGTGCTCCTGCTGATCTTCGGCGCCTCGGTCAGCGCGCAGTCGCCGACGTATCACCTCGGACGGACGCCGACGCCGGATGAAATCAAGGCGTGGGACATCGCCATCAGTCCCGACGGCCACGAGCTCCCACCAGGTCACGGCACCGCGAAAGACGGCAGAGACCTCTTCATCGAGAAGGGATGCTCGCAGTGCCACGGCCGCAACGGCGAAGGCGGCAAGGCGCCAACGCTGATCGTCATGAAGGGGATGTCCACCGCCGCCGGTAGGCCAATGCCAGGAATGGATATGGGTATTCAGCCGCCTGGCCTGATGGCCGTGAGCGCGCCGTTCGCGACGACGATGTGGGATTACATCAATCGGGGAATGCCGCTCGGACGAGAGGGCTCGCTCAAGCCAGACGAGGTTTACTCGCTGGTGGCATTTCTGCTCTTCAGGAACGACGTGATCAAGAGCGAAGACGAAGTGCTCGACAACCAGACGCTGCCGAAGCTGAAGATGCCGAACCTGAGTGGCTATACCGAGCATCCGGAGTGGAAGCACGCGACGCCCCGGCTTTCGAATTATCCCTAATCGTGCGAGGTAGTTGATGGCGACACCATCCTGGAACATCAACGACCAATATTTCGAGACCTGCAATTGCGACTTCATTTGTCCTTGCATCGGCAAGTTTCTCGGCGTCGACTCGGCGGCGATCCGCATCGATCGCAGCGGCCTGAAGTTCACGGCCAAAGCCGGCGCCCTACTCGACATGGCCGCGGAAGGGCAGCGCGGTATCGACCCGAACACGACCGACCCGATCTTCCTCGAGAACACGGGCCACCCGGTCTCGAGCCGTCTGGCGGTCGCGCACGCGTCCAGGAGTCACCCGCACGCGCTGGGACTCGCCTGGGACGACGACAGCGGGAGGAACAATGGACATTTCGCGCCATTCGTTTGGCGCAGTGCCTGATCCACTCGCCGCCGGCCAGCCGCCCACGCGTCTGGAGCGGCTGCTCGAACACGATCGCGCCGCGTTCACCATCCTCCTGATTCTCATTCCGCTCGCCTGCTGGTGGTGGATCGTCGTCATGGCGCGCGACATGTACGGGCCGATGACCGGCGCCAGCGCGTGGATGATGACGCTGCGCTGGGATGCGCGCCACGTGCTGCTATTGTGGGCGACGTGGGCGGTCATGATGGCGGGGATGATGCTGCCATCCGCGTCGCCGCTGCTGCTGCTGTACGGCGCCGCCGCACGACGTTATGGGGGAGAGACCGGCGTTCGCGCCTGGCGTCGGATTTACGCGCTCGCCGCCGGCTACATCGCCATCTGGGCGCTCTTCAGCGCCGGCGCGACGGCGGTGCAGCGCATTCTCTCCACCCTGCTGATCGTCTCGCCCGTGATGACGCTCACCAGCCGAACAGCCACGGCGGTCACGCTAGCGTTGGCGGGAATCTATCAACTGACACCGCTCAAACGCACGTGCCTGCGCGCCTGCCAGTCGCCCTTGAGCTTCATGATGAATCGCTGGCGCTGGGGATCGATCGGCGCCTTCCGCATGGGCGTCGATCACGGGATCTACTGCGTCGGGTGCTGCTGGGCGTTGATGCTCCTGCTGTTTGCCGGCGGGGTTATGAACCTGAGCGTCATCGTCGCGCTGACCGGCTTGGTGGCGCTCGAGAAGCTTCTTCCCTTCGGCGGCGCGGCCGCGCGGGTCACCGGCGTGGCGCTGATCGCCGCCGCGGTGTGGATGATCGTCGCCTGATGGCTACCCTTCGTCCTGACCTCGCGGGCTCAGTTTGACGGCCTGTTCCGCAATCTCATTTCCGCCGTGCCCCACGTCTCCGTCATCACCGCTCCAACCGTAGAGGACGTTGATGCCATCGCGGCGATGGACAATCCCGTGCTGCGCAACCTTCAGATCACGCAGTGCTACGCAGAGCTCTCGACCGCGATGCGGGCGCGGACGGACAGCGCCGCCGACTGGTGCACATTCGCGACCTGGGCCTCGCGCCAGGCAGGCAGCACGATTCGGGGCGAAGACTTTCTCGACGCGCTCGATCGCATCCTCGGCAGGAAGTCGTGGATTCTCGCGCCGCTCGGATCAATTTCGCGCTGGCTGTTGCGGAAGGGACTGTTCCAACCCGACACGCGGCTCGGTCACGTCGTCGCGGAGATTCACACGCCGTTCGACGCATTCGAGCGCGCGAGCAAAGAGGTGGCGATCGGCAATCTGAAGGTGTTCGCGGAAATTGGCCACCAGTTCGCGCGCTTCATCGCCACCGTGCCCGTGGATGCGGCCGAGGATTCGCCTGAGTTCGTTGACTTCGCAGCAGGACTTCGTCCCGGCTCTCCTCCAGACGGGCAGACGTATCTCCACGAAGCGTTCGCACACTACCAGCATCAACGGCATGAGTCAGACGCCGGCGCCCGCGCTGCATGGATCCTGGTCGCCAATCTGAAGATCGGGTTTCACGAACAGACGCGGCTGCAGCCGCAGATTGCAGCGGCGGTGGATGCGCCGATTGTGACGGCTGAGGATCTCGGCGCGCGCGTGCTGGACGCGCTGATTCCGAGCTCGAAGCGCTGGCCACACATCGCGCACGATCCGCTGGCAACGGTCATCGGATGGCTCGCCGGTCGCATCCGGCGTGAGTCGATTGCCGTCACTCGGGAAATCGTGACGCAGGCACTGATGGTGCTCGCGGTTCCGCTCGACTCAGACGGGTCGTACACGTCGCTCCCGCTGGGCGACGGCCTCGATGCAGCAGTGCCGCCGCTGCTCCGCGTCGCACATCCGTTTCTCGACAGCTTTGTGAAGACGTACGACCCGTGTCCGCCCGGCGGCACTCAATGCGGCGCGAGGGACTGGTGCGACGTCGACCAGCGGATGCACTACATCGTCCATCTGTTCCGCGCGTATGCGGAGACACCCTCGCTGTTCGTGCCGCCGTTTACACCGGAGCAGGTGGCGAGCTTCCGGGCCGGCATCGTGCCCGAAGGAGAGCTTGGATAGCCTGCTGCGATTCAAGCGTCGCCGCTGCGGATCTTCTCGACCTTCGCATCGCGCTCTGATGCGAGACGTTCTTTCTCGCGCCGGAATCGCCGATCGACCTCGGCGGTCTCCGCCGGGTCGGCGCCCCACATCTGCCTCATTGCCGCCTGATGCAGAATCTCCTGCTCCGCAATCTTCGAGTCGTACAGACTCCTCACCTCCGCGATCGCAGCCTTCTCTTCGTCGGTCAACGTACGCGTCGTGACGCCCTCTTCCGCATCCTTCTTCCGCAGCCGCTCCATAGCGAGCTCGAACGCGGATTTGGGCGCGCCCTCGTCAGCCATTGGTAGATCCTACTCGTCCGCTCAACACCCGACACATCACGTCTGTTTTCGGGTAATAGATCCCCATGGTCGACATCGGACACGAAGCCGCCATTCCGAATCCCGCGTTGGCGCCACTCAGTTTCTTGGTTGGCGAGTGGCGCACCGAGGGATCACACCCCCAAATCGAAGGCATGCTCCACGGTCGCACCAGCTTCACATGGAGCGACGGCGGAGCCTTCCTGGTCATGCGCTCCGAGATCGATGAACCGGGCATTCCTAGCGGCATCGCGATCTTCGGCACGGACGGCGACTCGAAAGAGTGCTCCATGCTGTATTTCGACGAGCGCGGCGTGTCGCGCCGCTACGTCGTCGCGTTGCGCAGCGACCAATGGCAGTGGTGGCGTGACTCGCCCGGCTTCTCCCAACGCTTCACTGCGCAGGTGACCGATGGGGGGAAGCGCATGGTCGGCCAAGGACAGTTGAATCGCGGCGGTGGCTGGGAGCCAGACCTGCAGCTCACATACATCCGTGTGAGATGACGTCTAGTCTGAATGATCGCTGCGCCGCAGCGCCTTGACCCTACCCCGGAGCTTTTTGGCCTCGAGCCGCTTCTCGCGCGCAGCGCGCCCCGGCCTCGTCGCCTTGCGGCGCCGGGGTGTTCTCGCCGCCTGCGCAATCAGCTCGACGAGACGCTCCCGCGCGGCCTCGCGATTCCGCGCCTGCGTCCGATGCTCGCGGCTGTCGATCAGCAACACGCCATCTGCAGTCACGCGACTGGCGGCACGCACGAGCAGTCGATCTTTCACATCGGAAGGGAGCGATGACGCGCGGACATCGAACCGGAGCTCGACGGCCGTCGCGACCTTGTTGACGTTCTGACCACCCGGGCCGGACGCGCGGACAAACCGCTCTTCGACCTCGCGCTCGTCAATCGCGAGGCTGTCGGTAATGCGAATCACCGCGCGCCAGCGGCCGCCATTCGCGTAGATGTCTACGGAACGATCGCCGGCATCGAGTCCTCCCACTTGCTCCGCGTCAGAACCCGCTGATTGGTGCCGTCGGCGTTCATGATGAAGATCTGCCCGAACGGCTGGAACGCGTTGTCGTAGAGTGGCGCTTCGTCCTTGAATCCGTAGCGTCCGCTCGTCCAGAGGATGGACCGGCCGTCCGGCGACCACGACTGATGGCTGTCGTTGCCCGCCGCGTCCGTCAGCCGCTTCACGTTCGTTCCATCGGGCCGCATCGTGTAGATGTCGTAGTCGTAATCCTCGCCATGCGAGCGCCGGGTGAACGAGATCAGATCGCCCCTCGGCGACCATGCCGGAAAGTTGTCCAGCTCCTTCGTCAGCGTTTTGACCGAGCCGTCCGCGAGTGTCATGACACGGATGCCGAAGTCGTCGGGACGGTCGTAATTGCCCCAGACGCGATACGCGATCTGCTTGCCGTCGGGTGAGAACGTCGGAAAGCCGCTGTTGAGCGGACCGTTCGTCACGTCCTTCGGCTGCGATCCGTCGGGCCGCACCATCATCACCTTGGCGGGCCGGTCATCACGCGCGCCGAAGAAGCCGCCGACGCCGAAGGCGATCCACTGGCCGTCAGGCGACCAGGTCGGCACAAACGCAGGCGCCGCTTTGTCCGAGAAGACGACGCGGCGGTTCGAGCCGTCAACGTTCATCACCGCGATTGCCGCCTGCGGCGTGGCAAGGTTGTTCAGTTGACTGATGGCGAGCTGGCCGTCCTTCGAGATCTGCGGAAAGACGTCGGTGTAGCGGTAATCCGTATCCGGTTCCCAGCTGTAGAGCGGCTGGTTCTGTGACCTCGCCGTGAAATCCGGCCGATGGTAAACGACCTGCGTACCGTCAGGCGACCACGAGGGATTGCGCAACGTGCCGCCAGTGGCGGCGCCGCCGATCGTGAATGCCAGGCCGGTCTGCGTTCCGCGCGGCGCAGCCTTCATCAGATAGCCGATGCGAGTCGCGCTCAGATACTGCGGCGACACTTTGAGGCCTGGACCGGAGGTGTGAGACGTGCGCGCGCCGCTCGCGACATCCACCGAAACAATCTGCGACGTGACCAGCGGCTGCGCGACGATGCGCGCGGCAAAGGTGAACGCCGTGTCGAGCTCGTAGAACACGAGGCGTCGGCCGTCGGGTGACCACCGCGGTGATCCCGTCGTCACGCCGGCAGCGGTCACGCGTTTCAGTCC
>DASTZI010000314.1:0-25080 GCA_035764385.1 Vicinamibacterales bacterium
ATAATTCGCGTGGCACTGGTAGCCATCAAGAACCTGACCGCAGCCAAGTCCCAGCTGCGGAAACCTTGGTGCCGTCGCTGACGATGGGGCAGTCGCCGCGCCGCCGCAGCTCGCTGCCGACAGTGCAGCGATGAGTGCGCACGCAAATCGTGATTGCTGCTGCAGCACTGGTCCTCCCGGTAATGAGTCGGATGTGCGTAAACGCGACGCAAACCGAATGCCCGTTCGGGGGGCCCAACGAAGCGGTGCCGAGCATGGCCTGCGCGAGTTCATACTGGCGATTCGCGTGCACCCTCCTGCAGACGTAAGCACGCTTGCCGATTCGTCACACCAGGGTTCATTCAACTGGGGGACACATCACTATCGCGATCGTTTTCGGTTGAACGAAAATCGTCAGGGAGATTCCCGTCCGATCAATTCCGAAACGTACCTACGCGGCGCGCTCGCGTCGATGCAGTGTCCCCGAAGCGTGAGCGTTGCAGTAGCGATCCTCGAATCAGTGCTGCGGAGCGAGAAAAGGATTCGGAGAACCGACGGCCGGCGCTAAAGCCCGACGTCGATTACGGCGTTCCCATCGATCATGGCTGTTCGCGTGACCGTCGCGAATCCTGGAGCGCTGACGGTGAAGCTCAATTGTCCGGCAGGAATCGTCCGCAGTACATACGCTCCCGTTGCATCCGACGTTGCACGGCGGCCCGTCGCTGCGCCGAATGTGATGGTCACGACGGCTCCGCTTATTGGACTACCGGTCGCCTTGTTGACGATCCTTCCCGAAAGAACGTAGGCGGACGTGACGGTTGCGGACGCCACCGAGGCGCTGTCGCGGCCTGCATCGTCGGTCAGGAGCACTTCGATCTGCACGCTGGTCGCCCGCGACGCAGGCGAGCCTGTCACGGTGAGATCCGACACTGACAACGTGCCGCCGGCACGGATGCGTGCGGCTGGCGCGCGCTCCGGCCCGAATGTGGCTTTGACGCCGTTTGCGAAGGTCAGATCCATCGCCTTTATGGTCACCCCCGCGTTCCCTGTCATTTCTCGGAGCGAGAAGCTCACGTGGTAGGCGTCGGTGTCCGCGCTGACCAATTCGCGCACCGCTGCCACGGATTCAACTGCTGCGGTGGCGAGATTGCCACCAGCGACGCCGTTGCCGGAAGGCGATGTCGGAGATGAGTCGGCGCCACAACCCATCGCGCATGCGATCGATGCCACGAGGAGCATGGCCTTGATGGTCCGCAAAACGTGCATCACAGCACTCTCGAGCTAAGCAATTTGTCCGCCTATTTGTCCCATTGCAACGCGAGGGTGAGAACACACATCGTGAACGTATGCGTCGGCGATTTTTGTGATCGGCAGATCATTCCTGTTGTGCGAAACGTACCCACACCTTTTCCGCGAACCATTCGCTCCAACCTTCGATATCCCGCGCGCCCTGATGTGGGCCTAAGGTCCCGAAGTGGTCAGCGCGCCGGCGGCACCGTCGCGCGGGCGTTACCCGATTGCTGCCGCTGCCGTTCCCGTTTACGCTCGTCATCCTGGCGGCGGGGTGCGCTCGAACTGCACTGGTCGAAATGCTTTGTCGCGCTCGCCGCCTTTCAATGATCCGCGTTCGGCGGCGAAGCGGTGCTGGCCGTCCGTCTACGGACAGCAAAGCCTCGCGTGGCTGGAATCAGACGTGTTCTGCGCGAATGTCGCGACTCGACGCTCTCGTTGACAAGAGGTGAGATGTTTCTGGTCTTGTATTAGCGGGTGAACGAGATGGTGCCACGGAGCGCCGCGCCGACCCCTTCGCAGTGTTGCTCGAACGTCGCTCGTAGTTGTTGTAAGGATCCATCTGCGCCGAAGACGATGCCAGTGATGGTGAACTGGCCGCTCAGCGTGTTGCAGCCCCGGCCATCACCTGAGAAGTTGAGGCCTGGAACTGTCGGCGCTTGGAACGGGTATCTGGTCGCACTCAGGTAGTTACCGACGGCAAGCTGTTGGCCTTGCGGAGCGGCGAAGTCGAGCGTCCAGTTCAACGTGCTCAAGCCATCAGAGCCAATGATCGTCAGTCCGATGTGGTTGCCTGAGGATTGCGGCGCACCCGGCGTAAATGTCGACGTGGGCGCCTCATGCAGCACGGTCCACCCCTGTCCTATGTAGTCGCCCGCGTCACTCACGAACGACACGAAATTACCTCCGAGCGCCGCACGCTGAGTGACGTTGACGGTCCGCTGCAGCACCTGTATGGAACCGGCTCTCGGCGCACCCGTGAGGTTCCCGAACACACGGTACGTGAAAGAACCGCTGCCGGTGCCAGACACGCCGAAGCTGTTGAGGCTGATGAAAGGCGATGCAGTGGTCGCGGTCCACTGACAGCCAGCAGATGCGGTCACCGTCACTGTTCCTCGCTTCAACTCGGCGGAATAATCGACGCTTGGCGGCGACACCGATGTTACGCAGTTGCCCGCGCTTTGAGACACCGTCACTTGCCGACCAGCGATCGTGAGCACGCCCGATCGCGTGTCGCCGGCGTTGGCGGATACCGAGATCGTGGTTGCGCCGGCGCCAGAGCCGGATGCTCCACTCGTGATCGTCACGAAGGAATCGCTACTTGCTGCCGTCCAGCTGCAGTTCGCTCCAGCAAACACGCTCACCCTGGCCGTGCCGCCGGCAGCGGGGATCGACACCGTGGTAGGCGACACCGAGAACGTGCACGGCACACTCGCGATCGTGATGTGCATCTTGCCGGTGGCGTTCTGGTAGCGGGCTGTGATGTCGGCTTCACCGGCCGCAACGCCGGCGACAGTTCCCCGATCAACTCTCGCGACGTCTACGTTTGACGACTCCCATGTAGCTTCAGTGGTCACTGGCCGGCTGGTACCGTCGGACAGTGCCGCGGTCGCCGTGAACTGTGCGGAAGCGCCGACGCCCGGTGCCGTTCCGCTTACGATGACCGCCGTCGCGCGGTCTGAAGTTGGCGTCGAAGGAGAGCCCCCGCATCCCACGGATAGCGACACCAACGTCACAATGAGCAGGCGCGCGATCATCACTGAATATTCGGTCTCTGACGACCGTCGCATCAGCGCACCTGTGAAGTTTCGTCACCTTTCGCGTATTCATTTGAACTAGTCGTAGGACGGATGCGGACGACACGTGTCATTCATTGACGGCGCTGTTCGGATCCGGAGCGTAGCCGGTTCAACCGAATGCGGCACCGCCAGGCGGAGCCTGCCGGCTCGGGTCCTCAAGTGGTCAGCGCGCCGACGCCCCCATGAGCGCTCCTGGTCGGCGACAGGGGTGCGTGGTAGCGATTTAAGACATACATGGCTTCCACTGTGCGTTGTGGCGCGTCGGGTCCTGCGCTGACAGGCATCACGTACGGCGCGCCGGTCCCGTGCAGGACCAGCATCACCGTACGGCGGAGTTCCTGCCCGCGACTGAATATCGCCATTGACCAGCCTTGAGGCGCCAACGTGCTCTGTCGATTCTCTTCGGGTTAGCCTAGCCGCCGCACTACGGTGTTTCTCCAGCAACCTTTCCATTCGGCGGTCCGGCTATCGTCCACACAGCTTGGCTACCCCAACTCCAGTTGCATGACGCGACATACGTGTCATCGAAGGTTACTGTGAAGTTCCGCAGCTCCGGCCAGTTAATTTTCACTTTCGTTGGTGTGTAATCAATCCAGAAATATCGAAACGATGTAACAGGATATTCCCCACGACGAAGAGTGACAATAAAATGGCGAGAGTTCGTCACGGGAACGGGAACTTCACGCACTGTCAAGGTGAAAGGAGCGATACCGGGATTGAACTCGGCTTCGGCGACAACGTTTCCATTCCGCCAAATTCTCCACCCTCCCCAGAACATGAGAAACATAACAACAATGAATGCCTCGCCCATGAATGCCCACTTGGACGTTCTTCGTTTCCAGCCTAAGAAAGAACCCGCAATACTGGTAAGGAAAAGGAAAAGGAAAAGGAGAGGAAGATAGTCACTTATGTTCACAACGCCTTCCGATGTCGCGTCCCAGACGGACCTAGAAGAAATGTTTATTTAGACGCGCTTCCTGGAACAAGCTTTAATAAATGAGCGATCAAAATTCGTGAGCAACACTGAACGGCGCTCTTTCCCTACAGGCATTCATGCACACTCGGGGAGCCACCCGTCACATAGCGCGCCCGACTGACCCTCTTCGAGTCGCGCCTCGTTCCGCACTACGATCGCGCGCGTGTCGGACCCGGGGCGGCCAAACCGATCAATGTAGCGACCGTAGCCGCATCCCGCGGCGGGCACTGGCGAGCGCTCGCTTCACACGTGGCCTACCCGCCAGCGGGTTAATCTTGCCCCGGGCTCTTGCCGGGCGTATTCGCACTACGGAGTCGGGCCCTGACTCGAGGCGCCGAGCAGCTTCTGGCCCGTTGCGTTCAGCGTAACGCTCCGCGCGTTCGCGGTGTTGCTGCCGTCGCGAGCGCGACTTCCTTCGAAAGTGACAGAGGTGCCGACCTTTAACAGATTCCGCGTCCATCCGAGTCGGACAAGACTCGTCGGGCTTCCGAGCTCCCAGCCCCAGTTCACACGCCTGCCGGACTCGTCCATCGCGTCGATGTAGATCCATGCGTGCGGTTGCGTCCATTCGACCTTCGTGACGGTCCCCGCGAGCTTGATCGGCTTGTCCCCATCAAACTCCGCGGCAAACGAGTGGTGCGCGTAGCCGGGTGCCGCCGCGTAGATGAATGCCGCGAGTGCAGCAGCCGCGAATCGCAGCCTCATGACGGGATTCACCTTCCCACCAGGTGCTGTGCCTTGTTGTTTTCGCAGACGTAGGCGACCACGTCCTCGGCCGGCAAGAGCTCCCAGTTCAACGTCTGGTGCCATGGCGTGCTGAACGCGCCTGGATCATCGAATGTCACTCGGATGTCGAGGTGCCCGAAATCTGGCCGACGAATCCGCTCCGTGACGTGCAGCATCTCTGAATGCGGATAGACGCCGATCCAGCTCTGATCGTTGTAGCCGATCGTGTCGACGACCAGCATGTCGCCGTCCCACTTGCCGATCGAATGTCCAATCCAGCTCGGATCCGGATCCTGTGGATGCGGGCGGCCATCCATGAAGACCTGCCGGAAGCCGCCGGTATCCTCGAACAGCACAACGAGTAGCGCCGGAGTCTGCACCATCTTCGCCATGAACGGTCCGATCGACGCTGGGGTTGGGATTCCCTGCGGAAGACATTGCGTATGAGGCGCATCCTTCAAGTTGTTACCGAGCCGCTCCTGCAGCGCCTTCGCCGCCCATGGCAGCAATGCCGGCTGCTCCGGGTAGCGATCCTCGTTGGCCAACCAGACGCCGGAAAAATCGGGCTTCCCCCCGAGACGAGGCGCCGGGCGTGACGGCACCTTCTGCCGCTTGCGGAGCGCCGCCGCAAGCTCGCCTGGATCGTCGCCAGCGGTATTGAACGATCCGCCTTCCGCGAGGCGCACATCCAACTGCCGCCTTTGTCCCGCCGCGATCGCGACATTCTGTTGCACGAATGGTTCATACGCACAACACGGCATGGTGATTGAGATGTCGTACGCGCCCGCGGGAATCGGCGCGAGACGATACTGTCCGTCCGCCGAAGTCGCCGCGCGTGCGACTGCTCCGCTCTGCCGGTTCTTCGCTTGGATGGGTGCATCGGCCACTGGAGTGCCAGTTGGCCCCGTGACGATTCCCGTCAACGTGCCTCCTGCACCTTGGGCGAAGAGCGCCACACCGACGATCAGGAGCGCGGCAACGGTTGCAGACTGGCGCATGCCGCGGATTCTACACGTGAACTGGTCGCGTTACCCGCTTGATGCGCGTGCCATCGCATGCACATCGGGTTGGACCCACCTTCCGGATCGGGCGCCACGCGACCCCTTCTCGTCCTCGCAGTCGCCCTCAAGGCGCAGAGCCGGTGCCGCACGACGATCGAGACGATCGAAACGCTGGCGATTCTGAAGAACCCGAGACAACGACCTTCGCGCGGCGGGTCAACATTGCTCAGCGCCCGCAACGGTCTACCGACCGCCGGTACTCAGATCCTGAATCCGTTGCCAGAACACCGGCGACGGTCTGCGCTTCCGCGTCTCCCACTGATAGACGACGGCTTTGCCTGCCGCTCCAATCCGCTGGGCGAACGCAGATTGCGCGAGTCGTAACTCGCGACGGACCCGTCGCAACTGTCGATCGTAATCCGACGGCACGCTGATATCCGGTGGCGTTGGCTTCGAGCAGTACCGCGAATAACACCGTTTGTAATAGCGCCGCATAAACTCCGCGGCCGCCGCGCGAGTGGCTAGCCGAATAGGACGACCGAATGCGGATCGCGGCGAGAACTCGACGACGAGGCGACCCGACCGTGCCGCCGCCCGCAATGTCCGTTCGTGGACGCCGAGTTCGCGGGCCAACACGTCAAGGGAAAGTAGCTCCGTCTGGCGAGGTCTATCGGCAACTACGTGCTTGGCTTCGGCGACGACACGCGCCGGAACAGCTCGACGTCCGCTATCCCACGTACGCAACGTCTCGAGCGGGCACCTGCAGCAGCAGCGCAAACTCCTCCTGCGTGAGCCCGATCGATCGACGGAGTTCACGCAATGTATTCACGTCGGCAACACCATGCCATCGAGTGCCGACAACGTAAAGCGACCTCGGGCATTTATGACCCGTGATCGCGTTATCCAACTGAGCCACCGCATGTGATCGACGATCTGAGAACAGGCAGAAATGCTCGAGAAATCGAATGCGCGATATGTGGCGCGTATTTACAAGACCGGTCACTTTTTTCGATTTGTGTTCGCTGAGAAATTTTTTCGGGATCGAGACTCAAGAATTCTTTAGGAAATGGCGCGCCCGACAGGACTCGAACCTGTGGCCCCCGGCTTAGAAGGCCGGTGCTCTATCCAACTGAGCTACGGGCGCGTGTGTTCAGTGTAACGCCGTGGGATGCGCGGCCCCCGTCAGACATTCAGCCGACCGTCATGCCAAACAGCTTCCCGACTCCTGCGGTGGCCGCCATCGCGAGGGCGCCCCAGAAGACGACACGTGCGGCGCCGGTCGTCATCGACGCGCCGCCGGTGCGCGCAGCGAGGGCCCCAAGAGCCGTGAGACACAACAGCGACACGACGAAAACCGTCGACGTCAGGCTGGTCGCCATCGCGAGCACGGTCGCCAGAACCGGCACTGCGGCGCCAATCGCAAATGTCGCCGCGGAGGCGAGGGCCGCCTGAAGCGGACGAGCCGCGAGTTCTTTGGTGAGGCCCAACTCATCCCGCAGATGCGCAGTCAACGCGTCTTGCGCCATGAGTTGCCTCGCCACTCTTCGCGCAAGATCCGGATCCAGGCCTCGCTGTACATAGATGCCTGTGAGCTCGTCTTCTTCAGCCCGCGGCTTCGTTTCAAGCTCTCGCTTCTCCAAGGCACGATCCGCGCGCTCGGTATCCGCCTGCGAGCTGACGGATACGTATTCCCCGGCGGCCATCGAAAACGCACCCGCAACGAGGCCCGCGACGCCGGCCACGAGTACTCCATGCCGCCCTGCCTCCGATGCCGCCACACCGACGACAAGGCTCGCCGTCGATAGGATGCCGTCATTGGCACCAAGAACGGCCGCGCGCAGCCAGCCGATCCGTTCACTGCGATGACGTTCGCTATGTTTCATATCGAATCTCGTACGGAGGCAGCCATGGATCATGCCCTCGTGTGCATCGCCAATTTTCGCCACGTCAACGCGTGCCCGAACACCGCCGCTGGGACAAGTACTCCCGGCAACAACACGTACGGTGGATCGGCAACCCAGGTATTGAGGCGCTCCGGACCGAATGCCGCGAACACGGGCGTCGATACGATGGCAATGGTCACGATGTTGATCAGCAGCAGCGTGCCGATGACGTTCCAGGCAGTGACGACTGGGCGCGATCGCGGTGATCGCGCAGCAACCCAGGCGGCAGCGATGGCCAGCACGCCGGTGAGGATGTCGAAGTTCCAGCCGGAGTACGACATCTGCACGGGCATCAGGCCGGTCGTGGCGGCGCGATGCATCACGAGCTCTAACGGAAACCGGAACGCCTGGATCGCGATGATCGCGGCAAACGAAGCTGCCGCCGCGATGCGTCTGCCGATGCCCGACATTGCCACCGCGAGCGCCACGACAATGGGCACGGCCACCGCAAGCATCAACGGCGGCGGACGCCGTTGCCATTCGCGCAGGATGCCGCTCGACGCCAGCGCATATTCGGCGATCATCACGACAGCGATCACGATCGCTGCGCCGACAGCAACGCTGCGGCCTGCCCGCGCGGCGAGCGCGATCGTCAGCGCTGCGACGATGACCGCGAGTGTGGTGATGCCGATGCCGACCATCGTTGTCCCTCCCATCTTGCGATCCAATCGATGCTCACGTGGACTCCCATTGTGACGAATGGCGGTGGGTTGATGGACACAGTAATGGATGTAAGACAGGTGTACAGCGCACGGTATTGTGGCCCACCGCAGCGCTCGGGTTCGTCGCATTGAACGGCGTATTTCTGTACGGCACCTTCGTTCAACCCGCGATGCTCGAAGCCGCGATGGCGAATCCGCTCGCGATGGTGTTCGTCCTCGAGGCGCTCGTGATGACGGGAATCCTTGCCTACTTGCTCAGGAAGTGGGCGGTCACGCAGCCTCGCGTTCGCCTTGCCAATCGCCATTCTTTGGAAGCGGCGCGACGGCCGCGCGCATTTGTGAAGAGGCTTCACTGCATCGCTGCGAGCTGTGATGCTCAACTCAGCGCAAGATACTCATGCGCGAGGCGGACCACCATCGCTCCTTCGCCGACGGCTGAGGCCACGCGGTTCATCGCGCCGGCGCGAAGGTCTCCAGCGGCGAAGAGCCCGGGCACGCTGGACTCGAGCATCAGCGGCTCCCGCCGCTCCTTCCACACGCGTGCGAACGTCTCTGCGGCCATGAGTTCCCTTCCGGTGAGCACAAATCCCTTGCTGTCGCGCAGCACCTCTGGCGGCAACCAGTCGCTACGCGGCCGCGTTCCGATGAACACGAACAGCGCATCGGCGTCCTCGACCTGACACGTTCCCTCGTCCAGCGACTTCAGCACCACGCGTTCGACGTGTCCGTTGCCTTCAACCCGCTCGAGCTCCGTTCGCACGCGACACCGGATGTTGGGTGTACTGGCGATCTGGTCGATCAGGTATTGCGACATCGTGCTGCGCAGATCCTCGCGGCGCACGACAATCTGCACCTCGGTCGCGTAGCGTGCCAGGTACATCGCGCCCTGGCCTGCCGAATTGCCTCCGCCGATGACGCACACTCGGCGGCCTTTGAAGGCGGGACCCTCGGTCACGGCGGCCCCGTAGTACACCCCGGCGCCAGCATGCTCCGCAATGCCTGCAGCCGGATGTTCGCGGTACGTCATGCCCGTCGCGGCCACCAGGGTTCGCGTCACGAGCGTGCGACCGTCTGCGAGCGTGACGTGCTTGTAGCCGCCATCGATCGAGACGCCGGTCACTTCGAGCGGCGCGAGCGACTCGGCACCAAGCCGCTGTGCCTGCGCGACGGCGCGGCGAGTCAGCTCAGTGCCGCTGATCCCAGTCGGGAATCCAAGATAGTTTTCGATGCGCGAGCTCGTGCCGGCCTGCCCGCCCGGCGCGAGCCGGTCGAGCATCACCGTTCGGAGTCCCTCCGACGCGCCGTACACCGCTGCGGCAAGGCCGGCGGGACCGGCGCCGACGATGACCAGATCGTACAGGTCAAATGTCGCCGACAGCGATTTACCCAGACGCTCCGCGACGCGGCGCGGCTCCAAATCTCGCAACACCGACCCGTCCTCGAAGATCAGGACGGGAAGGTCTTCGACGCCGACTCCGGCCGCCTCGAGAAGCACGCGCGTGTCCGAATCGCGCGCGACATCCAGCCAGCGGTACGGAATGAGACTACTGGCCAGAAAGTCCTTGATGGTGTGCGAGCGCGCCGACCACTGATCGCCGACGAGTCTCAGCCCTGTGACTTCGGGCTGGCGTTCGGCCTGCCACTCGCCGAGCAGATCGGTGACGACCGGGAACAGATGTTCCTCAGGAGGGTCCCACGGTTTCGAAAGGTAATGGTCGATGTGCGCGTCGTTAATCGCCTTGATCGCAGCATCGATATCCGAATACGCCGTGAGCAGAAGACGCCGTGCAAGCGGGTACAGTTCGCGAACCCCAGCGAGCACCTCATGGCCAAGCATGCCGGGCATTCGCTGATCACTAATCACCATCGCCAGCGCGTCACCGCGGCTCTTGAGCTCGCGGACGGCATCCAGCGCCTCCCGCCCGGAACCAGCGCTCAACGTCGTGTACTCCTCCCGGTAGTGCCCGCGCAGGTCGCGGCGAACCGCGGCAAGCACCTGCGGATCGTCGTCGACGGCGAGGATGACGGGCTTGTTCACGACCTCGCCCCGAGGCTCTCGGTGGCAATGGCTGGTAAGGCGACGCAGAACTCCGTCCACCCGGGCCTTGATTCCACGCTGATTTCGCCGGCGTTGTGGCGGATCAGCTTCCGGACCATATCCAGCCCGAGACCCATGCCTTGACCAAGCGGCTTGGTCGTAAAGAACGGATCGAAGATACGCTCCCGAATCTGGTCGGGGATGCCGCTTCCGTTATCGATGATGCGCACCACAACGCGGTTGCGCTCGTGGGTCACGCGAATATCGATGCGGCCCGAGTCGGGAATCGCATCGAGCGCGTTGTCGATCAGGTTCGCCCATACTTGATTGATCTCGCCGGCAAAACCCAAGGCCTTTGGAAGATCGGCCGCGACGTCGACGGCAACCGTCGCGGATTTCTTCCGTGCCTTCGCGCGAAGCACTGTGACGGTATCGTCGATGCCCCGTGCCACGTCGACAGGTCCGGCCACGGCGGCCTGGTCCATGTGCGTGAAGCCCTTGATCGCGCTGACCAAGACCACGATGCGCGTCGCCGCTTCCTGAATCTCGGAGGCGAGGCTGCGAGCTGAACACGCCGCCGCGACCCATCGAAGCCCGTTGTCGAGCGCCGAGCCATCCACCGCGGCGGCGAGGCTCTGGAGCGCGTCGAACGTGACTTCTGTTTCTGAGAGCTCGTCGGCAATCGCCGGATCGAGGTGGTGGTCTTCAAGCCAGTTGGCGATCGCCTCCTCACGTTCGGCCTGCGCCAGAGGGGAACGCACGCCCCGTTCCCGCGTGGCCAGACAGGACACCTGAATCGCATCGAGCGCGGCGCGCTGTCCATCGGTAAGGGGTACGGCGCCGAGCGCGCGCGCCGCTCGTTCGCTTTCGTCCATGCGGCGATCGAGCACCGAGGCGCTCCGCTCGATCGCCGAGGCCGGGTTGTTCAGCTCATGAGCCAGGCCCGCCGACAGCTTGCCGAGCGACATCATCTTCTCGTCGTGCAAGTCGGATGCGTTGAAGACACGCGCGCGATCGACCATCGCGTGCACGAGACTGGCGGTGACCGCGTCACACTCGCGAATCATCGCGTGAAGATGGTCTCGGGGAACGGCGAAGACTTCCGACGATTCTTCGGCGATCGTATCGGCGGGCGGGGTGACCAGACGCGAATACGGAAGCATGCCCGTGACGTCCCCTCCACCCCATTCCATGATCTTGTGGAGGCCAGCGCCGCGGTCGACGGAAATAGTGATTCGTCCTGACAGCACGATGAACAGTCCCTCGACGGTCTTGCCCTTCGGTGTCAACACGTCGCCGGTATTCATGTATCGAACGGCACCGTGGGCGGCCAACCACTCCAGCTCCGCGCGCGGCGCCTTGCCGATGGTCTTGTGATCCGCCAGTCGATCGACGATGTCAGCTGCTGTCATGTAGGCGTTGTTCCCTGACTGAACCTGTTGTGAGGTCAGATATGCCCTCAAGTTACTACACCGCAATCAAAGTGCTTCATCGGGGCGGCCACACGCGTCACAGCGCGGGCAGATCAATAGCGCGCGGCACGCCACACGAACTCGGCGGCGGTCGGCGCCAGGCGGCAGGATCCGCCGCCGTTAGGCTGCGTCGATCGATTCGAGGCGAAGCTGACTCAGTGCTTCACGTACTTGTAGACAGACTTCGCCTGCACGGCCGCAAGATAGATATTGCCGTGCGAGTCGACGGCAACTCCCTCTGGTGGTGGCAGTCTCGGGTCCGACACCGGCGGCGGCGGAATGTAGAAGTCCACCTTGCCGGTCTTCACGCTGCCGCCGCGCACGCCGCGCTTGCAACCGGGATTGTTCGTGTCCTTGCCCGGCGCATCCTCCGACTCGGAGTCGGCGACATACAGCATGTCATTCCGGTCGATCCAGATACCGCTCGGCCGACCAAACTGCTTCCACGCCGCGATGAACGTTCCCTTTTGATCGAAGATGTCGACGCGGCTGTTGCTCCGGTCCGCGACGAAGAGGCGCCCCTGCGAATCGAACGCGAGCACGTGCGGACCCTTGAACTCTCCGTTGCCGGAACCGAGGTGGCCGAACGTCTGGATGAATTTGCCGTTCTTGTCGAACTTGATGATGCGCGAGTTGCCGAAGGTCGGCGCGTGCCCTTCCGATACGAAGATGTCGCCGTTGCTGGCGATGGCCACCGACGTCGGCTGATCGAACACGTCGAGCCCCTTGCCGCTCTCGCCCGCTTTGCCGAGCGCCATCAACACCTTGCCATCGCGCGACAGCTTGAGCACCTGATTGCCTTTCCCGTCTTTCGCCTGGCCATCAACCACCCACACGTTGCCGTCTCTATCGGGAACGACGGCGTGCGGAAAGATGAACATGCCGGCGCCGAAGTTCTTCACCACATTGCCGTCCGATGACAGCTGCCAGATGGGCGCGACACGTGAGCTCGCGCAACCGCCATCCTCGCAGCGATCGAACACCCACACGTTGTCCTTCGCATCGACGAAGACATTGTTGGTCTGGGCCCACGGACGCGTGGTATGCGCCCAGTCATTCACCATGTGATACGGGTTCGGCGCGTCGTTGACGCACGCCGCGTCCTGGGCATTCGCGGCGGCCACGGACGCGGTGGTGATCCACAAAGCGATCGCAAGTCTCATGAAGTCTGCTCGCATCTCATCCCCCCGTCAGTCGGCAGAAGGCAGTACGCACTCAGAAGCGCCATTCTAGGCTCATTGGGAGCTGTGGAAAAGATGTCGATGAGACGTGCAGAACCTGTGGAAAACCTGTGGGCGAAAATAAATTTCGGCGCCGAATGCGCCAGTTTTGCTGGGGAACAGTGCCACGGGCTCAGCTTCGTCATTCACTTCGCTTGTTCGCGAGCAACGAACGCATAGAATCCGACACCACTTTCAGCCAGCAACACCGAACATCCATCCGCGGTAATAGGTGCGCAGCGGACGCACATCGTGCAACGCACACGGAGGAATCGTGGACCTTCCTTCCGTTCACGGACACGCCACCGGTTTCGTCTCCTCGCAGAACTCGACTCCCGCGACGCGCCCGCTTGGATTGGACAATGAGATGACCGTCGCGGATTGCTGGTTCGCCGCGCTCGATCAACGCCTGTTCGCCTTGGGCAATCGACGCTGGACCACGCGCGTGGTTGGCATCCATCTCGACGGACTCCACACGTGGATCCAGCTCGAATTCGCCGAGCTGCCCGGCAGCTCTTTCGTTCTGCATCTGACGCCGTGGGCCGGACTTCACGACGCGGTTAACATCATTCGGTCTGAAATCATCCGCGGACATGCATGAATATCGACGGCTGAGCTACGTTCGTCATTCGCACGTCGCTCACGTTGGTTGCGACTGGTTTCGGCGTTTGTCCTACAAGGGGTGGGAGACGTTAGTGCCACGTGATGGTACGACCGTGCTCAATGAGAACATGCGAGAAGGCATCATCCGCCGACATTGCTGTGAATCAACGATGCGGCACTCCACGAGCCATCGACTAGAATGGGCGGGTACTCGGTCGGTGCCTGCCGACATCCTGACGGTTCTTCTCCATTTCACGTAACAAGGAGAAACCACGTCGCCCTGCGAGAGCCGATCTTGGTCCGCGCATGTATGTACTGTCAGGCGTGCGAATCCGTTTTGACGGGTACAGGGGTGGAGCGAGTCTGGCGCACGCAGCTTGATGGAAGCCGGTAATGAGCTACAGGGTCCTGGTCGTCGACGATTTCGAGCCTTGGCGTCGCCACGTTATATCGACACTCGGAGAGAGTTCTCGCTGGCAGATTGTCGGCGAAGCCGCCGATGGACCCGATGCCATTGAGAAGGCCGCAAGACTTCGGCCGGATCTGATTCTGCTCGACGTCGGCCTCCCGACCGTGAACGGCATCGAAGCGGCGCGCCGAATCCTCGCACACGATTCGACTCTGAAAATCCTCTTCGTCAGCGAGCATCAAGCCTGGGAGATCGCGGAAGCCGCGCTCTGCACGGGCGCGCGCGGCTACATCTGCAAATCGGATTCGGGACGTGAGTTGGCGCCGGCGATGGATGCGATCGTCGAGGGGCGGCGGTTTGTCGCAGCCAGGTTTGGAGGTCGCGTCGTCGAGGGAACGATCAGACACAATGCCTTGACCAGCCGTCGGCATGAGGCGGTGTTCTATTCCGACGATGAACTGTTGACTGACGAGTGGACCTCGATCGCCGAAGACGCGCTGAACGCCGGCGCGACGTTCATCCTCGTCGCGTTCGATGCCCATCGAAACAGCCTGCGCGCGAAACTGGACGCGCTCGGCGTCAACGTGGCCGGCGCGATCAGCGACGGACGTTACGTGTCCTTGAGCGTGGACGAAGTGGCCTCGAAATGGATGATCAACGGGCGGCTCGATCAGACACGTTTCTGGGCAGCCGTGACGCCCGTCATGCTTGCCGCCGCCAGAGCGTCGACTGCCGAACACCCTCAGGTCGTCGCGTGCGGGGAATGCGCCCCCAGCCTCTGCGCAAACGGAGATGCGGAAGCCGCCATCCGCCTCGAGCAGTTGTGGGACGAGCTCGCTCAGACGTACCACCTCGATGTGTTTTGCGGCTATGCGTCTGAGGGGTGTCGATGCGACGACCCGGAAGATGTCAAGGCCCGCCTTCGCGAGACCCACACCGCGACCTACGCGCGATAGCTACGCGCCAGCCGCGTGTGCCGTGTCGGTGTCGATGATCGGCACGCGGGCATGAACTGTCGTGCCGCGCCCTGGCTGCGAGTCGACTCTGAGCTCGCCATCAACGAGCCCGGCGCGTTCCTGCATCGTCATCAGACCGATGCCGCGGTGCTCCTTGACCGCTGCCGGTTCGAATCCTTTCCCTTCATCGCTGACGACCAGATGCGCCCACCCGTGCGCTTCCCAGACACGGACGCGACATTGCCGAACCCCACTGTGTTTGGCCGTGTTGTGAAGCGCCTCCTGCAAAATTCGAAACAGGCTCAATGAGATGTTGGACGAGAGCTGACGTGTGAGGTCGCTGGCTTCGAAGTGGACGTTGAATTGATGTTGAGCGGAGAACTCCCTGCAGAAAACCCGCATCCCGGGAATCGCGCCGACCACTTCGATCTTCGACGGGTGCAGCTCGTGAGACAGCGACTGGAGATCGGCGGCGATCTCCGACGCCTGCGTCTGCAATTCTGACGACACGCGAGTCAGGCCAACCGTCAGCAGCGCGAGGCGCTGCCCGATATCGTCGTGAAGCTCTCTGGCGATCCGCGCTCGCTCCTGCTCCTGCACGCGGATCAGTTTGCGCTTGGCGCGCGCGAGCGCCTCCTCGGCGCGCTTCCGTTCGCTGATGTCGCGGATGATCCTGACGGTGCCCACCAGTTGACCGGCGCTATCCCGCAGCGGAGAGATCGTCGACGAGAGATGAGTTTTTTCGCCCCCTTCAGCGACGCGAGTCCGCTCGAGGTGCACCATCCGTTCACCGCCGCGCAGCTGTTGCAGGACGGTCGTTTCGTCGCTGAGCAATTCAGGCGGGAGGAGCTGCGAGATCGGTCGCCCGATGGCGTGCGTCTCGGCGAAGCCAAATGTGCGCGACGCGGCCTGGTTCCAGCTCAGAACCACGCCGTTCAGATCCTCGGACACAATCGCATCGTCGGACGATTCGACGACCGCGGCGTGGCGAAGTCTCGCTTCCACCTCCACCCGGGCACGAATCAGGCGTTCACGTTCACGCTCCGCCCGTTCGCGCTCGCTGATCGCCGAAGCCAACGTCAGACCGGACACTGACAGCAGCGTGAAGAGCACGTCGAGCAGCACGGCGTTGGTGAACGCGGTGTTGGTGGCAAAGGGCCCGAAGCCCAGCGCGGTCAGAATGGTTGCAATGGCCGCGATCAGGAAGACGGAAAGCGTCGCGCCGGCTATTCCGAAATCGATGCCCGCCCACATGACGAGCGGGAGCACCGCAAACGCGAACACGTCAAGGTGAACCTGGAAAAAATTGCCGAACACGATGCAGCCGCCAAAGGCTGTCAGCGCCACGAGCGCCACCAGTTCGGCAATCCGCGCGGGACTTCGGATGCCTATCAGCTGTGGCAGTGTGAACACCAGCGGCGTCACGAGAAGCACACCCGTGCTGTCGCCCAGCCAGTAGACAAGCCAGGCCGATTCGATACCGGAATAGGGCTGAATCCCGGTTGCGTACAACGACAGGATTCCAAACAGCGAACTGAGAAATGCGCTACCAAACGCGCCAATGACCATCAATCCGAGCGCATCACGAAGCCGAGGCAACGAGGGATCGAAATTCGGGATTCGTCTGAGCAGCCACGATCCGCTGGCGGCGGCGACTGTCGCGGCCGTCGCCTGTCCGGCCGCGGCGAGCGGAGGAACCGAACCCTCGAGGGCGACGACAAAGGCGCTTGAAATGACGGCGGGCCAGACGCGGTAGCCATACTTCAGGAACACCGCCAGAGCGATCCCGTACGCCGGCCACACCGGTCCGAGATTGCTGCTCCGGATATTCGTCGTCGCCTGACCGAGCTTTCCGGCGACGAAGTAGGCAAGGAAGACGACGAGAAGCTGGGTGAGAAACTCGCGTGTTGCCAGGTCTCTCGACCAACCGATCACGAACGAACGGAGTCGAGATGAACGAGGAACCCGGATGTCAGCCGGGGTCGCACGCAGCGAAGCGAGAAACGAATCCTGTGAGCCGGTCCTGAACATACAGCGGGTACCTCCGAACCAAGCTCGAACGAAGGCGGAGTCGGGATTCTACTCGGGACGTGTTCTGTGTCCAGCGAACTCTTCACACTGAGTAGTTCTTACACGCGTTACATGACAGCTCGACAATACCCGTGCACACGTCGATGGCAAACTGAAGGGAACTCCGTAGTTATTGGAACGGCACAACCGTTGCTCGCATCGCGTAATCCCAGTGCGCATCCCGGACCCCCGACGCGTCGAAGCATTTGTCAACGCGCATCGCTCCCTTGTTCTCGGCGGCCTGGTTATCCTCTGCCTCGGCACATGGCTCGGCATTGGCGCCTCGGTCGGCTACGTCTACGCGGCGGTGCGCAGCCTGCCCAGTCAGAACGTCGTTCGAAGTGCGGGAACGATGTCGCGCGCGACCACGATCGCCGACGTCAAGGGACGGCATGCTTTCACCATCTTCGAAGAGCAACGGCTTCAGGTGCCGCTCTCCCGCGTTTCGCGGAACGTGATTGTGGCAACCGTCGCCATCGAAGACCAGCGCTTCTACAGCCACAGCGGCTTCGACCCGGTTCGTCTCGTCGCCGCGCTCGTCAACGACGTCGTCAAACAGCGCGCCGAGCAGGGCGCGAGCACGATCACCCAGCAGCTTGCGCGCATGAGTTTTCTGACGCCAGATAAGACGATTCGGCGGAAGCTGCAGGAGTTGATTCTGGCGACGCGGCTCGAGCGGACGTTCACCAAAGATCAGATCCTCGAGCTGTATCTGAACAAAGCTTATTTTGGCGACGGCCTGTACGGTGTCGAAGCGGCTTCGCTTGGCTACTTCGGCAAGCACGCCGCGGATCTCGACGTCGCCGAAGCCGCACTCATCGCCGGTCTGGTCAAGTCGCCATCCACCTACGCCCCGACCGTGAACGCGACGCGCGCTGTTGCACGGCGCAACGTTGTCCTGCAGGCGATGCGGGATACGCGCGCGATTGACGATCGTACGTATCGTGCGGCGGCAGCCAGCGAATTGCGGCTCAACGATGCGCTGAGGCGCGAAGAGGCATTCGGTCAGTACTTCAAGGAAGAAGTCAGGAAGGAGCTGGTCGGCCGGTTCGGATGGGATCAGGTGTACCGGTCCGGACTGCGTGTTGAAACCACGCTCGATCTGGATATGCAGCGCGCGGCCGAAGCTGAAGTCGAACGGACGCTCGCGACGATTGAACAACAGCAGAAACGGCGGGGAGCGAACGGAGATGCGCAGCAGCCGTTGCAGGCGGCGCTGGTCGCCCTCGATCCACATACCGGTGAAGTTCGCGCAATGGTCGGCGGGCGCAACTTCGAGCAAAGCCACTTCAATCGGGCCACCCAGTCGCGCCGCCAACCTGGCTCCGCGTTCAAACCATTCGTCTACGCCGCGGCGCTCGAACAGGGTTTCACGCCGGCTACGATCATTACGGGCCTGAGCGAGCCAGTGGCGACGTTGCAGAACGTCTGGCTTCCCGATGACGGACACATTACGGGCGATGCGATCACGATGCGCGCCGCATTGCGCCTGTCGAGCAACCGCGCGGCGGTCCGCATGCTCCAGACGATCAGCGTGCCGACGGCCGTGAATTATGCGGAACAACTTGGCCTCGAAAACCTGCCGGCCGTTCCGTCGCTGGCGCTCGGCTCGGGCGAGGTCACGTTGCTGGCGCTGACATCCGCGTACGGCGCTTTTGACAATCAGGGCGTGCTCGCGAGCCCGAGCCTTATTCGACGCGTCACGACCAGTGACGGACAAGTGCTGTTCGAGGCCATGCCGTCGACGAAACCGGCCGTCAGCCCGACGACCGCGTTCCTGATGACGTCGATGCTGCAGGACGTGGTCAACGCGGGCACCGCGGCGCAAGCGCGCCAGGTTGGATTCCGGCTCCCCGCCGCGGGCAAGACTGGTACGACCAACGATTATCGTGACGCGTGGTTCGTCGGGTACACACCGCGCCTCGTGACCGGAGTGTGGGTCGGCTACGACCAGCCGCGCACCATCCTCCGCGGAGGCTACGCCGCGGAACTTGCGGTGCCGCTGTGGGCGCGATTCATGATGGCCGCGACGAAAGAGGACAAGCCCGAGTCGTTCCGGCCGCCGACGGGAATTGTCGGCGTTGAAATCGACGGCGCGAGCGGTCGTCTGGCAACCGATGACTGCCGCCGCGCGCGCGATGGCATTGTGTACACCGAGTATTTCGCGCGCGGGACCGAGCCGATCGACATCTGCCCCATTCACCGGGCTCACTTGCTCAGGGCGCTGGGGATTCCATTCGGTCGGCCGAGCGCCCCCGTTGTCGTCGCTCAAGAGTCGGCACCGCCGACGGTCGCCGAAGTGCGACCGCAACCTCCCGTTGTTACCCGGCAGGAACCGCCACCGCCCGAGAAGAAGAAGCGCGGCTTCTGGTCGCGCGTCCTCGGTATCGGCCGCGATTCCGAGCGCGCCGACCCAAAGACGAAAAAGTAGCGCAGTGCCATAATCTGCGCGTGCGCCATTCAGCCCTTGTGCGCGCCACGCACTGGTTGACGGCAGCGAGTTTCATCGGGCTCGCGGTGAGCGGGGTCGCGATCCTGCTGGCGCATCCTCGTTTGTACTGGGGTGAAACGGGCGGGGTGGGAACGCCATCGCTGATCGATCTGCCGTTGCCATTCATGTTGACCGGCCAATCCGGCTGGGGCCGCTACCTGCACTTTCTGTCAGCCTGGATTGCTGTTCTCACCGGCACCGTCTACGTCCTGGGCGGCGCGCGGGCGCATCACTTCCGACGGGATCTGTTCAGACCGGCACAACCCGCGAAGTACAACGTCGTGCAGAGAATCACTTACACCGCGGTGGTGTTCGTGCTCTTCCCGCTGATGATCTGGACTGGACTCGCGATGTCGCCGGGCGTCACGTCGGTCCTTCCACTGCTGGTGACATCGATGGGTGGTCAGCAGTCCGCGCGCACAATCCACTTCATCGTCGCCAGCCTGCTCGTGCTGTTTGTGGTCGGCCACGTCGCGATGGTCGTGTTTGCCGGCTTCACCCGTCATGTGGGCGCGATGATTCTTGGCGGCGAACCTTCCGCGTCGGAAGTTCAGACATGAGCAGGTTAATCACCCGTCGCAAGGTGATTACGACGGCGCTGAGCGCGCTCGGCGGCGCCTCGGGTCTGGCGATAGCGGCTCGTCTCGCCGATCGGTATGGACTGATTCCTCCCGATCACGGCGGCCTCTATGGCGCCGGTGAAACGCTGACTTACGCGTCGCACCGCCTGCTGACGGCGCACGGTTCGCTCGCGCGTGAGTTCAGGCCGGATCAAATCTCCGAGGTCGCGCCGATCAACGGCCCGCCGCCGACGGCGTTCGATTACCAGCAACTGCTTCGTCGCGGATTCACGAATTGGCGGCTCGACATCGACGGCCTCGTTGCGCGGCCTTCGTCGTTCTCACTCGCAGACCTGCATGGGTTTCCCGTGAGCCGGCAGATCACGCATCAGGCATGCGAGGAAGGCTGGTCGTTCATCGCCGAATGGATTGGGGTGCCGCTCGGCTACGTCCTGAACCTCGTCGGCGCCAGTCCGAATGCGAGATACGTGGTCTTCTATGCCTACGATGATGACTGGGAGAGCATCGACATGGCGGACGCCACACATCCACAGACGCTGCTCGCGTACGGAATGAACGGGACTGACCTGCCGGCGGGACACGGAGCACCGCTGCGCCTGCGCCTGCCGCGGCAGCTTGGCTACAAGAGCATCAAATATCTTGCGCAGATCAGCGTCGTGGACACGCTGAAGGATATTGGCGACGGCAGCGGATCATCTGCGCCCGGGTACGGGTATTCCTGGTACGCAGGTATTTGAGGTGGGCCGGCTAAAGCCGGCCCCTACGAGCCCGCCCCTACGAGCCGGCCCTACCGCGCCGTCGCGAAAAAGAACGCCAGCGCCAGCAGCACATAGACCGCGATAAGCATCACGCCTTCGAACCACGTCGTCTCGCCGTCGAGCGCGATGGCGTTGACCACGAAGGCGGAGCCGGCAATCGCGAACAGCTCCAGCGGGTGACCGAATACAAGGTCCATCGGGTGGCCCAGCAGGTACGAACCGAGCACAAGCGCCGGGGCGGTCATCAGCGCGATCTGAATGCTCGACCCGACGCTGATCGTCATGACCAGGCCCATGTGGTCTCGCCGGGCGAAGTAGAGTGCCGACGCGTATTCAGCCGCGTTGCCGACAAGCGGCAGCACGATCACGCCGAGGAAGAAGAGCGACAGCCCCAGCCGCTCCGCCGTCGGTTCAAGCGCGCCCGACACGAGTTCGGCCTCGAGGGCCACGGCGAGCGTCGCGGCTGCAAGAATGACGAGCGCCTTGCGCAGCGACCACTCGGCCTTGCCTTCCCAGGTTCCTTCGAACACATCGCGATGCGTCACCAGCGTGTAGAACAGATTCGCGACGTAGACCACGATGAGCACGATCGACACGCCGAGACTGAGGCGCTCATCGAGCACATGGGCGCGCGCCGTTGTGGCGAGGCTACGCTCCGCATAATCGAACATCGCGGGCAGCAGCAGTGCGATCACCGAAAGAATCAGCAGGCTCGTCAGCAGTCCGGCGCGATCGCGATTGAAGGTCTGCTTCTCACGTCCCCATGAACCCGCCACGATCGAAATCCCGAGACCGAGGAGACTGTTGCCGATGATGGAGCCGGTGATGGTCGCCTTGACGACAGCGGGGTTGCCCGATCGGAGCACGAACAACGCGAGGATGAATTCAGCCGCGTTGCCGAAGGTGACGTTCAGCAGCCCGCCGATGGCCGGACCGGCTCGTTCTGCGACCTGTTCGGTCGCCCGCCGGATCCATCCGCTCAACGGAATGATGGCGGCGGCCGCCGTCGCAAACACTAACAGCGGCGCCGCGTGCAGCAGCGCCAGGACGAGCGACAGCGGCACGAGCACACACAGCGCGACGAGTGACAGCGGCAATGTCTAATTGGTGCGATTGCGACGAGAAGATGCGATGAGCCTGGTGACCTCTTTCACGTATTTCTGCGTTTCAGGAAATGGCGGTACGCCTCCGTACTGCATCACGTTGCCGGCGCCCGCATTGTAACTGGCAAGCGCCAGACGCACGCGGCCGCGATGGAGATCCAGCAGACGGCGCAGGTATTTCGCACCACCCATGATGTTCTGACGCGGGTCGAACGGATCTTCCACACCCATCTCTGCGGCGAGCTCAGGCATCAACTGCATCAAACCGACAGCCCCCGATGGTGACACCGCCATCGCATCGAACGCGGATTCGGTCTGGATGACCGAACGGATCAGCACCGCGTCAACCCTGTGCACCTTCGACGCTTCCCGGATGAACTCGTCGTAGGCGTGGTCCGGGGGTACAGCCGCGACGGTTTCGATCCGAGCTGTGACGACCGGCGCTGGCGGCGGCAACAACTTGTCGACCGATTGAGGCTTCACCTTGTGAGGAAGAATAATCGTCGCGGTCGCGAGCACAACATTGCGCACCACAGCTCGACGCCGCTCTCCGCGCCGTCGATCGGCTACTGGACGCGGCTGCGTGCGACGTTCGCCTCTCCGGCGTTCGCCCTCGCTCCGCGAGCCGAGGTAATCGGGTGGCACATCCGTGGAGTTGACGAGCATCCCGCTGTATTGCAGGAGCAATAGCAAGGCCGCCGCGGTGACAGCATCTCGCGTCGGGGTTATATAAGGACGGGCCGCTCGAGGCCCGCGCGATCCCACGAGGCGAGATCGGCGGCGTGCGAGTACGTACTGTCGATGAAGGCGGACAGCGCAGCGTCGGCATCGTTCGCCGATTGGACGATTCGATACGGCAGGATGAACTCGCCAAGCTCCGAGTGATAAATCGCACCACGCGGTTCGACGTCGCTCGTCTTGAAGCCTGAAGGTTCCGGCACCGCATACGCGTAGAACGCGGGTTCGTTCACAGGGCCTGGCCCGAACGCCGTCCCAGGCCCGCCGCCAGGCCAGAAGCCGTGGCTGATGACCTCGTGCGAATACGCCTCGCGCATGAATTCAGGCCCTTCGCGCGGCGGCGCGGGACGCCCCGAGAAGCGCGTCACAGCGAGATCGAAGCTTCCCCAGAAGAAATGTACCGGACTCGCCTTGCCAAGAAAGCAACAGCGCGCGCGGCTGAACACCCGCTCGCAGCTGACCAGAATCTGCCAGAACGTGCTGACGTAACCGCGGTCGTACGACGCGTGCACCGTATCGTCGGTGAAGCGAATTGGATTTGGAATCTCGACGGGCATTGGCCAGATCCGCACCGGTAGTTTCATTTCGTCGAGCGTGGTCATCACTTCGCGATAGAACGCCGCCACCGTCTGCGGCACCAGTGGCAAGGAGCGACGCTCGCCGTCGGCGACAACGATGTGAAGCTGGTGGTCGAGGAAATCGAATTCGATCGTGAAGGTTCTGTGCCCGTGCGGCAGAGGACGCGTCACCAGGCCACGCGACATGAGCTGCAGCGCCACGGACCAGCTATGGTTGAGCGGCGGCGCCTGCGCAAGCGCGATCTTGCCGACGATTTGACTCCACATATGCAGAGTCGCATACGTGTCGGCCCACGCCGCCGGCAACTCGGGCCATTCGCTCGTCTCAGGTCGCTCGATCGCGGCGCCGTCCTGGGCCATGGGCCCATGATACGCTCCTCCGTTATGCCGGGTGCATGCGCGCATATCTCAGCGATTGACGAATTGAAGCAGACGCGCCGCCGCCAGTGCGAAGAGTGCGTGAAGATCGGCGCATCGTGGGTGCATCTGCGCACGTGTCAGACGTGCGGCGTCACCTTGTGCTGCGATTCGTCGCCGAATCGCCACGCGAGCAAGCACGCTCGCGCGACGTCACACCCCGTGGTCGCGTCGGCAGAGCCGGGCGAGCGTTGGTTGTACTGCTTTCCTGACGACGCATTTGCCGAATACTGACGTCGTCTCACTCCTCGGCGTCAGCTTCAGCTACGGTACGCACGTCGTTCTCGATGATCTGCACCTCACGGTCAGTCCAGGTGAATCGGTCGCCCTCGTTGGCCGCAGCGGCGCCGGCAAGTCGACGGTGCTCAAGTTGATCAACCGGCTTCTGCTGCCACACACCGGCAGCGTCCTCGTCGAAGGACGCGACACCCGTCAGTGGGATCCGATCGCTCTGCGACGACGAATCGGCTACGTGCTCCAGGAGGTTGGGCTGTTTCCGCACCTCACCGTTGAAGAAAACGTTGCACTGGTGCCACGGCTGGAGGGGTGGCCCGTCGATCGTCGGCGCACCCGCGCGCACGATCTGCTCGAACTCATGGGGCTGCCGCCCGGCGAATTCGCCGGCAGGTGGCCGCGTGAATTGTCAGGCGGTCAGCGGCAACGCGTCGGCGTTGCGCGCGCGCTTGCCATCGATCCGCCAATCCTGCTGATGGACGAGCCGTTTGGCGCGCTCGACAGCATCACCCGGCAGGAGCTGCGCACGGAGTTCCAGCGCATTCGCAGGCATTTGCGCCAGACCGTGATCCTCGTCACACACGACATGGACGAAGCGTTCGCGCTTGGCGACCGCGTCGGCGTCCTCGAGCGGGGGCGTGTGACGTTCGAGCGCCCCGCTCTTTCGCACTGATTCATGCGGCTGCTCTCCTTCTGGGTGTCGCACCGTGAGGAGCTCGCGGGGATGGTCGAGCGCCACCTGTTCCTCGTCCTCTGGTCGACCGCCATCGCGACCGCGATCGGCTTGCCGGCGGGAATCGCGGCGGCCCATCGGCCGCGCATCGGACGTCCGCTGCTCGCCGCCGCGAGCATCGCGCAGACGATCCCCAGCCTGGCGCTCCTCGGATTCCTGCTGCCGCTGCCGTTTATTGGAGGCATCGGGCCGCGCATTGCGATCGTTGCGCTGATCCTTTATGCGCTGCTGCCGATCGTCCGCTCGACGGCGGCGGGACTCCGCACCATCGACCCCTCCGTGATCGATGCCGGCGTGGCAATG
>DASTZI010000315.1:0-2578 GCA_035764385.1 Vicinamibacterales bacterium
CAGCACCAATTGACGCGCGGGATTTCCGCGAGCGTCGCTTACTATCGTCGCGGCTTCCACCGGCTGCAGCAGCAGGACAACCTCCTGCAGTCGCCCGGAGACTTCACACCGGTGACGATCGCGAACCCCCTCGGTGGCGAACCGCTCACGGTGTACAACCTGGATCGCACCAAGCAGGGGCTCGTCGACATTCTCGACACCAATACGGTCAACAACGCCCGGACGCAGACCTACAACGGCGTCGAGGTCAGCGCCCAGGCACGCCTTGGCGAGGGACGGCTGCTCGGCGGATGGACGCACGACCGCAGCGTCATCAAGAACTGCAGCCTCGATGATCCGAACAATCCGATTCCTGTCGGCGCACTCATCGACACGGCAGGCGGCCGGTTCTGCGACCAGACGAAGCTCGGGATGCCGTTCATCGATCAATTCAAGCTGTCCGGCGCATATCCGCTCTGGTGGGGCATTCAACTCAGCGGCTCGCTCACCAGCTACCCCGGGCGACAGTTATTTGTGAATTACACCGTGGACCGCTCGATCATCCCGACGCTCACCCAGACCAGCGTGCTGGTGCCCCTGATCAAACCGGGCTCGAAGTACGCCGACCAGTGGAATCAACTCGATCTTGGATTTGCGAAGGTCGTCACGTTGAACTCGACACGCAACGTTCGGCTGCAAGTGGACATCTTCAACTCGCTGAACGCGAACACGGTGCTGAACCAGAACTTCAACTACGGGCCGGCGCTCGATCGTCCGACTGAGATTCTCCAGGGGCGGGTCGTGCGACTTGGCGCTCAGTTTCATTTCTGAGCCTATTTCCTTGACGTCCTGCCGCTGCAGGCCGACAATTGGCCCCAATTTCACTGGAGGTGTGGCCATGAAAAGCCAGGCCGCTGTTCTCCTGGTTGCGGTCGGTTTCCTACTGCCTGGGCGCCCACTCGTTGCGCATCACTCGTTCTCCGCAGAATTCGATGCAAGTCAGCCGATCAAGTTAACCGGCGCTGTCACGAAGTTCGAATGGACCAATCCGCACGCGTGGATTTATATCGACGCCAAGGACGAAAAGACCGGTGAAGTCGCCAACTGGGGGTTCGAGCTTGCCGCTGCGAGCGGTCTGATGCGGTCAGGCTGGACGCGACTGACGCTCAAAGCCGGCGACGTCGTCACGATTGAAGGCACTCGCGCCAAAAACGGAACGAACAACGCGAATGCTCAAAATGTAACCCTCGCGAGCACGGGTAAAAAGTTGTTCGCGGGCGCGAACACGCCGACTCCGTAACGTCGCCACAGCACGCGGTACACGCGTGCAGGTGAAGGTTGGAGGCTGACATGAAACGGCCGTTCACGGTTCTAGTGTCGGCGGTCATCGTGGCTGCGCTCGCAACGTCGCTCTCGGCGCAGTGGCCGTTGTCCCCGAAGCCGGGAGTTCCGAAGGGACCAGATGGCAAGCCGAATCTGACGGCGCCCACGCCGCGCACATCGGATGGCAAGCCCGACTTGTCCGGCATCTGGATGCGATCCGATCGGAAGCCTGGCAGCGAGGCGCCTGGACAGCCTCCGCTGGCGACATTCGGCGATATCGGAGCCAACTTCAAAGGAGGGCTTCCCTATCGTCCGTTGGCGCTGGACCTGGTGAAGAAGCGAGCGGGCGCGCTCGACAATCCAGACGCGCTGTGTCTGCCGCAGGGCCCGCTCGAATATCACCTCGATCCGCAGCCGCGCGAGATCCTTCAACTGCCGCGAAAAATCGTGATCGTTTTCGAATCGAACTACGGCCTTCGAACCATCTACATGGACGGACGCCCGCTTCCCAAACAAGGCGAACCGCAGCCGTACTGGCACGGCTACTCGGTCGGCCACTGGGAAGGTGACACGCTCGTCGTGCAGTCGAATAACTTCCGCGGGGCGTTGACGGGTCAGCCGGGTGATGGCTGGCTCGATGGCAAGGGCGATCCGTTTACCGACGCCTTGACGTTGACCGAGCGGTTCCGCCGCGTGAACTTCGGACAACTGCAGATCGACGTCACGATCGACGATCCCAAGGCGTACACGCGCCCATTCACCGTCAGAGTCGAACAGGAGATCGTCGCTGATGGTTCCGAGATGATCGAGTTCATCTGCCACGAGAACCAGAAGTTCCTGAAGCTCACCGGCCGGGAGCCCTAGCCGGATCGACGTCCCGATCGGCTTCGATTTGGAGCCGCGCTCGATTGCTGCGCAACAATCGCAGACCCGCGATCGCTACCATCAGCACGACTATCCCCACCCCCACAGCCGCACGAGACGAGAGAACTTCGATTTCCCGCCCGACCGCGTAGGCCCCGAAGCCAAAGGTCGCTGACCAGGCCAGCGCTCCAAGACCGCTCGCGATTAGAAACGGCCGCAACGGCATCGCGTTGGCGCCCGCGAGCAGCCCTGCCAGCGAACGAAGAAACGCGACGAATCGTGCGACGAAGACAACCCGTCCTCCGAATCGTCGAAACAAGTACCGGCCGAGACGCAGATCGCGTTCATCGAGGCCGAGGCGATGGAGCACGTGTCGTTCACTGTACCGGCCGATCATGAATCCAACGACGCT
>DASTZI010000316.1:0-20017 GCA_035764385.1 Vicinamibacterales bacterium
GGCCGTGCGATAGTCGCGTCGAACGCGGAGATCCTCAAGAAATATCCGACGTGGATGGTGACGGTTGAAGGTCATTGCGACGAACGCGGCACGGCGGAATACAACCTCGCGTTGGGTGAACTCCGCGCCGTCGCGGTGAAAACGTATCTCGTGTCGCTGGGCGTCGCGCCCGATCGGCTGCGGACCGTGAGCTACGGCAAAGAGTTCCCCTTCGACGCTGGCCACACCGAAGCCGCGTGGTCGAAGAACCGGCGCGCGCACTTCGTGATTACATCGAAGTAACCGGGGGACATGATGTACAGGCTTTTCACGACGACCGCGATCCTGCTTACCGTCGTTACGGTTCCTGCCTCGGCGCAAAGCCGTGAGCAGCGACAGATGATGGCGGATATTCGGATGTTGCAGGAACAGACGCAGGAGCTCGCGGTCGCCATCGCAACGGTCACCCAGGCGCTCCAGGACTCGATCAAGACGCTCAATCAGCGCCTCGACCAGGCGAACGACACGACGCGCAAAGGCTTTGCGGATCAGAAGGTGATCGTCGACGACATGGGCAAGGACCTGCGCGCCATCCGCGAACGCGTGGACGACACCAACGTCCGCGTGTCCAACGTGCGCGAGGAGCTCGAGGCGCTGCGAAGCTCGATCCCTGCCACGCCGCCGCCGCAGACGGCGCTGCCGCCGTCGACCGATCCCAACGCACCGCCGCCGCCGGCACCGACAACCGGAACACCGCCGTCGACCGCCGGTCTCTCACCGACGCGCATGTTCGATACCGCCATGGCCGATTACGCCGCCGGTCAGTTCACGCTCGCCGTGACCGGCTTCGAGGCGTTTCTGCGGACGTTCCCGCGCTCGGAGATGGCCGACGACGCGCAGTTTCAGATTGGTGAATCGTATTTCGCGCTGAACCGGTGGACCGACGCGATTGCCGCATACAATGCAGTCACGCAGAACTACCCGATGGGCGACAAGGTGTCGCAGGCGTTCTACAAGCGCGGGCTTGCACAGGAGCGCCTCGGGCAGATCGATGCGGCGCGGGAATCGTGGAACAACGTGCTGCAGCGGACGCAGGACAGCGATCCGGTGCACACGCTCGCCCAGCAGAATCTCGACCGGGTGGCCCGCCGCCCCACGCCGTAGCGTGACCTGCCCTGTCACGCTTGCCCGCTAGTCTGCAGTTGTCGGGACGGGTCTTTAAGAACATGCAGTGTGGGGGCGGGTCTTGAGACCCGTCCAGGTCTTCAGACCGCCTAACTGGGGCTGGAAGACCACCCCAAACGAAGAAGGACATCGATGGGAAGCGTGAACAAAGTGATCCTCGTCGGCAATCTCGGCCGCGATGCGGAGCTCCGCTACACGCCGGGTGGCGCTGCCGTGGCGACACTGAATCTTGCGACGACTGAGGTGTGGAACGACAAGGGCGGGCAGCGCCAGGAAAAGACCGAGTGGCACCGCATCGTCCTGTGGGGCAAGCAGGCGGAGAGCCTGCAGGAATACTTGACGAAAGGGAAGCAGATCTACGTCGAAGGCCGCCTACAGACGCGCCAGTGGGACGACAAAGACGGCAACAAGCGGTACACGACCGAGATCAAGGCTGACCGAATCACACTGCTCGGTGGCGGTGGTGGCGGCGGGCGGGGCGCGTCGATGGACCGTGGTGGCGCAGCGATGTCGCACGGCGGTGGCGATGAGCCACCCATGGAGCCAATCACCGACGATGACATCCCATTTTAGGTCCGCCTAAAGGCGGACCTCCACCGAGCCTTCGAAGGAAGACTTCCACCGATACCGCCAGGTCCGCCTGCATCGGTGGGTCCGGCTTCAGCCGGACCTACTACTTGCCCGCCCAGGGTCCGACTTCCGGTTTGCCCTGTGTATTCGCCAACGTGCCGAGTTCCGCGGCAACGCCACGCGTGATCGCTGCGGTCTCACTCCCGGCCTGGAAACAGGTGAAGTCCGGGCGGTCGCGCCACGCCAACGGTCCACACAGCCGTTTGCCCGCGCCGATCGCCGCGTCGTGCACGACGTTAATGAGCCGCTCGTAATCCGGACTTCCCATCGCGTAGCCACTGAAGTTGCCGAGGTCGCCGCTTGCGGCAAAGAGCGCCGTCACGCCTGGAACCTTCGCAATCTCCGCCGCGTTCTTCGCGCCTTCGAGCGTCTCGATCATCAAGACCAGCACGATGTTGTCGTTGATCGTCTGACGATAGCCCCCCGGCACGCTGCCGAATACCGCCGGATCGAATGCCTGTCCACCACCCTGGCTGCGTCGTCCGAGCGGCGGGAAGTACACCCAGTTGCGCGCTTCGATGGCTTCCTCGACCGTGTCGATCGTCGGCACGACGACGACGAGCGCGCCTGCGTCCATCGCGTGCTGGATTTCCCTCTCATCGGCGTACGCGACGCGAACGCCCGGAACCGCCTTCGCGTACGGGCACGTACGCCATAGCCGCGAGGTGGCTTCCCAGTCGCGCCCGTCATGCTGCTGCTCGGTCCAGATGAAGTCGTAGCCCGCGTTGGCCATCGCGCAGTACGTCGCCGGATCTGTTGCGCTGAACACCGTGCCGCCGGTCACCTTCTGGCCGGCCATCATCTTCAGCTTCACCGGATTCCAGATCTTGCTGCCCGCCGGAGCGTTGAACGCCGGCCCATACTTCCAGTTGTTCGGATCGAGTGCGCCCTGATTCTGTGCGCCGGGAGGAGGCGTCGTCTTCGCGTTGCTGTTCTGCCCTGCGGGCGCAGCCAGCGGGAAGTTATTGGCAGGTTGTTGTCCTTGCGCCAGGAACGTCGCGGCGGCAAGGGTGACGGTTATGAGAACGCCGAGGCCAACGCGTGTCATCACACCCTCCTTCAGAAAGGCGCGATGATTATGTACCTTCCCTCCCGTACCGGTCTTCCAGCCTCACGACGTCGTCAAGTTCCGGGGTCGAGACCTCAAGTAGGTCGCAATCCTCGAGTGCGGTCATACGGTGGACGGTGAGCGGCGTCACATGCACCGAATCGCCGGGGCCCATTTCACGCTTTTCGAGCGGGCCATCCTTCGGCCCAATCTCGAAGAGCATCTTTCCCCGGTGTACGTAAATCGTTTCGTCCTTCTTGTTGTGGTACTGGAGGCTGAGCGCGTGGCCCGCGTTGATGTGCAGCACCTTGCCCACGTAGCGATCCGTCTTCGCCCAGTGGAGCTCGTATCCCCAAGGCTTGTCGACCCGCGTCACATTCACTTGGTTTCCACCTTCTGTCGGCCGCCTTCGCCTCCGGGGCGCTCCGACGAACCAGGGCTGCGCTCCGTCTGTAACGATTTCGGCGAACCGGATCTGCCATCGCGTCCGAAGTATTCGACGAGCACGCGTTCAATTTCTTCGACGGTGCCGAGCGTCATCACCCGCGCGGCGATCCGCGCCATGTCGCCCGCACCGGTTTCCGACACCACGCGGCGCGCCATCAGCAGCGCGCCGGGCGTCATGCTGAACTCCGTCAGGCCGCAGCCGATGAGCAGGCGCAGCAACAGCGGGTCGGATGCCATCTCACCGCACACGGCAACCGGAATACCCTGCCGGACCGCACCGCGTCGGACCTGACGGATCAGCCGCAGCACCGCTGGATGCAGCGGCTCGTAGCGATCCGAGACCCGCTCGTCAGTCCGATCGACCGCAAGCGTGTACTGAATGAGATCGTTGGTGCCAATCGTGAAGAAATCGACCTCGCGCGCCAGCAGCGAGGCGGTGAATGCGGCTGATGGCACTTCGATCATGATCCCGACATCCACACGACCGGCCGCGGCACCCCGTGCCTCCAGTTCGCCCCGCGCTTCGGCGAGCAGGGCGCGCGCGGCGCGCACCTCCTGCACTGACGACACGAAGGGAAACATGATGCGCAGCGATCCATGTGCCGCAGCGCGCAGCAGCGCGCGAAGCTGGGTCTTGAAGATCGCTGGCTGCGCGAGGCCGAACCGGATTCCCCGCAGCCCGGCATGACCCGTGCGCTCGGCGTCGGGGAACCAGCGCGCATCGAGCGCGGTGTCGACGAGCGGCCGCGCAATCTGCCGTTCGTCGATGTCGAACGTTCGAATCGTGACCGGCCGCGGCGTCATGTTCTCGACGACGTGGCGATACACCTCGTACTGTTCGTCCTCGCCCGCAAGGTCGGGCGGACCGCCGACGAGCAGAAACTCCGATCGATAAAGCCCGATCCCTTCAGCGCCGGACGCGAGCGCCATCGACACGTCATCCATCCGTTCGATGTTGGCGTGCAGCTGGACGCGAACGCCATCGGACGTCAGCGTCGGCCCTTCCGCGGTCGGCGTCATCCGGCGCGTGCGTTGCAGCCGGGTGCGCGCCTCTGCTTCCTGACGGTCGGCGGGCGTGGGATCGATGATCAGGTCGCCGCTGTCGCCGTCGATGATGACGGAGGCGCCCGCGGGGATGCGGCGGCTGACGTCGTGAAGGCCGACAACGGCCGGCACGCCGAGCGAGCGGGCAAGAATCGCGGTGTGATAGGTCCGGCTGCCGGCATCGGTCGCGAATCCGAGAATGCGTGTCCAGTCGAGCTGAGCCACCACCGAGGGCGTGAGCTCGTCGGCAACGAGGACACACGGCGAATCGAGGTCCTGCAGCAGATCGCGCGCGCCTCCCATCTCACCGCGCAGGTTCATCCGCAAGCGTCCGGCCACATCATGGAGATCGCCTTTGCGCTCGTGCAGGTACGGATCCTCGACGTCGTTGAACACCGCGGAGATCTCATCGAAGGCACGCTGCACGGCCCATTCGGCGTTGACCCGCTCGGCGGCAATGAGATCCGCTGCGCGGCCGACCAGCACGGGGTCATCCAACATCAGCAGCTGCGCGTCGAAGATGGCGGCGAGGTCCGACCCTTTCAGCTCGGAGATACGCCGCCGAATCTGCTGCAATTGCTCGTGCGACCGCCGCCGCGCACGTTCCAGCGCCGACAGTTCACGCGCCACGCGATCGGGCGCAATCGGAAACCGGATGACCTGCGTGCGCTGAATGGCGACCAGCGCGGGGCCGGACGCGACACCTGATGAAACTCCGATTCCCTTCAGGCGTTCCACGATTCCTCTCCAAATCCAGACTCGACGAGCTGAATCAACGAGTCGACCGCGGTCGTCTCGTCGGGACCGTCGGCGCTGATCGTCAGTTTCGTGCCGCGCGCTGCCGCGAGCAGCAGGATGCCCATGATGCTCTTCCCGTCCATCACCTTTGCGTCGCGCGAAACGCGGATTTGCGAGCTGAACCGCGTGGCCAGATGAACGAACCGGGCCGCCGCCCTCGCATGCAGGCCGAGCGCATTGGTGACCTCCACGGATCTGGTAACCATCACGCCTTCTCGGTCGTTTTCTCGCCGCGCAGCAGATCGGACGCAACCCAGATGGCGGCGCGTCCCTGTTCACGGATTTCGCGTGCGGCGGTGAGCAAATCTGCCTGCTCTGCGAGGTTGGCGAGCTTGATCAACATCGGCAGGTTCACCCCGGTAATCACCTCCACGCGGTCGCCGAGGAACGTCATCGCCAGGTTCGACGGTGTTCCGCCGAACATGTCAGTCAGGATCAGCACGCCAGCATCCCCGTTCACGCGTCCGACGGCGTCGGCGATCTCCGATCGCGCATCCTCGGTGTCTTCATGCCACCCGATCGAGACCGCGGTGAAGCGCGGCAGCTCACCGACGATCGTCTCGGCGGCATTCAGCAGCTCGGTCGCGAGCTGCCCGTGTGTCACGACGACGACCCCAATCATGAATCCCGGTGTTTCACCCGCAGCCGCACGCCTTTGACGTCGCGCAGCGATTTCCTGAGCGCCTCGGCAATCATCACCGATCGGTGCTGGCCGCCGGTGCAGCCGACCGCCACCGTCAGATAACTCTTGCCCTCCTTTACGTACTGCGGAAGCGCGAATTTCAGAAATGACGTCAACTTGTCCAGAAAGTCCTGCGTCTCGTCGTGTTTCCGCATGTACCGGACGACCGCCGCATCACGTCCCGTCAGCTTCCGCAGGCTGTCGACAAAGTGCGGATTCGGCAGACACCGCACGTCGAACACCAGATCCGCATCCACCGGCACGCCATTCTTGTAGCCGAAGCTCACTAGATTTACCACCATGTCGGCCCGTTTGCGACCGTCACGCGACATCTGCATAAAGATGTCGCGGAGCTCGTGGACGGTGAGATTGGTGGTGTCGATGATGAGATCCGCCATGGCACGAATGCCATTGAGCTTGTCGCGCTCTTCCGCGATGCCTTCACTGACGGACCGATCGCGCGCGAGAGGATGCGGACGCCGTGTCTCACTGAACCGCCGGACCAGAGCGGTATGGCTCGCCTCCAGGAAGATGAGCATCGGTGTCAAACCGGCGGCGGTCCGCAGACGCCTGAACACCCGCGGAAACTGCGACAGGAAATCCTTCTCACGGACGTCGACGACGATGGCAACCTTCTCGAGTGTGGCGCCCTCCCGCGCGGCCAGTTCCGCCATCGTCGCAATCAACTGCGTCGGCAGGTTGTCGATGCAGAAGTAGCCGAGATCCTCGAGCGCGCGGATCGCGTGGGTCTTTCCCGATCCCGACAGCCCTGTGAGAATCACGAACCGGCGCGTGCCGCGCCCCCTGCGGATCGCCTTTACCGCCACCCGTCTGCTCCGGTGGCGGCGCTCATACATGCCCTCCATGCTCGACGTCATCGTCGGAGTCCGCATCCGCGTGCATGTCCTTTTCGCGCAGTGTCTCCTCAAGCCGCGCCGCGAGATCGCGCGCGGCATTCAGTCCGCGCGTGCGCAGCAGCTGGTTTCGAGCCGCCACCTCGACGAGCACGCCGAGGCTGCGGCCGGGAGCAACCGGCATGCTGATGAGCGGGACCTTCAGGCCGAGAATCTCGTAGCGCAGTTCGTCGAGGCCGAGCCGTTCGTAGTCCCGATCGGGATCCCAACGTTCGAGCTGCACCACGAGCTCAATGCGCTTCGCGTTCCGAATCGCCGCAACACCGAACAGATCGCGCACGTTGATCAATCCCAGACCGCGAATCTCCATGTGATGGCGCGTCAACTCCGGACAGGTCCCGATCAGCGTCGTCTCGCCGCGCCGTCGGATCTCCACTGTATCGTCGGCGACGAGCCGGTGGCCCCGCACCACGAGGTCGAGGGCACACTCGCTCTTGCCGATCCCGCTCTCGCCGATGATCAGGACGCCGAGGCCCAGCATGTCCATCAGCACGCCATGAATGACCTGCCGCTCGGCCAGTTCGTCGTCGAGCAGGTACTCGATCTTCGCAATCGACACGGGCGTGCTCACTGGCGTCCGGAGCAGCGGGACCTGGTATCGATCGGATGTCGCGAGCAGCTCGACTGGCGGCTCCCAACCGCCCGTAATGAGTACGCACGGAATGTCGTGGTTGAACGCCGCCGCGAGCACGTTCACGCGACTCGCGACGTCGAGCGATTCGAGATAGCGGATTTCGCTCTCGCCGAAGACGAGAATACGCGCCGGCTGCAGGTAGGCATCAAAGCCGGCGAGCGCGAGGCCGGTTTTCTGGATGTGCGGGCTCGAGATGGTTCGCTCGAGGCCATCGCGGCCGCCGAGCAACTCGAACGGAAGCCCGATAGCTTCGGCGCGGCTCTTGAGCAGCCCCTCGACGGTAATCGACCGGTTCATCCCTGGTGACTCGCGACTTGTGATTCGTGGCCGGCAAGGGCCAGCTTAAATCACAAGTCACAAATCGCTCATCACAAATCGGGACTATGCCTCTGGCTCAATCAGCCCGAGATTCCCATCGGCGCGACGGAACAGGACGTTGATTTCCTCGGTCGACGCGTTCCGGAAGACCAGGAACGAGTCGCGGCCGTCGCCGACTTCGAGCGCGGCCTCATCGACTGACATCGGCTTCACCGCATAACGGCGCGCGCGGATGATGCGGAGCGGCTGTTCGCCGTTGTCGCGACGCTCGAGGCCGATGTCGAACGCCGCGGCACCGCGCGCGGGACGTGGGGCGGCTGAAGCCGCCTTCGAGGCGGACACCCCCTGGCGCTTCCGCTCGGTCCACTTGCTCTTCAGTTTCTGGACCTGGCGCTCGACCTTGTCAATCGACGAGCCGAGGGCCGTCTGAGCGTCGCGGCCCGTGGCCGCGCCGTGCAGGAAGTGCTCGCCGCGCGCGTGCAGCGTCACCTCCGCATGGAAGCGGGATTTGTCCTTGGTGATGACGACCTGCGCCGAGAGGGCGCTGTCGTTGAGCGGCCGCAGCACGCGAGCAAGGCGCTGCTCGGCGAGCTTGCGTACCGGCGCGGGGATGGCAAAGTGTCTGGCCGTAAGTTCGAGACGCATGGGTTTTCGCTAGGCTTCCGGCTCCCGGCTCAGGACTTCAGCAAGAGCGTTTGGAACAGAAACCATGAGCCATGAGCCGTGAGGCTAATAAAGAACCTTCCGTTGATTCGACGTTGGAATCTTCAGTTCCTCGCGATATTTCGCGATGGTCCGCCGCGCGAGCTCGAGACCCTCGCGCTGCAGGATGCTGACGATCTTCGAATCGCTGAGCGGCTTTCGCGGATCTTCCTGCTCGATGATCTTGCGGATGCGCTGCTTGATGGTCACAGAGGACACCGCCTCGCCGTACGAACTGGCGATGCCGCTGTGGAAGAAATACTTCATCTCGAACACGCCCTGCGGCGTGTGCATGTACTTGTTGGTGACGACGCGGCTCACAGTCGATTCGTGCATGCCGATATCGTTGGCGACGTCGCGCAGCACGAGCGGACGGAGATACTCGATGCCGTGGTCGAGGAAGTCGCGCTGGAAGTTGATGATGCTGGTCGCGACCTTGTGGATGGTCTTCTGCCGCTGCTCGACGGACTTGATCAACCACAGCGCGGACCGGAACTTGTCCTTCACGTACGCGCGCGTCTCGTCGGTGTTTTCCGACGCGCTCTTGTCCAGCAACCGACGGTAGACGGGGCTGATGCGAAGCTGCGGCAGCCCTTCTTCGTTCAGCACGGCGACGTACTGATCTTCAACCTTGACGACGTAGACGTCGGGAATGACGTACTGCGACTGCGATGGATTGAGTCGGCTGCCCGGCTTCGGATCGAGATGACGAATCAGCTCGATATGCTGCTTGAGCTCGTCGATCGAGAGACTGAGCTTACGCGCCAGTTCCGGGACCTGGTGGTTCTGCAGCAGCCGCATGTGCTCGGTGACGATCTTCTCGGCGGGCGTACCGCCCATGCCGAGATGCCGCAGTTGCAGCAGCAGGCATTCCTGCAGGTCGCGCGCGGCGACGCCAATGGGGTCGAAACCCTGAATGAGCCGCAGCGCGCCCTCGACGTGTTCCACCGGCCACGGGCCCATCGCCGCCAGCTCTTCAACCGTCGCCACCAGCATCCCGTCGTCATCGAGGTTGCCGATGATCGCCTCGCCGATTTCGCGTATCAGCGGATCGTCGGTCTGCATCGAGAGTTGCCACAGCAGGTGATCGGAGAGCGAGGTGCCGGTCGAGAGCGTGTTCTCGATCGGCGGAAGTTCTTTGACCTCGGTTGGCGTGCGCGGGCGATAGCCGTCGTCGAGGTAATCGCCGAAGAAATACTCGTAGTCCTGGTCGTCCCAAGTGTCGCCCTTTTCCTGGGCGGGCTTCTCTTCCTGTTTCTCCTGCGTCGCTTCGACGGGCTGCAACTCTTCGGTCGGTACCTCCTCGAGCATCGGGTTTTCGACCATTTCCTGGTTGAGGAGCTCCGACAGCTCGAGCGTCGACATCGGCAGCAGCTTGATCGCCTGCTGGAGCGACGGCGTCAGAATGAGTTTCTGGACGAGCTTGGTGTGCAGTTTCTGAGAAATCGCCACTACAGACCCATCTTATTCCATTAATCCAATCGAAATTCCGTACCCAGATAGATTCGCTTCACGTCCTCGTCGGCCGCAAGGAAATCGGGCGTTCCACTGCGAAAGATCACGCCATCGTGCACGATGTATGCCCGGTCCGTGATCCGCAACGTCTCCCGTACGTTGTGGTCCGTGATCAGAACGCCGATGCCGCGCTCCTTCAAGTGGAAGATGATGTTCTGGATATCGGTTACTGCGATGGGATCGATACCGGCGAAGGGTTCGTCCAGCAGAATAAAACGCGGGGAAATCACCAGCGCGCGTGTAATTTCCGCACGCCGCCGCTCGCCGCCCGACAACGTGTAGGCAGGCGCTTTCGCCAGGTGAGTAAGGCTTAACTCCGCCAGCAGCGACCGAAGCCGCTGCTGCCGCTCCGCCCCCGACAGACCCAGCGTTTCGAGAATGGCGAGGATGTTCTTTTCGACCGAAAGACCGCGGAAGATCGATGGTTCCTGTGGCAGATACCCGATTCCCTTACGCGCACGGACGTACATGGGATCGTCGGTAACATCCTCGCCATCGAGGAACACGCGACCGGACTCCGGCTGCGTGAGCCCCACCGTCATGTAGAACGTCGTGGTCTTGCCGGCGCCGTTCGGGCCGAGCAGTCCGACGACTTCTCCCGAGTTCACATCGAGGCTGACGCCCTTCACGACCGTGCGGCCGCCGTACGATTTGGTGAGGGAGTCGGTGCGAAGTGTGGACATCAACGGGAACGAGGTGCGGGCGCGGGCGTCGTCTGGGGACGAGAAGGTGCGGCCGTCGCAGGCCGGGGCGCCGTGGCAGGCTTAGGCGCAGGGGGCGGCGCGCATCCAGGGCTGACGCCGGTTCTGGTCTGCGTGCGAATCTCTTCGTTGCCGTCGACGATGATCCTGTCAGTCGACTTGAAAAAGGTCAACGTGCGTCCCGTCGTCTCGCGGCATGATTCGACAACTTTCACGGACTTCGTACCGGCGCCGGACATGAGATACCGATCGTCTTCCGCGAAGTAGGTGAGCCGTTCTCCCGTTGCCGATCGCGTCTCGAGTTTGAGGTTGATGTTCGTGTACGCCTCGAGTCGCGTGATCTGACCGCCGGTCGGCGCCAGAATCACTTGAATCCTGTCCGCGCGCAGATCGCCTTGGGGCCCGCTCAATTGAGCTTGGGCTGTAATTGATCCATTGGCGTTCGGCGTCGACGAATACGTGATCGTGTGCGCCGCGTCGTCGTAGCGGACGTCCGCGGCGTGGGCGACGGATACGCCGGTGTCGAGCGCAATCGTCGATCTCGCGTTACCCGATCCGAGAAAGTCCCCTTTGCTTTGATCGATCGCGACCTTGTCGGCGCGAACAGCGGTTTCACCTTGCCACATCGTCGCGTTGCCGGTGTAGATGGCTTGCCCCGCCGCGCCCTGATAGTCGAGCACATCGGCGTTCACGTTGGCCGGCTGATCCTGCTTCAGCAATCCCGGAAGCTTCGACTTGCTGGCGCGGAGCATGGTCTTCACACCGCCGGCGGCCTTCATCAGACGTCCCTGAAGCGCGACGTCGATGGTGTTGGCGTCGATCGTTACCTGGTCATCGGCGACGCGGGGAACGACTCCACCTTCGACGCCACTCAACCGAAGGGATCCCGCCGCCGGGTCGTAGCGCGCCTCGCCCCCGGCCGCCTGCAGTCCCTGCTCCTCGAACTTCACCGCGCCGGCGAAGAGCGCGCTGTCAATCGCGTCGTTATCGAGCGTGGCCGTCAGCGCACGGGCGCGAGCGGTTCGCGCCGACGTCGACTTGCCGCTTTCTTCGCGGTACTCGACATTTTCGACAAAACGCGCCGCGGTCAGTCCCTTCCCTGACATGCCGTCAGCATCGAGCGTGCGGGCCTTGATGCTGCGCGCCGGCGCATCGGCGGACGCGGGCAGATCGAGACGGACGTTTTCGCGACCGGTCGCCTTTGTCACGGAGCCATCAGGTGCGAGCAGCATGTCGAGCGTCTCGCCGAAGAACTGACGTCCCTGTGAACCGTTCTGTCCCGTGAGCGCGACGGCACCGCCTCCAACAAGCTGGGCGTGCTCGAGCGTCCGCCCGTCCGCCGCATAATGCAGGTTCATGTCGCGGGCACTCATTGAGTCGACACCCGCGCCACCCCCCGTGACCCTCGAGTTGCCGCGCAGCTCGATATCGGTAATGCGCTGGTCGTCGGGCGTCAGACGAGCAACGCCCTGGGTCGCCTCAATCACCTGCTCGTCGCGTAACGCGTGGACGTTGTCGTCGAGCGCGAGCGTGTGCGCCATCCGATCGAGCGTCGACTTCCCCGACGTGAACTCGAGCGTCGTCTTCCCCTGCTCGTCGCGCAGCATCACGTGTGATTGCTCCACGAGCGAGAGGACATCGGCGTTCTTGTCGTACGACATGCCGAGGCCGGATCCTGATAGTCGGTCGCGCTCGAACATGACAGCGCCGGGCGCTGTCATCAGCCCCGTGTCCTGATTGAACGCCGCGTTGTCCGTCCGCAGCGTGAATCCGTCGCTCGCTTTCAGCTGAACACCGCCGGTGAGCTGAAGCGCCTTCTGGTTTTCTCCGGCCTGCGCCTCACGTCCGGTCACGACGTAATCCCGGCCGCCCCGGTTGCGAACGGTGATCTTCACGCCGAGCAGTTTTGTTAAGCCGCCTTCGTAGGTAAGTTGACGTTCCGCCTCGATGAGGAAGTCCTGCCGCGCGCCGCGGACCTGCTGGACGACGTTGCCGGAACTTTCGATGATCGCCTTCGGATCTATCCGCGTGGGCTCACTGACGGGGACGGATTTCGCGCGCTCGCCCATAGTCGCGTAGACGACGACTGCGGCACCGATGCCGATGATCGCAGCGAGCAGGCGGCCCCACTTCTGCCATTTCATGAGCTTGATAACAGGATAACAGTCCGTTCACCCTTCTGGGTTCTCTGTTCTCCGTTCGTGTTCGGTTTCAACGTTCGGTTCGTCGTTCTGCGTTCGCGGTTCGGTTCTGGGTTCGTAATGTTCTGGGTTCGAGGTTGCATCCTATCCATGGATTATCGGTCGCAGGATCTGCGATCCCCGCATGACCACCTCCGCAATCCAAGGACATTTCACGGCATACCGAGTGTTCGGCCGAATCGCATGACACGAGGCGTCAAGCGGTTTACGGATTTGGGTGCCTAGCAGGCGAAAACCCTGAACCGAACCATGACAGTGAAGACGAACGGAGAACTGAGAAGGCAGAAGAGTGAACAGCCGTTAGCTCTCCGGCGCTCTGAAATCAGCGACAGAGAGTTGAAGGTAGCGCTCACCGTTGTATATGTCGTTCTCGAGGGAGAACGCCAAGTCTATGGCGGCGCGATGCTCGGCAACGAAGCTTTCGCGCTCGGAAGCGCGCCACGCCACGCCACGAAGGATGCGGCCGTCCTGTTTGAACGCCATCTTGAGGTGACGGTCCTTCAAACGCCTCGGGCCATCGATGACCTCGACACGGCTCGTCCGGAAGATCGGGCACGGATTTCCCGCGCCGAACGGCGCCAGCGTGGACAGTTCCGAAACGACCTGCTCGTTGATCGACCGAAAGGTTAGCGAGCCATCGATCCAGAGGCGCGGGCGCAAATCGTCCGGGGTCAGACACGCATCGGCGAAATCGTTGACACGTGCGCGCAGTTCGCGAATGCGCGAGGTCTCGAGCGACAGACCGGCGGCCTGCTTGTGCCCGCCGAATTTCGACATCAGTTCCCCGCACGATTCGAGCGCCGCCAGCATGTTGAACGACGGAATACTGCGGCATGAGCCCTGCGCGAGATCGCCGTCGGTCGAGATCACGATCGCCGGCCGATGGAAGGCGTCCACCAGCTTTGACGCGACGATGCCAATGACACCGCGATGCCAGCGTTCACCGGCGACGACAATCACCGTGCGGGAGCCGACCTCCAGGTCGGTCTCGACGATCTTCCTCGCCTCGGAAACGATCTCCGCCTCCTCCTGCTGCCGGCGAAGGTTCTCCGCGTCCAACTGCTCGGCGAGTGCCCTCGCCTCCTCCCCCATCGTCTCGTCGGCGGCCAGCAGCAGGCGCGCGGCGATATCGGGCGTGCTCATCCGTCCGGCTGCATTGACACGAGGCGCCAGGACGAAGCCGATGTGGTAACTGTCGATCTCGCGGCCCGTGAGGTCACACACGTCGAGCAGCGCACGCAGACCGACCTTGTGGGGTCCTTTCGACAACATCCCCAGGCCAAGCTTCGCGATGATGCGGTTCTCGCCCGTCAGCGGGACCACGTCGGCCAGGGTCCCGATCGCCGCAACCTTCACGAACGCCGGCAACCAGTTCGCATGACCGGTGCAGGTGCACAGCGCCTGAACCAGTTTCAACGCCACGCCGACACCGGCGAGGTTCTTGTCTGGATAGGTGCAGTCGTGACGCTTCGGGTTGATGACCGCGAGCGCATGCGGCAGCTCGGGGCCAGGTTCGTGATGATCCGTGATGATCAGATCGATGCCCAGCTCCCGCGCGCGCGTCGCGGCTTCGTCGGCGCGAATGCCGCAGTCGACGGAAATAATGAGCCGCACGCCGTCCTGCTGAAGCCGATCGATGGTTGCCGGCTGCAGTCCGTACCCGTCACGAAAGCGCTCGGGAATGAAATGGATGACGTCTGCACCGAGCAGCTCCAGCGCGCGGCGCAGGATGACCGTGGAGGTCACGCCATCGACATCGTAGTCGCCGTGAATCGCGATCCGATCCTTCGATTTAATCGCACCGAGAATTCGGTCGACCGCGATCGACATGCCAGCCAACCGAAACGGGTCATGCAGGTCGTCGATCCGCGGCGACAGGAAGCGGCGTGCGTCGTCGGGAGCCCCAAGGCCGCGAATACAGAGCAGGCGCGCCGTCACCGGCGATACGCCGAGCTCTCGCGACAATGCGACGATCGGCGAATCCTCGCACGCGATCGTTTCCCAGATCCGCTCAGCTTTCATTGATTCCGATATTTCCCATGGCGCGAAATTTTCGATAACGCGCATCGAGACGCTCCGACGGCTCCATCGCCCAGACGTTCGCGAGGGCACGCATGAGCGCGGCGTCGAGCAGCGCGGCCGCACGCTCGTGGTCGGTGTGTGCCCCGCCGACCGGCTCGGCCACGATTTCGTCGATGACGCCGAACTTCTGGAGGTCGGGCGCGGTGAGCCGAAGCGCTTCGGCGGCCTCGACCTTGCGGGCCGCATCGCGCCAGAGGATCGCTGCGCAGCCCTCGGGCGGAATCACGCTGTAGATCGCGAATTCGTGCATCAGGATGCGATCGCCGATCGCGATGCCGAGCGCCCCGCCACTGCCTCCCTCACCGTGTACGACGACGATGATGGGCGCGTTGAGCGCAGCCATCTCTCGAAGGTTGAACGCAATCGCCTCGGCAATCCCCCGTTCCTCCGACTCGACGCCCGGGTACGCCGCCGGTGTGTCGATGAACGCAATCACGGCTCGCCCGAACTTCTCAGCAAGCTTCATCGCGCGCAGCGCCTTCCGATAGCCTTCCGGCCGTGCGTAGCCGAAGTTTCGAAAGATCTTCTGCTTCGTATCACTGCCCGCGCCTTTGTGATGACCGATGACCATCACCGGCTCCTGCTTGTACTTGGCGAAGCCCGTGATCAGCGCGTGATCGTCGGCGAAGCGACGATCACCACTGATCTCCGTAAATTCCGAGAACAAGCGGCCCACATAGTCCAGCACCGACGGCCGGCTGGGATGCCGGGCGACGAGCACGCGCTGCCACGCCGTGAGGTGCGAGTAGATGTCCCCCCGAATCGACTGGATTCGACGAGTCAGCCCGTCTATTTCCGCCTGTCGCTGCGGCGTTCGCGGAAGCATCGACAGCGCCTCGATTTCCTTGAGGAGAACGGCAATCGGCTCCTCGAAGTCGAGTGTGTCAGCAGGCATTGACAGGGGAGGTCAACATGGCCATGACGGTCAGCGAAGCGAAACCGAGCCTGCGCCGCAGATCTTTTCGACCTCGGTCACCAGCGTTTCGGAGGGCCGGACACGAATTCCGTTGACGTCGACCGTGATACGGATGTGCCGATCGCGTTCGTGCAGGACGATGGCGATGCGGCGATCACCTTTGTGCTGCGCAAACACATCCCAGAGCCGCTCGAACGTGGCCCGGTCCGCCGGCGGCGTCGTCAGACGGATGGCGACCGATTTCGCCAGCCGCTCGCGCACGATGCCGATGGGAGCAATCTCCGACGCGATGATTCGAGCTGACTCGTCGTCGCGCTCGAACTTGCCTTTGACCAGCACGGTCTGGCCATTGTCGGCGAGGTGGCCGTGCTGTTTGAATGCCTCCGGGAAGACCACGACCTCGATGCTGCCCGCGGCATCCTCCAGCAGGAAGACGCACATCCGGTCACCTTTTCGGGTCTTGAGCGGACGGAGGCCGGACACAATGCCGCCGATGGAGATCTCCTCGCCCTTGCCGCGCGCGCCGTTGCCATTGCCGTTCCCGTTGCCGTTTCCGTTCGCAGACGCGTGCGGGGCGGACCCCTCGGGTCCGCCTGGCGGGCCTGAAACGCTCGCTCCGCTCTCGTCGAAGTCTTCGTCTCGCTTCTTGACGTTCAGATCCGCCGTCGACTTCGCGCCATATTCGCGCAGATCGTCGGCATAGCGATCGATGGGGTGGCCCGTCCAGTAGAGGCCGAGCGCTTCCTTCTCGTAATTGAGCTGCTCGATTTCGGTCCAGGACGCGACTTCCGGCAGGCTCGCGTGTCCCGGCGCGCCATGTTCGTCGCTGCCACCGAATAGATCCGACTGGCCAAGATCCCTGTCGCGCTGCGTCCGCGCCCCGTGGTCGCAGGCCGCGTCAATGGACGCCAGCAGCCGCGCGCGTGTGGTCCGCAACGGCATGCCCGCACGATCGACGAGCAAATCGCAGGCGCCGGATTTGATCAGCGCTTCAAACACCCGCTTGTTCGCGAGGCGCAGGTCAAGAATCTCGCACAGTGCGTGAAGGGACGGGATGCGGCCGCCAAGCTGCGTCCGCGCGGCGAGAATCGAATTGATCGCTCCCTCGCCGAGCCCTTTGATCGCGGTCAGGCCGAACCGTACGCCCTTGCCGCGCTCGACCGAGAAATTCAACTGGCTTTCATTGATGTCAGGTGGCAGCACCGGAATGCCGCGCTCGCGGGCCTCGGCAAGATACATCGCGAGCTTCTCGGTGTTCTGCGCCTCGATCGTGAAGAGCGCCGCGGCGAAGTGCCACGGATAGTTCGCTTTCAGATACGCGGTCTGATACGCGAGGAACGCATACGTGGTCGAGTGCGACTTGTTGAAACCGTACCCGGCGAAGAACTCGATCTGTTCGAACAGCTTCGTTGCCTTCTTCTCGTTGATGCCGTTGGCCTTCGCCCCCTCGAGGAAGGAATCGCGCTGCTTGGCCATGACCTTCGGGTCTTTCTTGCCCATGGCCTTGCGCAGCACGTCGGCCTGGCCAAGCGTGAAGCCCGCGACGGCCTGCGCAATACGCATCACCTGTTCCTGATAGGCGATGACGCCGTAGCTCTCCGACAGGATCGGCTCAAGTTCCTTCAGCTCGTACTTGACCTCGCGTTTGCCCTGCTTGCGTTCGACCCAGTCGTCCACCATGCCGCTCTTGAGCGGACCGGGACGGTAGAGCGCGTTCAGTGCAATCAGGTCATCGATATGGGTTGGCTTCGCTCTGCGCAGAAGCTCGCGCATCCCCGAGCTCTCAAACTGGAAGATGCCGTACGCCATCCCCTCCTGGAACACTTTGAACGTCTTCGCATCGTCGAGTGGAACCTTGTCGATGTCGAGATCGATTCCTTCGGTGCGTTTGATCTCCTTGAGGGCATCGTCAATGAGCGTCAGCGTGCTCAGCCCGAGGAAGTCCATCTTCAGGAGACCGACGCGTTCGACCTCCTTCATGTTCCACTGCGTGGTCAGTTCGTCGCGCTGGCCGCGGTAGAGCGGCGCGTAATCCGTAATCGGGCCCGGCGCAATGACCACGCCGGCGGCATGAACCGACGCGTGGCGCGACATCCCTTCCAGACGCCGGCCGATGTCGATCACTTCCTTGACTTTGGCGTCCTTGGCCGCCATGTCCTTCAGAATCGGGTTCTCCGCGAGCGCCTTGTCGAGCGTCATGTCGAGCGCGGGCGGAATCTGCTTGGCGATCCGATCCACGTCGGCATACGGCATCTCGAGCACCCGCCCGACATCCCGCACGACCGCCTTCGCCTTCATCGTCCCGAACGTGATGATCTGCGCGACGTTCTCGCGCCCGTACTTGCGCGTGACGTAATCGATGACTTCGCCGCGGCGACGCTCACAGAAGTCCACGTCGATGTCGGGCATCGAGATCCGTTCGGGATTCAGGAAGCGTTCGAAGAGCAACTCGAATTCGATCGGATCGACGTCGGTGATACGCATGCACCACGCAACGACGGAACCCGCCGCTGACCCTCGCCCGGGACCAACGGGGATCTGCTCCTCCCGTGCGTAGCGGATGAAATCCCAGACGATCAGCAGATAGCCGGGGAAGCCCATCGACTTGATCATCGCGATCTCGTACTCGAGACGATGCGCGTACTCGTCGATCGTGTGACGGAGCCGACCCTCCTCGGTGAGTTGACGAAGACGCGGGAGCCGCTGGGCGAAGCCCTCGCGCGCAACATGCTCGAAGTAGGAATCGAGCGTGAAGCCGTCTGGAACGCCGAAGGTCGGGAGATGGTTCTGTCCCTTCGGAATAATCACGTTGCAGCGCTCGGCCACGAGCAAGGTGTTGCGCAGCGCATCGGGACACTCGCGGAACACCGATGCCATCTGGTCCGCGGTTTTCAAGAAGAACTGATCGCCGTGGTAGCGCATCCGCTGCGCATCGTTGACCGTCTTGCCTGTGCCGATGCACAGCAGAATGTCGTGCGGCTGATGATCGGCCTGTCGAAGGTAATGCACGTCGTTGGTGCAGACGAGCGGCAGATTGAGATCGCGCGCCAGCGGAAGCAGCCCCTCGTTGACGACCTTCTGCTCCTCGATGCCCTGGTACTGCATTTCAAGGAAGAAGTTGTTCGGCCCCAGAATGTCGCGCAGCCGACCCGCGGCATCGAGCGCCGGCCGTGCCTGCTCGACCTTCAACGCACTGGCGACCTCGCCTTTCAGACAACTGCTCAATCCAATGAGGCCCTTGGCGTGCTGCGCGAGCAGTTCCTTGTCGATACGTGGGCGGTAGTAAAACCCTTCTGTGTAACCCGCGGACACCAGCTTGATCAGGTTCTTGTAGCCCTCGTTCGTTTCGGCGAGCAGGACGAGGTGATTCGTCTCGGTCTGCGGTCCCGATTTGTCGAACCGGCTCCCCTGCGCGACGTACACCTCGCAGCCAAGAATCGGCTTGATTCCACGCTCCCGCGCGTGGTCGTGAAAGACGACCGACGAGAACATGTTGCCGTGCTCGGTCACCGCCAGCGCTGGCATTTTCAGCTTGACCGCTTCGTCCAACAGCTCGTCGATGCGGCAGGCGCCGTCGAGAAGGGAGAACTCTGTGTGAAGGTGAAGGTGTACGAATTCGGCGCTCATTCCCACTCAATAGTCGATGGTGGCTTTGAACTAATGTCGTAGACGACGCGATTGATGCCGCGCACCTCGTTGACGATTCGTGACGAGATCGTCGCCAGCAGATCGTGCGGCAACCGCGCCCAGTCAGCGGTCATGCCATCCAGGCTCTCCACCGCACGGATCGCGATTGTGGATTCATACGTTCGCGCGTCACCCATAACCCCGACGCTCTGGACCGGCAGCAGCACCGCGAAGCTTTGCCAGAGCCGTTCGTACCATCCCGCCTTGCGAATTTCTTCCGCGACGATCCTGTCCGCCAGGCGGAGCAGATTGAGCCGCTCTCTCGTGATTTCGCCGATCAGGCGGACAGCAAGCCCCGGGCCGGGAAACGGCTGCCGCACGACGAACTCGCGATCGAGACCGAGATCCTGCCCGACGCGCCGGACTTCATCCTTGAAAAGATCACGGAGCGGCTCGACGAGGCGGAAATTCATCCGCTCAGGCAAACCGCCGACGTTGTGGTGACTCTTGATCACGACCGCGGGCCCATGCACCGACGCCGACTCGATGACATCGGGGTAAAGCGTGCCCTGCGCCAGGAAATCGAAGCCCCCC
>DASTZI010000317.1:0-16728 GCA_035764385.1 Vicinamibacterales bacterium
CATCGCGCGCCTGCGATTCGACGTCAGCGTCGAACAGCGTCTTGCCGACGATCAGCAGCGTCAGTCGTGACATTTCACGTGCCACGTCCAACGTTGCTCCCTGTGTCCATCCGCGGCGTACACGTTCGGCGTAAGCCACCATCGTGGACGCATACGCGGCAATACGGTCTCGATGAAATGCCGGTTGAATCAGCCGGCGCTGGCGCAGATGGAACGCGTCCTCACTGGTCAGGAGCCCTTCGCCGAGGAGGATCTTGATGCGTTCGAGCCCGCGGCTTTTATGAAAGTTTTGATTGTGCGTCACCAGTACGTCCCGGATGACAGCAGGATCGTTTGCGATAAAGAGATGCTCACCCCCCATGCGCAGATAGGCGATGTCGCCGTATTGCTGGGTCAGGTTCGAGAAGAACGCGAGGGGATCACGCCCGGGCCGGTACGTGATCGCCGTGAGAAGAGAAGTTTTCGGCCCCGGTGGAAAGACCCTAGTCGCCGATGACGGCGATATACGGGAGGTTCCGGTATTGCTCGGCATAATCCAACCCGTATCCAACCACGAATTTGTCCTCAATGGTGAACCCGATGTATTCGACCTTGACGTCAATCTTGCGACGCGACGGTTTGCTGAGCAGACATGCCGTGCGCAGGTGCCGTGGTGAACGTGCGCGGAGAATATCCTGCAGGTATGTCAGCGTGAGCCCGGTGTCGACGATGTCCTCGACGATGACGACGTCCCGACCTTCGACGCTGCTACCAAGATCCTTGAGGACCTGCACCTGGCCGGACGACTTGGTGCTCGTCCCGTAGCTCGAGACCGCCATGAAGTCGAGCGTCGCCGACGGTAGTTGGCGCGCCAGATCCGACAGGAAGACGAACGCCCCTTTGAGCACGCACACGAAATGCACGCCATCAGGATGATCGCGATGAATCTCCTGTGCCATCTGTTTCACGCGCTCGTGAATGTCGGCGGCGGAGATGAGGACGTCCATCGCGAAGTAAACTAACATACTCGCGCGGATGAAACGTTTTCAGATGATCACGGAAGCCGACGCGCGCGTCATCGAGTACGGGTCCACGGTGATGCTCGTGGCGGGTGGTCACGTCACGCCGCTTGCCGCCGATACCTTGAAGGCGCGGCGCGTCTCCATTATTCGTGAAACGGGCGACAGCGATCACGCGTCGCTCGCGCCGCGAGCCGACATCAGAACCGTTGCAATCGCTGGCGATCACACGTCCCTGAATCTGAAGGCCGCCATCGTGGCTCATTTGCGTGGACGTGGGCTCGCCGTTCACGACCTGGGGACGGAGACGAGCGAGGCCGTTGATTACCCCGACACCGCCGGAGCGGTTGCTGTGCACGTGGCGCGCGGCGAGGCCGATGCCGGCATTGCCATCGACGGTGCAGGGCTTGGATCCGCCATTGCCGCGAACAAGGTTGATGGGGTGCGGGCTGCGATGTGCACGGATCGCACGCTGGCGCGCTATGCGCGGGAACACAATGGCGCCAATGTGCTGGCGCTCGGTTCGACACTAGTGCCGACGCCCGACGCGCTGGCCATCGTGGACACGTTTCTTGGTACCCCGATGCGTGAGCCGCGCTATATCCGACGACTGGCGAAGGTCCGTGAGCTCGAGCGTCGCCAGCAACCCTGATGCAGCCCGTCGATCTGCAGCGTCTCATTCAGATCATCGTCGAAGAGGTCGCGGCCGCCCAGAGTGCGCCCCTCCCGTCGCGTTGCGCTTGTCATGCGCTCCTGTATGAATGCTGTCCCGACCGGCTGCGAGGCGTCCTGGATGCAGGCGCCACGCGGCTTGGTCTGCACGCCACCGGCGGTGCTCCCGGCGGCGTCGCGTCGATGATTGACCACACGCTGCTCAAGCCTGATGCGACGCGGAAGGACATCGAAGCGCTGTGCCGCGAGGCGGCCGAATATCGGTTTGCGAGCGTCTGCGTCAACCCGACGTGGGTCGCGTTGTGCGCTGGCCTGCTGCAGATACCCGGAGTCAAGGTGTGTTCCGTTGTCGGATTTCCACTTGGCGCGACGACGCCCGACACGAAACACTATGAGACGCGGCGCGCGATTTTCGACGGGGCGCGTGAGATCGACATGGTCATCAACGTCGGTGCGCTGAAATCCGGCGAGTTGCGCGTGGTTGAACGCGATATCGAAGCGGTGACCGTTCCCTGCCGCGAAGCCGGGGCGCTCAGCAAAGTGATCATCGAAGCGGCGCTGCTCACCGACGATGAGAAGATCACCGCGTGCACGCTGGCAAAGGCAGCGGGGGCGGATTACGTCAAAACCTCCACCGGGTTCGGTCCAGGCGGCGCCACTGCGGCTGATGTGGCGCTCATGCGGCGCGTTGTTGGTGAAGAGATGGGCGTCAAGGCCGCCGGTGGTGTCCGTGATCTCGAGGGCTTGAAGGCGATGGTTGCCGCTGGCGCGACGCGCGTCGGCGCAAGCGCCGGCGTGCGCATCGTGCAGGAGTCCCGGGGCACGAAGCCTGCTTCAGCGGGCAAGGGTTACTAACAGGAACAAGCGTTTCGACGGGAGGATGCGTGGGCAATCTTAGTCAGGAACAACTGCGCCGGCTTGCACGGCTGGGCGCGATGGCGAGGCTCGAGCAGTTGCGCCAGGAAGAAGCAGCGATCCGTGGCGAGTTTCCCGAGTTGTTCGGCCGCGGCCGTCAGGCGCAGGCAGGCGACGGCGGGGTGACACGGGGCAGGCGCCGTCGGCGTCGCGCCATGTCCGCTGCTGCACGGAGGGCGGTGTCCGTGCGGATGCGCAAGTACTGGGCTGAACGGCGGAAAGCGAAGGGCGCCAAGTAAGGCAGGCGGAAACGCCGTGCCACGAACTGCTGCCGCGATCGTGCTCGCGATCGCGGTCCTCCTTCCCGCAGCATCTTCAGCACAGGTGTCCGCCCCCGGACCATACGTCATCGATCTCCGGGCCGCTATGACGGGCGCACCCGGCAGCGGGTCGTTCTACCCTCCGATTACCACCCCGATAAGCGTTCCGCAGCGCGCCTTCGGTTTTGGAGCGGGGGCTCACGTGTACGCGTTCCGGATCGGCGTTGCGCGCCTGGGTTTCGGCGCCGATCTGATGCGTACACGCGGCACTGCCACGACGCAGGTGGCGGCGACGGCAACGCAGTCGACCACGGTTGCCGCATCGACGGGGACGTTCCGTGCGGCGATGACCGTCACGAGTATCGCGCCGCAACTGTCGTTCAACTTCGGTTCGCACGAAGGCTGGAGCTACCTGAGCGGAGGGTACGGAATATCGACGACCCACGCGGAAGTGAGCGTTCCGGTTTCATTCGAAGGGGAAGCCGGATCCCGGAATCGGCATACGTCCACGGTGAATGTTGGTGGCGGAGCGAGATGGTTTCTCCGGGAGCACATGGCCGTCGGCTTCGACGTCCGGTTCCATCGCCTCCTTGCGACACACGCTGTACCTTCAACGCAAATGGTGGGGCTGTCGGTGGGGTTGTCATTGAGATAAGACGGAAGGCTCAGGGCTCAAGGACGCCAAACCTAAGCCCGTGCTCGATGCGCTTGCGCCCGGTTTGATTACCAGCCTGGAACACACCCGATAACTGCCCGTTGCGGGATTGACTGCCGGATAACGCGTTAGGAGGTAACCCGCCTCTGTCGAGGCGTGCAAGGAGAGAGTGCCAATGCCTGAAGCCATCGCAGTCAAGGCTCCTCGTGAGCCGCGGAACGGCGTCCAGACGCCTGATCTGCTCGCGACCATCAATGTCGTGAAGGAATCGCCCGCACTTGCCAAATTCCGTTTTCGCGCCAGCAACCGATGGGTGAGCGGCACCTACAGCGAGACTCGAGTCGAGTCATTCAGCGGCGCAGGCGGAGAACACAGCCACGTGACGCAGTTCCGCTACGGTGCGGACCATCCCACGGTCCTGGTTGGCCTCGACCGCGGGCCGGCGCCGATCGAATTTCTGCTGCACGGACTGGCAGCATGTATTACGGCAGGCATCGGCAACATCGCCGCGGTTCGCGGAGTGACGCTCACCTCGGTGGAGTCTCGAGTCGAAGGCGATATCGATCTGCTGGGAATCCTTGGACTGTCACAAGAGGTCCGAAACGGCTACCAACGCATCCGAATCAGCTTTGACATCGCGGGCGATGCGTCCGCCGAGAAGCTGCGCGCCATCGTCGAGCAGGGCGTTGCCCGATCGGCCGTCTTCGACGTGCTTACCAACGGCGTTCCGGTCGACGTCAGCATCACCACTCACTGAAACGTCGGCGGTGGTGCACCACGGTGTTCATCGGCGCCGGACAGGCGGAGCTCTGATGAGCGACGGGCTGTCCGGACTTCTCGGAGACAGGTAGTGTCATGACAGTCGATGCGATTGTTGTCGGAGCGCGCTGTGCGGGTGCGGCAACCGCCATGCTGCTCGCACGCGGAGGAGCGCGCGTGGTTATGGTCGATAAAGGGGCGTACGGCACCGACATGTTGTCGACACACGCCCTGATGCGCGGCGCGGTTCTGCAGCTTCAGCGGTGGGGTGTGCTGCCCGAGATCGTGGCAAGCGGCACACCGGCGATCCATTCAACGACGTTCTGCTACGCCGAGAGCGATGCCACGGTGCTCATCGAACCAAAATATGGTGTTCCCGCGTTGTACGCGCCACGGCGAACGCTGCTCGATCGGCTGCTCGTGGACGCCGCGTTCAAGAGCGGGGTGGATATTCGGTACGGGGTCCGCGTGGACGACGTGAAAGTTGACAGCCGCGGCAGGGTGATCGGTATCTCCACGGTCGAAGGCGGAAGGCGACGCGATCTCGAAGCCGATATAGTCATCGGTGCTGACGGACTGCACTCGACGGTCGCACGGCAACTGGGAGCGCCGCGAATTGCCCAGGGTCGACATGCGACGGGTGTGTTGTACGGCTACTGGGAAGGGCTGTCGGCGGATGAGTACCGCTGGTGGTTCAAGCCGGGCGTCAGCATGGGCAGCATTCCCACCAACGACGGCGCCACATGCGTGTTCGTTTCGGTTCCGTCGGCACGATTTCGGGATGAAGTGCGCGGCAATGCTTCGGCGGCCTACACACGGCTCATCCATCAAATCTCGCCTTCGTTTGCCGAACGGCTGCGTGACTCCGTGCGCGTCGAGCCCGTTCGCGGGTTCGCGGGGCACCGCGGTTTCATCAGGCGCGGCAGCGGCCCGGGATGGGCGCTCGTCGGCGACGCGGGCTACTTCAAGGATCCGTCCACCGCGCATGGGATCACCGACGCGTTCCGGGACGCGGAGTTGCTCGCGCGCGCGATCCTCCGGGGGACAAGCGGCGCCTTTGCTGAATACGAGGCGACCAGGCTGGATCTCTCGCGGGTCCTGTTCGAGGTGACCGACGAAATCGCCTCGCTGGCGTGGACCGACGCAGAAGTGCAGTCGCTCCATCGTGCCTTCAGCGCGGAAATGTCGCGAGAGCTGCGGGCGCTTGCCGCGTTGCCGCCCGCCGAGCCCGCTGAGACCTGGACGCGCCTGGCGTCCTAACGGTTTCCGCGCACGTCGCCGCGCAAGGCCTTCGAGACGTCGCGAAGGTGACCGCGGAGCACGCGCAGCCGCTCGACGGTGCTCACGACGTCCTGCGTTGATCGCAAGGTCGGTCGGCCGCGAAACTCGAGGGGCTGCTCATTGAGATCATTGAGCGTGTCTGGCGCCGGCGTCGAGGAAGCCGCCGCGTGATGCCGCGCCTCGCCGCGCTCGGCGATGCGCGCCGTATTCCCGTTACGCTCGGCGACGAAGAATCGTTCGCCTCGACGTCGCCCGGTGCCCTGAACCAGCGCGAGCGATTCGAGTGTCACACGTTGAGATTGGCCACCTATGGTCCGAATGGTCTGGAGATACCCGCGCCGGATATGGTTGTAGATCGTCCGGCGGCTGACCTGCAGAATCTCGGCGGCTCGGTCGATGGAAACGGTTTTCATGACAGCCAATTCTCTGGAAACGCCGCGAACGCCCATGTGACGTGCGCGAACTGTTCAACTCTTTTGTTTGACAGCGCAGTTTTGTAATCGGACTGCTGGAACCCGAGCGTATCCCCTTGAGCTGAGCCACGAAATACAGGAGTTTCTGTAGGCGGACGACTGACGTGTGGAGAGAGGACCGGCCACCGACCGTTTGTCCGAACCGGTGGCCGTCGTCGTTACGTCAATGGGGCGATGCTCCCCGGAGGTAATTGGACGTGCACATCACTCGGCGGTCCGTCGACCACATTCCGATTCTCGACTTGTCAGGACCATTCGTCGTTTGGACGGATCCGGATAGGAATTCGCTGCGTACACCGGTGGCCAACCTGGTTTCCGAGGGGCAAGTAAATGTGCTCGTTCATCTCGCGCGTGTCACCGATATCGATGCGCAAGGCCTCGGCGAGCTCGCGTGGGGTGCAACGATGATGCAACGCTCGGGGGGACGGATGGCCCTGATTGCCCCGCGGCGGTGGGTGCGTCAACTGCTTGCGCTCACAAGGCTCGATACCCTTCTGGCCATTTACGATTCCGAGCGTGATGCGATTACCGAAGGTTTCGGCCAGATCATGACGCCGCCGCCGCGCCGCTACACAAGCGCGGCGTGATCATCAAGAATCACGTCCCTTACCCAGCCGAACAGTGTTGATCGCTTCGTGACGGCTGGTTGCCCGGGTACAGGTCCTGCAAATTCCTGGTGCTCGGTCCCGCTCGGGCGTCGACTTTCCTAAGGATTTGTGGGGAAACGAATCGAGTCGTACGCCCATCGGCCACGACAGGCCGTGGCCTCGACGAGGAGCGGGCGGTAGCAGGAAAGGGACGACGAACGTGACCGACGTGCATCCTTATGCTCCTTCGCCCAAGCGAATGCGCAGGGCCGAGTCCTTCGACCACCATGACGAGCGTCTCCTCGCTTTACGGGATGCACTTCGGGCGGCCAAACAAGGAGATTTTTCGGTTCGTTTGCCCATCGATGGTGCCGCCGACGGGGTCATGGGCGAGGTCGCGCTCGCCTTCAACGCCCTGATCGAGCAGAACGATGCACTAGTAAGCGAGCTCAGACGGGTAGATCGGACCGTAGGATTCGAAGGAAAGACGACGGAGCGGGCATTGCTCGCCGCAGGCGGGTCGTGGGCCGCGGCCGCTGGCTCTGTCAACTCGCTCATCGAGAAGATGGCGTGGCCAATCAGCGAAGCCACGTCCGTCCTTGGGCTCGTCGCCAACGGCGACCTTTCGCGGGACATGTCGCTCCACATGGACGGAACGGCGTTGAAGGGAGACTTCCGCGAACTGGGGACAACCGTCAAGACGGTCGTTGCGCGTCTGCGAACGGTATCCTCTGGCGTTTCTCGCGTCGTCCGTGAGATGGGCACGGAGGGGAGGCTCGGCGGTCAAGCCAACGTCGAAAGCCTCTCCGGCACCTGGAAGGATCTCGTCGACGACGTGAATTTGCTTGCAGGGAATCTCACGGCGCAGGTCCGAAACATTGCGCTCGTCTCAACCGCCATCGCCAAAGGCGATCTGTCTCAGAAGATCACCGTCGAGACCCGCGGAGAAATCCTCGAGCTCAAAAACGCGATCAATGCGACCGTCGACCAGCTGAGATCCTTCTCCGCCGAAGTGATCCGCGTTGCCCGCGAGGTGGGAACCGAGGGCAAACTCGGCGCGCAGGCCGATGTTCGAGGCGTGTCCGGCGTCTGGCAGGAACTCACCGACAGCGTGAATCGGCTGGCCGGCAATCTCACGTCCCAGGTTCGGAATATCGCGGCCATCTCGACGGCGATCGCCAACGGCGATCTCTCGCAGAAGATCACCGTCGAGGCGAAGGGAGAAATCCTCGAGCTCAAGAACACCATCAACGCGACGCTCGATCAGCTGCGGTCCTTCGCCGCCGAGGTCACGCGCGTTGCGAAGGAAGTCGGCACCGAAGGAAAGCTCGGCGGGCAGGCCGACGTGAAAGGTGTCTCCGGCACGTGGAAGGACCTTACGGACAACGTGAACCTCCTCGCCGGAAACCTCACCAATCAGGTGCGCAACATCGCCCTCGTGACGACCGCCGTCGCCAACGGCGATCTGTCCAAGAAGATCACCGTCGAGGCCAAAGGCGAGATCCTCGAGTTGAAAAACACGATCAATGTGATGGTGGATCAGCTCCGCGCGTTCGCCGCGGAGGTCACGCGCGTCGCTCGCGAGGTGGGCACGGAGGGGAAACTCGGCGGCCAGGCGCAGGTTCCCGGCGTAGCGGGGACCTGGAAGGATCTCACCGACAGCGTGAACTTCATGGCCTCGAATCTGACCGACCAGGTGCGGGGCATCGTCAAGGTCGTCACGGCGGTCGCCAATGGCGACCTCTCGCAGAAGTTCGTCTTGGAGGCCAAGGGCGAGATTGCCGCTCTCGCCGACACGATCAACGCGATGACCGACACGCTTCGGACGTTCGCGGAGCAGGTCACCACCGTGGCGCGCGAAGTCGGTACCGAGGGGAAGCTCGGAGGTCAAGCCAAAGTCCCTGGTGCGGCCGGAACCTGGAGGGATTTGACGGATAACGTGAACATGCTCGCCGGCAATCTCACGAATCAGGTTCGTAACATCGCCGCGGTGACGACGGCGGTGGCGACCGGTGACCTGTCGCAGAAGATCACCGTCGACGCCAAGGGCGAGATCCTCGAGTTGAAAAACACCATCAATGCGATGGTCGAACAGCTCCGCATTTTCGCGGGCGAAGTCACGCGTGTCGCTCGTGAAGTCGGCACCGACGGCAAGCTTGGTGGACAGGCCCAGGTTCCAGGGGTCGCAGGTACCTGGAAAGACCTCACGGACAACGTCAACGTGATGGCTTCCAACCTCACCAGCCAAGTCCGCGGCATCGCCAAGGTCGTGACCGCTGTTGCAAACGGGAATCTGGCTCAGAAACTCGTACTGGAGGCGCGAGGGGAAATCGCGGCGCTCGCCGACACCATCAATGACATGACGAACACCCTCCGGACGTTCTCGGACCAGGTCACCACGGTGGCGCGAGAAGTCGGCATCGAGGGGACGCTTGGTGGCCAGGCGCGCGTGCCTGGAGCGGCCGGCACGTGGAAGGATCTCACCGACAGCGTAAACACGCTGGCTGGCAACTTGACCGCTCAGGTGCGCAACATCGCTCAGGTCACCACCGCCGTCGCAAACGGAGACCTCTCCAAGACGATTACCGTCGAAGCCCGCGGAGAAATCCTCGAACTCAAAGACACCATCAACGCGATGGTGGAGCAGCTGCGGACCTTCGCGGCGGAGGTGACGCGCGTCGCGCGCGAAGTGGGCACGGACGGGCAGCTTGGAGGTCAAGCGCGCGTGCCTGGTGTCTCGGGCACATGGAAAGATCTGACCGACAACGTCAACCTCATGGCGTCCAACCTCACCGACCAGGTGCGCGGCATCAGCAAGGTCGTAACCTCGGTCGCCAGCGGCGACTTGACCAAGAAACTGGTGCTCGTGGCCAAGGGCGAGATCGGTGCATTGGCAGACACCATCAACGACATGACGGAAACCCTCCGCACGTTCGCAGACCAGGTCACCACGGTCGCGCGAGAGGTTGGCATCGAGGGGAGGCTCGGTGGGCAGGCCAAAGTCCCCGGCGCGGCGGGCACCTGGCGGGACCTCACCGACAACGTCAATCAGCTTGCCGCCAACCTCACTTCGCAGGTCCGTGCGATCTCGGAGGTCGCGACCGCGGTAATTGAGGGCGGTCTGACCCGCAGCATCACCGTCGAAGCCCGAGGCGAGGTGCTCGGGCTGAAGGACACGATCAATCAAATGATCACGAACCTTCGCGATACGACGCGAACCAACAAGGAGCAGGACTGGCTCAAAACGAACCTGGCGAAGTTCTTCGGGCTCATGCAAGGTCAGCGCAATCTCCAGTCGCTGACCGATCAGATCATGTCAGACCTGACGCCGGTGGTCGGGGCGCAGCACGGCGCGTTCTACCTGGCCGAATCTGAGGACAATCAGACCGCGCTCACGCTCACCAGTACGTACGCGTATACGAAACGCAAGCAGCTCGCGAATCGATTCGCACTCGGAGAAGGCATCGTCGGCCAGTGTGCTCGGGAGCGGAAGCCGATCATCGTTACCGAAGTTCCCGAGAACTATGTCGAGATCACGTCAGGCCTGGGGATGTCATCTCCTCGCAACATCGCGGTGTACCCGATCTTCTTTGAGGATCAAGTGAAAGGAGTGATCGAGCTCGGCTCGTTTCACGAGTTCACGTCCGTACAGCTCGCCTTTCTGGAGCAGCTCATGCTCTCGATCGGGCTCGCCATCAATCTGATCGGTACGAGTATGCGCACCGAGCAGCTCCTCCAGCAGTTGCAGGGATCCAACGTGGAACTCGACAGGCGACGGAAAGAGCTAGAGGAGCGTGCACTCCAGCTCGAGTCCAGGAAGCGGGAGATCGCACAGGCGAGCGCGTCTCTCGAAGCCAAGTCTCAGGAGTCGCGGTACAAATCGCGATTCCTGACCAATATGTCGCATGAAATCCGCACGCCGCTCAACAGCATGATGATCCTCGCGCAGATGCTGGCTGCGAACGAGGACAAGAATCTGAGCGACAAGCAGCAGGAGTGGGCCGCGACGATTCACTCCGCTGGACGGGACCTCCTGGCCCTGATCAATCAGATTCTCGATCTCTCGAAGATCGAAGCAGGCCGCATCGAGACCCATCTCGAGGCGTACCCCACGCAGGCTGTCCAGGAGTTTGCCGAGCGGACGTTCCGGCCGGTTGCCATGCAGCGAGGCATCGAGTTCTCAATCGGAGTGGCTCCTGGTGTTCCATCGAACATCACTACCGACCGTCAGTTCCTCGATCAGATTCTCAAGAACCTTCTCTCGAATGCATTCAAGTTCACCGAGCGCGGGCGAGTGGAGTTACACATCGAGCAGGCGCGAGCAGAGCTGCCATTCGTCAGCGCATTCTTGCAGCATGCCCCAGCCGTGATTGCTTTCGCGGTGTCGGATACGGGTATTGGCATTTCGGCGGGACAGCTGGAGAGGATCTTCGAACCGTTCCAGCAGGCGGATACGTCCATCACCCGCAAGTACGGCGGAACCGGGCTCGGGCTGACCATCAGCCGCGAATATGCTCGCATCCTCGGGGGCGACGTCGCGGTTCAAAGCACGCCGAATGTAGGCAGCACCTTCACACTGTATTTGCCCCTGCCCGCCGAGGAACTCCAGGTTCCAACGGTCTCGCTCGATGACCGTACCGTGGAGCCTGCGACGCCGACAGCGGCAAAGGCGATCACACCCGAGGATACGCATCGGCTGGCAGGAAAGGCGATTCTTGTCGTGGAGGACGACGCTCGAAACCTCTACTCGGTGACGAGCCTGCTCGAACGGTTCAAGGTGCGTGTCATTCCGGCGAACAGTGCCCGAGAAGCATTCGCTCGCCTGCGTGAGCACCCGGATATCGATCTCGTGCTCATGGACATCATGATGCCCGAGATCGACGGGTACCAGGCGACGCGCGAAATCCGTAGGATGAAGGAGTTCACCGGTTTACCAATCATCGCGCTGACGGCGAAAGCGAGCGATCGCGATCGCGCACAATGCATGGCGGCTGGTTGCACGGATTATGTTGTCAAGCCAGCGGATACGCGGCAGCTCACGGCTGTCATCGTCCGGAATCTACGCACGAGCTGAGTGCGGACATTGTGAGTTCCTCGCTCGAGTCAGTGCCGACGGCGATTCCCGTCCAGATTCTCGTTGTCGACGATCATCCCGAGAACCGGACGGCCCTTCGAGCGATCCTGTCGTCTCCGGATTACCGAATCGTCGAAGCAGGATCGGGCGCGGACGCGCTACTCCGACTCCTCGAAGAGGACTTCGCCGTGCTGCTCATCGACGTCGTGATGCCCGACATGAGCGGCTTCGAGCTGGCAGCGGCCATCAAAGAGCGTGAGAAGACCGCCGCGATTCCGATCGTATTCCTGACCGCTCAGGCGACCGACGTGGACCTCGTTTTCAGGGGATACCAAGTCGGGGCCGTCGACTACCTGATGAAGCCGCTCGTGCCTGCGATGATACGCGCCAAGGTCGCGGTCTTCGCACAGCTCTTTCGAGAGAAGAGGCGTAACGAGCGGCAGGCGGCGCTCCTGCTCGAGGCGGAACGCAACGAAAACGAATTCCGCCTGATGGAGCTGCGACTCGCCAGCGAGCGACGCTACCGCACACTTGCGGAGGCGGTTCCCCACATCATCTGGACGGCTAACCCCGACGGACCCGTGGACTACTTCAATCAGCACTGGTTCGAGTACACAGGCCTTTCGGTGAAGCAGGCGGCCGGTTCCTGGCTGGGAATCGTTCACGCCGATGATTCGACCCGATGCGGAACCGACTGGCAGAACGCCATGCGTTCCGGCGAGATGTTCCAGGCGGAGTGCCGCCTGCGAGCGTCCGACGGTGGGTTTCGCTGGCACCTCTGTCGCGCCGTGCCGGAGCGAAGCACGACCGGCCAGATCCTCTCGTGGGTCGGAACGTTCACCGACATCGAAGAGCAAAAGCGCATGCAGGCGATTCAGGCGGAATTCAAGGGCACGCTGGACGCGGAGCCCGATGCGGTCATCATCTTCGAGCCGACGAATTGGCGCATCCTCTACGCGAACCACGGCGCCAGCGTCCTCCTCGGATGCGACAGCGACGAAGTCCTCCGAATGGCGCCGGCCGACTTCATGGCCGAACACGATGGCGTCGGGTTCCGCGAAGTTCTCACGCCTCTGCTAGACGGCTCGCTACCTCATATCCTGCTCGAAACGAAATTTCGACGGAGACATCCGCCGTCGGCTTCGATCGACGTCTCCGTGCAGCTCATTCGCATCGCTGCCGATCGCATCGTTTCGATTGCCCGCGACATCACGGACCGGAAGCGAACGCAGCTCGAACGGGAGCTGCTCTATCGCGAGGCGGTCGACGCCATCCGCGCGAGGGACGAGTTTCTGTCTGTGGCCTCGCACGAACTGCGGACCCCGCTCTCGGCTCTGCAGCTGCAGATCCAGACGCTGCTTCAGCCACCCCGAAGATCGCCGCAGGCGCTTCTTTCTTCGGAGCAGATCAAAGCGAAGCTGGAGATGGCATACCGGCAGATCGAGCGTCTGAGTCGACTCATCGGAGAGCTCATGGATGTTTCGCGAATCACTGCGGGGCGTCTTCGACTCGAACTCGAGGAAGTCGATCTGTCCGCCGTCGTCCGTGAAGTGGTCGGTCGTTTTGGCGAGGAAGCCAGCAGAACGCATTCGGACGTCGACATCAGCGCGACGATCCCCGTGCTTGGGTTATGGGATCGCATTCGCGTGGAGCAAGTCATTGCCAATCTGCTCACCAACGCGTTCAAGTTTGGTGGCGGCAAGCCGATCGAAATCACGGTCGAGGAGAGAGGTCCGATCGGACGTCTGGTCTTTGTCGATCATGGGATAGGCATCGCTCCTGAGGATATTGAGAGGATCTTTCAGCGTTACGAGCAAGCTATCTCATCGCGCGCATTCGGTGGACTGGGTCTCGGCCTGTACATCGCTCGTCAGATCATCGAGGCACACGGCGGGACAATTCGGGTCGAAAGCCAGCCGGGAGCCGGATCGACATTCACCATTGACCTTCCGAGGGGAGTCACCACTAGCGCAGAACGAGCAGCGTGAGGGCCAGGATCTTGCACCGTCCACGATGGCCGAGCGGGCAGGTCTGGGCGCTCGTCACCACGGGGCTGCACGGCTCGTGTGGCGTGCCCGCAACTGGTCTCGAACAGCTCGGCGCGGCGCGGCGCCGGCGCACGACGTCAACTGAGAGCTACGCCGTGTAGCGAACGGTCGCGAGAGACGAAGGGTCTCATGGCGAAGCTCATCCTGATAGTTGAGGACGATTGCGACGTGGCGCGATTACTCGCAGAAATCCTCGAGGCCGAGGGGTACCGCACCGCTGTCGCTGGCAATGGGTGTGAGGCCCTCGACCACCTCCGAAACAACGGTCATCCGGACCTGATCCTCCTCGACATGATGATGCCGGTGATGGACGGCTGGAAGTTCCGGGAAGAGCAACGGAAGTTGCCGGAGTTTGCGTCCATCCCTGTCGTGACCGTCACCGCCGATGGTGACGCTCGCGGGAAGGCGGCGTCCATTCAAGCGGCCGGTTATGTCCCCAAGCCGCTGAGAATCGATAACCTGCTCGACGAAGTGGAGCGGATCTGCGGGTTACCCGAGGCGTGAGCGGCCCAAGTGCGAAGGGTTGGCTTGTCCGCGTCGCGTTGCGACGCTATGGTGGACAACCTTCGCGTGGCGACGGTCGGGTTGATGGGGCTCGTAATGATGTCGGCGCTCCGGATAGAACGGTTGTTCATCTCGACGAAGCGCGGCGGTAATACGTTCGCGGAGGTGCCGCGCCTCGTCGAGCAGGTCATCAAGATGGCGCAGAGTTTCCGTGAATACGGATGGCTTGAGCGTATCCATGGCGACCAAGGCAACCTGACTGCAATCGGTACTCCTGAATGGCCAGGCCGAGGTCCTAATCGACTTCTGCAGCTGAACGGATTATCGTCGTCGCCTCAAACGGGGAGTTGGCGCAGGTGGTTTCGCCGATTCGATTCTTGCCTTAAGCATTTCAAGATCACAGGAAACGCGTTTGAGATCGTTCAGCACCCGCGCGGCGCCTCTTCGACTCAGAACACGAGATGCTGTCGTCTTCTCGCGAACTTGGGACGCGCGAAGCTCTCGCGCAATCTGGCAGACGGCCGCAGCCCTAACGCACACCTCTTTGGCACGCGCAACGGCCACACGAGCGGCGTCGATGAGGGCCTGCCGTTCATCAGGCTTGTGGACCGCCATTGGTCGTGGATGGGCGAATGGTAGCACCACAACTTCGTCGCTACAGACGGTTAATGCGGTTTCGTCCCTGGCGCACTGGCGGACCAGCGATGACCGAGCGCCCGTTCCCTGCCAAGCGCGGTGGCTAGCTGTCGGCCTGAACGTGCTGTTGCTCTTGGTTGAGGCTCTACAACCGCCGTCGTGTGTGAGGAGCTGGGAAAGAATGAATCGAGCACCTCACCGCACGTTGTTGAAAAAGGCTGGAGCGGGAGACGGGGATCGAACCCGCGACATCAAGCTTGGGAAGCTTGCGTTCTACCGCTGAACTACTCCCGCGTGACTTCAAATTCTAGCGCAATCCCATTAACCTCGGCGTCTCTGTGTCCGTTGGCTCGTCAGCCTCGGATGATTGACAGCACTTCATCACGCTTTTGCTCCATCAACTCCGGCGTAACCGCTTCCAGGTTCAGTCGCAGGAGCGGTTCCGTGTTGGACGCCCGGACGTTGAAGTGCCAATCCGGATAGTCGGCGGAGATGCCGTCCATTCTGGCCAGTTCGGCGTCGCCGTAGCGCGCCTCGATCGCCTGCAGCGTCTTCGGCACCTCGGTCATGCTCGCCAGCTTCGTATTGATCTCGCCGGAAATGAAGTAGCGCTCCCGTAGCGGCCGCAGCAGGTCGTGCAGCGACTGGTTCTTCTTCGACATCAGCTCCAGGATAAGCAGCGCGGGGATGAAGCCGTTGTCCGCATACGAGAAGTCGCGGAAGTAGTAATGACCGGTCACCTCACCAGCGAAGATGCCATCCTCTTCGCGCATTCGCCGCTTGATGAAGGCGTGGCCGACGCGGTTCATCAGGGCGCGACCGCCGTACCGCTCGACGATGTCTTTCACCGCGCGGCTCGCTCGCAGGTCGTAGATGACCGTGGCGCCCGGGTGCTTCAAGAGAAAGGCTTCGGCAAGTAGCGCGGTCACGAAATCACCAGGCACGAAGTCGCCGGTGCCGTCGATGAAAAAGCAGCGGTCCGCATCACCATCCCACGCGATGCCGATGTCGGCTTTCTGACGGATCACCTCTTCCGTGATGTCGCGGCGGTTCTCCTCGATCAGCGGATTGGCCTCATGGTTCGGAAACGTGCCGTCGATGTCGAAACACAACTTCGTCGTCCGACACGGCAGCTGATCGAACAGCAGCGGCGCAACGAGGCCCGCCATCCCGCTGCCGGCGTCGAGGACGACGGTGAACGGTTTGATCACTGACGGATCGATGAATGACATCACCTTCTCGACATACTCGAAGAGGATGTTGCGCGGGAACACGCTTCCGGGGGTGGCGGCGAGCGCGGGCAGGCGGTCGTTGACGAGCATGTCGCGGATTTCACCGAGGCCTGCGTCGATGCTGAGCGGCAACGCGCCCGAGCGCACCATCTTGATGCCGTTGTACTGCTTCGGATTGTGTGAGGCCGTGATCTGGGCGCCCCCTTCGAGCCGGTCGTTCACGACGCCGAAGTAGAGCATGTCAGTGCCCAGCATCCCGAAGTCGGTCACATCGGCACCCTGCTCGCGCGCTCCTTGGATGAATGCGGCCGCGAGTCCTGGGGAGGAGACGCGCATGTCGCGCGAGACGCCGATACGTTTGGCTCCGAGGTAGCTGACGAAGCCGCGCCCGATGAGCCGTGCTACTTCTTCGTTGATCTCGCCGGGGTAGAGGCCGCGAACATCGTAGGCCTTGAAGATCTCAGTGTTGATGCGCATCCGGTGGACTGTATCGCCAGACATGTCCGCTACGCTTTCGTGTAATCGGTGAGCGTCGTTTTGTCGCCGAGCACGGCGCCGGAATTCACGCTCACATTTCTTCCAATATGGCAGTGCCGCCCCAGGATCGCATCGCCGATAGATGCCTCGCGGCTGA
>DASTZI010000318.1:0-2912 GCA_035764385.1 Vicinamibacterales bacterium
CGTCCTCGCCAAAGCGAAGGAACTGCGGCCGAACAAGCCCGTGACCAAGCTGCTCGTCACCCATCATCATGCGGACCACACCAGCGGCGTGCGTCTTGCGGTTGCCGAAGCCGGCATTACCGAGATCATCACGCACCGAAGCAACGTCGCCTATCTCAACGACGTCCTTTCGCGGCCGCATACCATCAACCCCGACGAGCTCGCAAAGAAGGGAAACGTGAAGCAGCCGAAGATCACGGCGATCGACGATACCGGCGTGCTGCGCGATTCGATGATGACGATCAACATGTTCCATATCCGCGACAACTCGCATGCCGATTCGATGCTGATGCTCTACTTCCCGAACGGGAAGATCGTGACGCAGCCCGACATCTACATGCCGAACGACGCGCGCAACGTCATCGCGGGGGAGCCGCTCGGCCACGCACCGTGGTTGCAGAATCTGGCAGGGAACATCAATCTGCGGAAGCTCGACGTCGAGTACCACGCGCCTATTCACGGCGACTATGTCACCAACAAGCAGTTCCTCGACTCGTTGATCTTCATGACGCAGTTTTTGCCGGGAAGCAAATCGACGAATTAACGACACACCGGGTCCGCGGGCGCCTGGAATTGACGATCCTTCCCCTCCTTCTCATCCTGCTTGCGGGCAGCGGGTGCGCCGCTCTCATCTACGAAATCGTCTGGTTTCAATTACTGGAGCTGGTCATCGGTTCATCGGCGGTGTCGCTGGGACTGCTGTTAGCGGCCTACATGGGTGGATTGTGCTTGGGCAGCACGGCGTTGCCGCGGTTGGTGTCGCGCCGCCTGCATCCGCTGAAGGTATATGCGGTGCTCGAAGCAGGAATCGCCGTGTTGGGTCTGCTGGTGTTGTTTGCCGTTCCACTCGTCGGCCGTCTGTACTTGGCCGGCGCCACGCAAGGCCTGCCTGGCCTCGTGTTCAGAGGGTTGATCGCAGCCGTGTGCCTGTTGCCGCCAACGTTGCTGATGGGCGCATCGCTACCCGCTCTGTCCCGTTGGGTCGACGCCACCCCCAGCGGGGTCTCATGGGTGGGCTGGCTGTACAGCGCGAACATTGCCGGCGCTGTGACCGGTTGCGTACTGGCGGGGTTCTACCTTCTTCGAGTTCACGATATGGCGGTCGCAACCTACGCTGCGATTGCGATCAACGTTCTGGTTGCGCTCGTGAGCGTGGTCCTGGCCCGACGCGCGTCATACGTTCATCGCGCAAAAGATCCGGCGAAGGTCAGGCCCGCGCGCGCGAAGGCAGCGACGTTCATCTACGTCGCCATCGCGATCTCAGGCGTCTCGGCGCTCGGGGCCGAAGTGGTGTGGACGAGGCTCTTGTCACTGTTGCTGGGCGGAACCGTCTACACCTTCTCCATCATTCTCGCGGTGTTTCTCCTGGGTCTTTGGGCGGGCAGCAGCGTTGGATCCTTTGCCGCGCGGCGCGTCGCCCATCCAGCGCTGGCGCTGGCCGTGTGCCAGATGCTGCTCGTGGTCTCGATCGGCTGGACCGCGCGCACGCTCGCGTACTCGCTTCCGTACTGGCCGGTGGATCCGTGGCTGTCGCTCGACCCGCTTTTCAATTTCCAACTGGATCTGGTGCGGTGCATCTGGGCGATCTTCCCGGCAACCGTCTTGTGGGGCGCAGGCTTCCCGCTGGCGCTCGCCGCTGCGGCGCTGAAAGGTGAGGACCCTGGACGGCTGTCAGGAGAAATCTACGCCGCGAACACGGCAGGCGCGGTTGCCGGCGCACTGGGATTCAGCCTTGTGCTGATTCCGGAATGGGGGACGCGCGGCTCGCAACAGTTGCTCATCGGCGTTGCAGCCCTCGGCGCCGTTGCCGCCGCGGTACCCGTCATTCGCATCCCGACGTCGCGGTCCATGGGAATCGCGGCCGTTGTCACCGCCGTTGGTCTGGCGGTCGGGCTCGCGTCAACCATCATCGATGTTCCATGGGAAGTGATCGCGTACGGACGCCGCATCGCGCCGATCCTGCGCGCGGCGGATCTGTATCCCGCCCTGAACCAGTCACCGAAGGTGCTGTTCAGAGGCGAGGGGATCAACTCGTCGGTGGTGATCCTTGAACGAAGCGGGCAGCGGCACTTCTATGTCGGTGGAAAAGCCGAAGCATCAACTGCGCCCGCTGATATGCGGCTGGAACGAATGATGGGACACATACCGGCCCTCATTCATCCTGCGCCTCGTTCGGTGCTCACCGTAGGTTTCGGCGCCGGGGTGACCGCGGGCTCGTTTGTGCCGTATCCCGACGTCGAGCATCTCGTCATCTGCGAGCTGGAGCCATTCATCCCACCGGCTTCGGACGAGTTCTTCGCTCCGCAGAACAACGCCGTGCTGCGCGATCCGCGAACGCAGGTGGTGTATGACGATGCGCGACACTTCATCTTCACGACGAAGGAGAAGTTCGACGTGGTGACGACCGACCCCATTCACCCGTGGGTCAAGGGCACGTCGACGCTGTATTCGAAGGAATATTACGAACTCGTCAAGGCGCACCTGAACCCGGGCGGGGTCGTGGCGCAGTGGCTGCCGATCTACGACAGCGACGCGGCCACCGTGAAGAGTGAACTCGCAACGTTCTTCGAAGTCTTTCCGAACGCGACGGTCTGGAGCAACTACGTCCCGAATGAAGGCGGATTCGACCTCGTGCTGGTCGGTCAGGCGACGCCAGCTCCCATCAGCCTTGATGCGGTGCAAGCGCGGCTCGATCGCCCGGATTATTCCAAAGTCCTCGCGTCGATCGGTGAAGTCGGGTTCCATTCAGCCGTCGAAATTCTTGCGACATACGCAGGGAGGGCTGCCGATTTACAGCCGTACGTCGCGGGCGCCGCGATCAACGATGACATGAACCTTCGCCTCCAGTACCTCGCCGGCCTCGGATTGAACTC
>DASTZI010000319.1:0-21842 GCA_035764385.1 Vicinamibacterales bacterium
GAGGATAAGTCGGCACAAAACCATGAGGCAAGCTGAACCGGCGCGTACGCGGCCGGTATAATGGCGCCTCGTGCGTCACGACTGGGAATTCGGCGAAATCGAGCAGATTTACAGCTCACCCTTCATCGACCTCGTCTTCCAGGCACAGCTTGTTCACCGCAAGCATCATGCGCCGAACGAGGTGCAAGGGTCGGTGCTCTTGAACATCAAGAGCGGTGGCTGTCCCGAGGACTGCGCCTACTGTCCACAGTCGGCGCACTACAAGACTGGCGTTGCTCGCACCGAGCTGGTCAGCGTCGACGATGCCCTGCGTGCGGCCACCATGGCACGCGAGCAGGGCGCCACGCGGTTCTGTATGGGCGCGGCCTGGCGGGACGTGCCGCACGGTCCGCAGTTCGAGCGCGTGCTCGAGATGGTTCGCGGGGTGCGCGCGCTCGGCATGGAGGCGTGCTGCACCCTCGGCATGCTCGACGAGCAGCAGGCCGACGCGCTCGCCGATGCGGGACTCACGGCCTATAACCACAACCTCGACACCTCGCCAGAGTTTTACGGACAGATCATCACGACGCGGACTTATGACGAACGGCTCGCGACGTTGCAGCGGGTGCGCGCCGCGGGTATCACGGTGTGCTGCGGCGGCATTATCGGAATGGGGGAGGGCCGTGAGGCACGCATCGGACTGCTGCAGCAGCTCGCCGCGTTGAACCCGCACCCCGAGAGTGTTCCCATCAACATGCTCGTCGCGGTGGAGGGCACACCACTGGCGTCGCGCCCGCCTGAAGATCCGCTCGACGTCGTCCGGATGATTGCGACCGCACGGATTCTGATGCCGCGATCGTACGTGCGCCTCAGCGCTGGACGTCTGTCGTTGTCCGACGAAGCGCAGGCGCTCTGTTTTCTCGCCGGCGCCAATTCCGTCTTTCTGGGCGATCGTCTGCTGACCACACCAAATCCGACAACGGATATCGACCGGTCGCTGTTTGAACGGCTTGGGCTCCGACTGCAGGTCCGGTCGGATGCCACTGCCGACGCGAATCATCTGCCGTCAACCGCCGCTGCGCTCGGGTCCTGACGTGAACGAGCGTCCAGAATCTTCGCGGCCGCTCAGGTGTCGCGTAGATGCGCGGATGCGATCGCTCGAGGAGCAGGGCCTCCGGCGCACCCTGCATCCGCCGGCAGGGATCGACCTCTCCTCGAACGATTACCTTGGGCTCGCGCAGCACCCGCGCATCAAGGCCGCGATGGCTGCCGCCGCGGAACGCGAAGGCGCCGGCAGCACGGGCTCGCGTCTTCTACGCGGCGAGCGCGACAGCTTCGCCGCGCTCGAACGGCGGTTCGCGCAGTTCCAGGGGACGGAGCGCGCCCTCTACTTCTCGAGCGGCTACCTCGCAAACATTGCGGTGATGACGACCTTCGCCGAAGCGGGCGACGTGATCGTGTCGGACGCACACAACCACGCCAGCCTGATCGACGGCATCCGCCTGTCGCCGGCGCGCCGGCACATTTTTCCGCACAACGACGTCGCTGCCGTGCGCCGCGCGCTGGAGGGTGAGGCGGGTGAGCGCTTTATCGTCGTCGAATCGCTCTTCAGCATGGACGGCGATGAGGCGCCGCTCGGCGATTACGCCGAGCTGTGCGCGCAAAGCGGAGCGCATTTGATCGTTGATGAAGCGCACGCCGTCGGCATCTATGGCTCGCGTGGAAGCGGTCTCATTGAAGAACATGGGGTGGCGGAGCAGGTGTTTCTGTCGGTCAGTACCGCGGGAAAGGCGTTGGGTGTTGCCGGCGCGTTCGTGACGGGGACTGCGTGGGCAATCGAGTACCTGATTCAACGCGCGCGACCGTTCATCTTCTCGACGGCGCCGCCGCCCGCGCTCGCCTCGGCGATCTACACGAGCCTCACGCTCATCGAGCAGGAGCCGGAGCGGCGCGAACGCGTTCGTGAATTGGCCGCCTGCCTGCGCACCCGCCTCAGCGCGGCAGGCGTCCCAATCGGGTCCGGCACGTCACATATCGTTCCGGTCCTGATCGGCGACAACGACGCCGCGGTGGCGGTTGCGGGAATGTTGCAGCGCGACGGGTTCGACGTCCGCGCCATCCGTCCGCCGACGGTGCCGCCCGGCACGGCGCGCCTGCGCGTGTCGGTGAACGCCAACCTGACCCCGGGGCTGGTGGAGCAGTTTGTCATCTCGCTCACGACGGCGTTGACGCGGGTCGGCGTGCGGGCGTAAGCGGTGCGCGGAATTTTCATCACTGGTACCGATACGAACGTCGGCAAGACCGTTGTCGCGGCCGCCGTGATGCTGCGGTATCGCGACGAAGCGGCGCTGCGGTACTGGAAAGCGGTTCAGACCGGGATTCGGGATTCGGGATTCGGGATTCAAACCTCAGATAACGGCGCGTTGAGCGACGATGACTCCACGGAGGTGGCCCGGTTGTCACGCGCCAACGAGACTCAGATTCTCCGCTGCGGCGTACAGTTGCCGGATCCCGTCTCGCCACATCTGGCTGCGCGGCGTGCGGGCATACGGATCACGGTGCACTCACTTGTCGAAAAACTCCATTCCGCGGACCTGACCCTTCGACAGGCTCAGGGTCACCCCGAGCAAGGTCGAGGGGTGAAGGACCGCGCCGCCCCTCCCGACCGTTGGGTCGTCGAAGGCGCGGGCGGCGCTCTTGTGCCGCTCAACGAACGCGAGACGATGGCGGATCTGATGCAGGCGCTCGATCTGCCCGTGGTGATCGCCGCGCGTTCGTCGCTCGGGACGATCAACCACACGTGCATGACCATCGAGGTCCTGCGGCGTCGCATGCTGCGCGTCGCGGGCGTGGTGATGGTCGGTGAACCGAACGACGAAAACCGGTTGGCGATCGAAAAGTATGGCGCCGCCGAAGTCCTCGCGCAGATGCCGCGCTTCGATCCGCTGACGCCCGAGTCGCTCGAGGCGTGGGTCCACGCGGAGTTCGATCGGAGCGGAGTTCTTTTTGTCGGTGCCCTTCGATGACCCTTGTCGATCGCGACCGCGCGCACCTGTGGCATCCGTACACCCAAATGAAAACGGCGCTGCCGCCGCTCCCGATCGTCAGCGCGAGCGGGGTGTACCTCCATACGGAAGACGGCCGCCGCATCCTCGACGGCATTTCATCCTGGTGGGTGAACATTCACGGCCATTCACACCCGGCGCTCAATGCCGCGCTGGCGGCACAGGCGGCGCGGCTCGAGCACGTGATGTTCGCGGGCTGCACGCATCCACCGGCCGTCGATCTCGCCGACAAATTGATTTCGTTGCTGCCCTCCCCCTCGACTTCGCTCGGGGCAAGGGGCAGGCTGACGCGCGTGTTTTATTCGGACAACGGATCGACTGCCGTTGAAGTCGCCGTCAAGCTGGCCGTTCAGTATTGGATTAACCGGGCCGAGCCGCAGCGCCGGACAATCGTCGCGCTGCATCACGCGTACCACGGCGATACCGTTGGCGCGATGTCGGTGAGCGAGGATTCCATCTTCACACGCGCGTTCACGCCGCTGCTGTTCCAGGTGGAGCGGGCGCAGGCGCCGTACTGCTACCGCTGTCCACTCGGCCTCGAGCGTCGATCGTGCCAGGTCGACTGCCTGGCGGATCTGGAGCAGACGCTCGCACGTCTCGGCGAAAGTGCGGCCGCGGTGATCGTCGAACCGATGCTGCAGGGCGCGGGCGGCATGATCGTCTGGCCGCCTGAATTTCTCGCCGGCGTCCGTCGTCTGTGTGAACGTTTCGGCGTGCTGCTGATTGCCGACGAAGTGCTGACGGGCTTCGGACGCACCGGCCGCATGTTCGCTTGCGAGCATGCGGAGGTCACGCCGGACATCGTCTGCCTGTCGAAGGCGCTCACGGCCGGTTATCTGCCGCTCGGCGCCACCTGTACGACCGAAGCGGTCTACGATGCGTTTCTCAGCGACGATCGATCGCGCACGTTCTTCCACGGACACTCGTTCACGGCCAATCCGCTTGCATGTGCGGTCGCGCTCGCGAGCCTCGATCTGTTCGAGCAGGACGGCACGCTCGCCCGTGTGAGACGTCTGGAGGCTCAGCTCCAGTCAGGTCTCGCGCCGCTCCGAGACCTGCCGATCGTCGGCGATGTGCGCGTCATGGGCGGCGTCGGAGCGATCGAGCTCGGGGACGCGGACCTGACCCTTCAGCGTGGCGGCTATCTCGACGAAATCGGTCCGCGACTTGCCGCCGCCTTTCTCGACCGCGGACTGCTCCTGCGTCCGCTCGGCAACGTCCTCTACTTCATGCCGCCCTATGTGATTACAGAAGAAGAAACGGGATGGGCCATCGAACAGATCAAAGGAGTGCTTGAAGGAGTAGCAATCCAATCACCGTAGGGCGAACCCTTAAGGTTCGCCCTACAGGTGGTTGTTGATTGTTGGTAGTCACACCGCAGCGCGCACCGTTCAGGTGCGTGCTGCGGGTGATTGATGGTCAGAACGTGAGCTGGGCACTGAACTTGATCAGGCGCCCGCCCATGATCTGGATCGGGTTCCGCCACTGATTCGCCGGACCGGGACGGAATGTAGCTTGCTCGTTCTGCGCGGTGCTCGCGTTGAGAATGTTGTAGATGTCGAAATTCCCCTGAAGCTTGCGCCTACTACCGGCCAGTGAGAAGTTTCGCGTCAGACGAAGATCCACCTGCTGAATCCGATCTCCATACTGTGAGAATGGCGGAATCAGATCGGCCGTGTACGTCTGATTGCACGTGGCCGCGGTCTGGCTGGGGCACGACGCAAGGTGCCGACCCAGCGATGGGAAGATTTCCGCGTCCGTCGCGACATAGCTGGCTCTGATCGGGACCCCCGGAATGTTCTGATAGATCGAGCTGGCCTGGAAATCCCACGGCAGGGCATAGACGACGTTGAATTTGACCTGCGTGGAAGAGCCCCATGGACGGCTGACGTTACAGAAGCCCGGCCGGAGATCGACCACACCAAGGGCGAGGGCTGCGCCTGCCGGCGACCCGGCGGTGGCTGTCGCCGGTGAATCGATCTTCAGGTTGCAGTTATCCGTTACCGTGCGTCCGGTGGCCAAGCCTCCCTGGAACTGTGCCTTGCCAAACCGCGCCACGGTGGTGACGTCAATGCCGTCGAACACTTCGGTCATGTCGCCGTAGTGCGACGCGAGCGTGCGCACGTAGTCGAACTGACCGAACTTCGCTGGCTTGACGTCGTAGTTCCCGCAGAACTGCTTGCCGCTGGCGTCGCCGAGCCGCGAGTCGACGGGCGCCGTGAAGCAGAACGGATCGAAATCCGCCGGCGTCACGAATTGATTGTCCAGCGCCTGCATGGCACCGTACCAGGTCCGGAAATAGGCGACCGTCAGTCCCAGGTTCGGTCGCAGCTGCTGCTGGACCGAGACATTGGCCTGCCAGTTGTAGTTCTCCCCGTTGAAGCCGCTGAGCGCGTCACTTGCAAAGCGTGTGTTGCCGCCGACGACCTGACCGAACGAGCGGTCACCCCACGCGCCGCATTCGCCGTTGGCCAGCGAGTTGTGGAGATCGCAGTCGGGCACGAAATTGCCCGAGCGTGGATCACCAGCCCCGTAGAACTGATCGTTCCAGGCAATCGTTGTACTCGTCGGCTGGTTCGACACTGGAAGGTTCACAGCAACACCCGTATTGCGCTGCGGATACCGGCCCAGTGCCCACTTGACGGCGGTTTTGCCGTCGCCGAACAGGTCGTACGCGGCACCGATGCGCGGACTCAGGCTCTGCCAACGCGGCGAGTGCTTGACTTCCGGGAAGTCGCGCGCAGGCACGTACACACCGGCCCCCAGGTGCATTGCCGGGATCGTCATGTCATACAGGCTGTAGCGGACGCCGACGTTCAGCGTGAGTCTCTTCATCGTCCACTGGTCCTGCGCGTAGAGGTTGTTCTCGAATCCTTCCTGATACGGCCCGTACGGTCCCGTGTAGATCGACACGGATACGGGCAGCTGGTTTCGGAACGTGTACGAGATCGCGTGATTGACCAGGAAGGGGTCGTCGTAGCTCTTCTCGCCCTGGCTGAACTGATTCAGGTCCACGCCCGCTTTGAAGTTGTGTGTGCCGGTGATGTAGGACAGTGCTACGCGTTCGTGCTGACGCAGGTCGTTGAGTCGTTGATAGAGCGTGCTGCGTGAGCCGTACCTGAGGTTCAGCCCTGTATCGGTGACTGAGATGGCATCTCGCCCGACGCCTTCTATCCGTCGTTGTTCCCGGTTATACCGGCTCTTCGAGTAGTCCGCCTCCACCAGGAGCCGACCGCTCAGCGTATTGGTGTAGTGGGCCGTTCCCAGGAACTGCGGAACGTACCGGTGCTGGGCGACAGCTTCTGGCGCGAAGATGGGACTGATTTGCTCCAAGAGCTGGAACGTGCATTGACAGGCTGGATGCTCGGTGAAACTCGCGACGAATTTTTGCTTCGTCGTGGCCTGATACGTCAGGCGAAGCGACGCATCCTTGGAGTAATCGTGGTTGTACGCCGGCCGGCTGAGGTCCGGTTCGTAGAACACGGTTCCCTGCCGCTTGTTGTAATAGTTGCCCGCTTGATAGAGCGAACGGGTCTCGTAACGGGCCGCGAAGAAGAACCACAACTTGTTCTGCCTGATCGGGCCTCCCACGCCTCCACCGACATCGTAGTAATCCTTGACGGCCCCCGCGCTCGCGATGCCATGCGTGCGAAGGAAGTCGTTGATGTTGTCGGACTGCAGCTTGGGGCCGGTGACTTCGGCACTCATGGTTCCCGAGAAAATGTTGCCGCCATCCTTCGGGATGATGTTGATCTGGACGCCGCCGGTCGTCGCTTCCGCAGAGCCGGCTGCCGTCTCGACGACCACTTCTTCGAAGGTGTGGGCGTTGTACTGGAAGCCACCGCCGCTGAACACCCTCGAGTCCATGCCGCCGAAGTTGTAGGTCATGTCATCGGCGCGCTGACCGTGGACCCCGAAGAATGCGCGGTCGCTCCCCACGCCGCCGACGTCGTGGAGGGTTGAGGCATTCGCTCCGCCGTCAGCTCCAACGATGAGCGTGATGAACTGCGCGGGTCGTCTGCTCGTGGGGATCGCGTCGAGGATCTCGCGCGAGAGCGTCTGTTGCTGCTCGACGTTCTGCGTGTCGACGATCGGAGATTCGCCGGTGACCGTCACGGTCTCCTCGAGCGAACCAACTTTTAACTCCGCATTCACGTTCGCCGTGAACCCGGTGCTGAGTGAGACGCCTTCTCGCTTGACCGTGCTGAAGCCTGGCAACGCGAAGGTCACGGTGTAGGTGCCAGGGCGCAGATCCACGATCCGGTAAAGACCCTGACTGTCGGTGATGACGGAACGGACTTTCTCGATGAGCGCGGGGCTGGCGGCTTCTACGGTGACGCCGGGCATGACGGCGCCGGAGGTATCCCGGACGACGCCTGCGATATTCCCGGAATCAGCCTGGGCCCACGCGGTCGCGGGGAGCAGCACGCACCCTACGAACAGGAGCCATGCGGATCTGACCATCGTTCCTCCTTTTCGACCTTGCACCCGGAGTGAACGCCACGACGCAGGGCGCCATAAGACACTCCTCCTGTGTATTAGTCAAGGAGAATCCGCGGCGTAAGGCCCTCTTACGCATTGCGGAAGCGATTCAGTCGGAGGTATTCTCCGGCGACTTTTTCTCCAACAAACTTGCTTCGGATGGAGGTCCGTGTGGTCAGACGTCTGCTCTTGATCGCCGTGCTCCTGATCGTCCCTGCGACGTCGTATGCGCAGGACGCAACCCTTTCCGGAACCGTAAAGGACACCTCGGGCGGGGTGCTCCCCGGTGTGACGGTGACCGCCCTGCACGAAGCGACGGGCAATACCTTTGTGGCGGTGACCGATGGCGTCGGCGCATTCCGTCTGCCCGTACGCACCGGCAGCTATCGGATCACGGTCGAACTCGCGGGGTTTGCGACCGTCGTGCGCAGTGTGACCCTGCTGCTCGGCCAGACGGCCGCCGTTGATCTGCAGTTGTCGCCATCGACCGTGCAGGAGTCGGTGACCGTGACCGGCGAGGCGCCGCTCATCGACACGCAAAGCTCCGTGCTCGCCGGCAACATCGATCCGAAGCAGATGCAGGAGCTGCCGATCAACGGCCGTAACTGGATGGATCTGGCGATGCTTGCGCCGGGGAGCCGTCAGAACCAGTCGAGCGGCGTGCCGCTGCTGCGCCAGGGCTACTCGCAGATCAACATCGACGGCCAGCAGGTGACGAACAACTACATCGGCATCGGCGACGACCAGCCGCGCTTCTCGCGCGACTCGATCGCTGAATTCGAGGTGATCACCAACCGCTTCGACGCGACGCAGGGGCGCTCCGCCGGGATGATTGCCAACGCGATCACGAAGTCGGGCACCAACGTCTTCTCCGGCGCGGTCGGCGGGTACTTCCGCGACGCAAAGTTGAACGCCGCAGACAAGGTGCAGAACGTTGTGTTGCCCTATCAGAATCAACAGGTCAGCACGACGTTCGGCGGTCCGATCATCAAGGACCACGCACACTTCTTCGCTAACTACGAGTACGAACGCGAGCCGCAGGTGCTCGTCTTTGCCGCCAACGGCGCCCTCGCGGCGTTCAACATGAACATTCCCGCCCCGCGTACCCAGTACATCTGGGGGTTGAAAGGCGACGTTGAGTTCTCACCCAGGAACCGCGTGTCCATCCGCGGCAACGGCTACGACCAGGAGTACCTGTCCGGCGGCGGTGCGACCGCGCATCCGTCGACCGCGTTCGACAATCAGCGGTTCACCAAGCAGGTGCAGGGCACCTGGACCACCGTGATGGGCAACCGGATGGTGAACGTGGTGAAGGCCGGCTACAGCAACTTCAACCGTAACAACCATTCGCTTGCCGGTTTCAAAGGTGGCGCGAATCCTGACATCCTCAACATCCCGTCGTTCGGCTGGGGCGCGCCGCCGCGCGTCACCTTCACCGGCTATGCGGCCGGCGCGGTCGTGCAGCACCACAACCAGGACCTCTCCTCGGTGCGCGACGATCTGACCACGTCGTTCGACGCCCACGGACGCCACGACATCAAGACCGGCGCCGAGTACATCTACAACCTGGCGAACCTTGTCGGATGCGGCAGCCTCTGCACGCCTCGACTGATTGCGCAGGGCGCGTCCGCCGCCAACTCCGCGGCGCTGCTACGAGCGGCGTTCCCCGTGTGGAACGACACCTCGACGTGGAACCTGAACGCGCTGGCGCCGATCTCGACGCGCTATGAGGCGTCGTTTACCGACATCAGAGGATTTTTCCGCACGATTCCGCAGGATACGTTCGGCATCTGGATGCAGGACGACTGGAAGATGTCGTCACGTCTCACGTTGAATCTCGGCGTTCGCTATGACTATCAGAACCACGTCGGGCAGGAGTTGAAGCTGGCGCCGTTTCTGCCGGGGCCGAAGGCGAGCGACAAGAACAATGTCGCGCCACGCGTGGGTGCCGCCTACACGTTGAACGATCGCACGGTGATTCGCGGCGGCTATGGCATCTTCTTCGCGCAGGGCACGCAGGATGAAGCGCACCAGACGATCCTTTACCAGATCGGTGCGTCGCCTCTGGTTCCCTACGACGGCCGCGCGGACTTTCCAACCAACCCGTTCAATGGCGCGACCCCGACCTTCGGTTCCGTGCTCGCGAACTCGTGCGATTTGAACAACAACCGGCCCGGCTGCATCGTCCGGCAGTTCATCCCCGAGATCAACAGTCCTTTGTGGGAGATGCCGTACAGCCACCAGGCGTCCATCGGCGTCGAGCGGCAGTTTGGGACGTCGATGTCGTTTCAGTCGAACGTCGTCTACACGGGTGGACGAAACGAGGAGTTCGACCCGAACATCAATCTCAATTTCGACCCGGCGACGGGCGTGAACTACAACAACAGCGACGCGAGCCGCCGGCCGCTCTCGCAGTTCGGTCCGGTGCAGATGAGTCTCTATAACGGCCGATCGAATTACTACGGATGGGAGAACGCATTCACGCGCCGGATGCTCAACCATCTGCAGGCGTCGGTCACATACACGCTGTCGCAGTTCAAGGATGCGACGCATGTGCCCTGGCAGTGGTACATCGAGAACGGGCACCTGCAGCGCAGAGATCTTGGTTTCAGTACGGCAGCGGACATGGGCGGGGAATACACGCTGGCGGCGACGGATCAGCGACATCGCGCCGTGTTCAACGGCATCTGGGAAGCGCCATACGGATTGCAGCTAAGCGGCGTATATTTCTACGGATCCGGGCTGCGGTTCAGTACATCGGTTGGCGGCGATCCGCGCGGGCAGGCCGCCGGCGGCGAAAATCGGTTCCGCACCACCAGCACCGCGGTGGGCTCGGCCGGCACAATCGCGCCGCGCAATAATCTGGTGGGTTCGCCAATTCATCGACTGGATATGCGGCTGCAGAAACACGTGAATCTTGGCGGCCGCGCGGGAGTCGACGGGATGCTGGAGCTGTTCAACGTGTTCGACCACGCCAATTACGGCTCCTATACAACGCAGGAGAGCAGCGCATCGTACGGGCTCCCGGCCTTCAACAACAACGTGTCGTACGGTCCGCGGGCGCTGCAAATCGGCTTCAGGGTTCAGTTCTGAACGCGGGAAGGACAAAGATGAGAAGTTCCATGCGCACGATCGCCACCGCCGTCGTTCTTGTGCTGGGCGCGATGACTGGATACGCCCACGCGCAGTACGTCGGCATTCCCAAGACATTTCAACCGAGCCTCGACGCGGCGAAGAGCCGGAGGACCTTGAAGAACCCGCCGCTCACGACCGCGCCGAGCGTCAAGGACACGCTCTACCGGATCGGCGATGCGCTCGGTATGCTGCGTGACACCGACGAGCGCGACACGATTCTGACGCTGGATTTCAAAGCGACAGGCACGCTGACCGCTGGCGGCCAGCCGTGCACGCTGGCGAACTTCCGCGGCCAGCTTCGCTACAGCGTTCCCGCGATGCGGATCGACTTCGCCTGCGCGCAGGCAGACGGCAAACCCGGCGCGCGCGTCGTGCAGGTGATTGCCAACGCGATGGCGTGGGATGAGGCGACGCCCGGCACGGGCGCCACGCCGAAGCCGGACGCGGTCAACGATCGCCTGATGCGACTGTGGGCCGTGCCGTTCTCGGTCTACAAGGCGGCCGCCATCGCCGGCGACAAAGCAAGGACGACTCTCGAAGGTGGCGTGCTGTATTTGTCGTATCCGCTGCCGGCCCCGCTCACCGGAACGGCGCGGGTGGCGCTCAACACGACCGACGCGATTGAGCTGACGATGGATAGCGGCGAGAAGTATCAACTGAGCTACTGGATCGATCGCGTCGAGATCCGCGTCGGTAACACCGTCGAAGAGGTCACGTATTCCGATTACCAGGAGCTCAACGAACCGGATTATCGGAGCGACGTGTTCTTCCCGCGTCGCATTACCGAGAAGCGCAACGGGATGACCGTCGCGGACCTCACGACGCAGCGCACCAATACTTACAACCCATACGTCGTCATGCCGGTGCCCGCCAATGTCAAAGCGGCATTCCCTGCGTCGGCGGCAACGACAGTTCCTCCCGCCATCCCAGCAGCGGCTCAGGGAGGCCGCGGCGGCGGTGCTGGACAGGCGGCCGCGGCTGCTCCGCAGACGCCGCGCACCGCTGACGGCCATCCGGATCTCAATGGACGCTGGGGCGGCGGAGCCGGCGGTGCAATCGGAACAGGTCCGGTCCAGGGGCTCGACAAAGACGGCAAGCGCGTGACGTTCGAGAGTCTCGAGGAAGCCAAAGCGAAAGCGACGAAGATCTTCGCGCGCAACTACGTTGCGCGGCACGGTAACCCGACCTGGGCCGAGCGCGACCAGGGGATGAACGATCGCTACCGCGACAACATGAACCCGCCGCTCTACAAGCCGGAGTTCTGGGACCGCGTGCAGTACCTCGATATGCACGGCAACTATCTGGACACGGCGTTTCTGTGTGCGCCGGTGGGCGTGCCACGCATCGGCGCCCCAATCCGGATCGTGCAGCTGGCCAGCGAAGTGATCCTCATGTACAACAATCGCAACGTGTGGCGAGTGGTGCCGACCGACGGCCGGCCACACGGTAAAGAGGACGACCGAGACCAGACCTACCTGGGCGACTCGGTCGGACATTGGGAGGGGGACACCCTCGTCGTCGAGGCGGTCGGTTTCAACGACGAAACATGGCTCGCGAACGTCGCAACGGCGCCCGGCTGGTTCCACACGACCGACATGCGCGTAGTCGAGCGGTTCAGGCGCGAGGGGAACACGCTCTATTACGGATACACCGTGTATGATCCTGACGTCCTCGCCGAACCGTGGACGGTTGGACCGCGGCCGATCCAACTCAACACCACCAACGGACCTTATAACGAGGACCCGCCGTGCATCATGAATCCCCGGCCGATGGTCAGCCGGGAGAGGGGTTGAGTTGATAGGTACTCCGGACGTAGAGGCGGACCTTCAGGTCCGCCGCTGCTGATTCGAGCAGGAGGTTGTTTCGATGCGTAAGTCACTCGTAACGGTCATCGCCGCAGCGTTCATTGCGATTGCCATTCCGGCGCTCGCGCATCACGCGAGCCAGGCGGAGTTCGACAAGAACACGCCGAAGACGATCTCCGGCGTGCTGCAGCGCGTCCAGTGGACGAACCCGCACGTGCGCTGGTACATCGACATCAAGAACGAGAAGACCGGCGAGGTCGAGACCTGGATGCTTCAAGGCTCGGGCCCGGGCGCGTACAAGGCGAATGGCATCTCGGCTGCCGGTGTGTTCCCGATCGGAAAGACCTACACCGTGATGATCGCGCCGGCGCGCGATGGCTCGAACGGTGGATACGTGATGACGTGGACGCTGCCCGACGGTACCAAAATGGACTTCTGGCACGACTACGGCGACGGGAGCGGCGACAAGTAACGCCTTCACAGTCACGAACCGCGGAGACACGACGAACACGGAGTGCAACCCTTTACGAGCCTCCGTGTCTCCGTGCCTTCGTGGCCACGTGAGAGTGAAAGACACCCCCACCACACACAACATTGAACATACCGCGCGTTCTATTGCTGTCGGCGGTCCTTGCGTGCGCGACGAGCGTCGCGGTGGCAGCGCGTCAGGCCGCGCCGGCGCCCGCACCCGCCGATGCGCCACGGATGGCCGAGACCTTCTTCAAGGACATCCGCGTCCTGAAGGGAATCCCGATCGACGAGTTCATCGACACGATGGGGATGTTCGCGGCCGCCACCTCGAAGGATTGCACCGGCTGCCACTCACCGCAGATTCTGGACGGAAAACCCGAAGCGTTCGCCATCGAGACGCCCATGATCCAGAAGGCGCGGTTCATGGTCGGCATGATGAACACGATCAACCGCAACTTCTTCGGGAATCAGAAGCGGGTGAGCTGCTTTACCTGCCACTCGAACACGTCGGTGCCGCAGAACGTACCGAACATGTCGATCCAGTATGGCGATCCAGTGGACAACCCGAACTCGCTGGAGTTCATCGTCGCCAGTGGCAGCAACGCGAGCCAGATCGATGGCGTGTTCGCGAAATACATCGAGGCGCTCGGCGGAGCGCAGCGGCTCAACGCGGTGACGAGCTTCACGGCGACGGGCACGTACTCGGGTTGGGACACGGGGCTTTCCGAAGTGCCGGTCGAGATTTTCGCGAAGGCGCCTGGCCAGTACACGACCGTTGCGCATCGTACTGAGGGTGACAGCGTCTGGGCGTATGACGGCCAGAATGCGTGGGAGGTGAGCATCAACGCCGCGCTCCCTTCGACGATTCCGCTGACGAAAGGAAACCTCGAGGGCGCACGGCTCGAGGCCATCGTCGCGCTCGGACCGACGAGACTGCGGCAGTCCTTTATGAAGTGGGAGATCACAAAGGGGCTCATCGACGACAAGCCGGTTCAGATTCTTCGAGGCACCAACGAGGGCCAGGCACCAGTCAACTTCTACTTCGACAACTCCGGCCTGCTGGTTCGCCTGCAGCGATGGAACGAGACGCTCGTCGGGCCCGTGGCGACGCAGTACGACTACAGCGACTTCCGGGATGTCGCGGGCGTGAAGCGTCCGTTCAAGGTGATGAAGACCTCGACCCGGAATCAAGTCACGATGGTGATGAAGGAAATTCGGCCAAACGTCGCCATCGATGCGGCGAAGTTCGGAAGACCCACGACCACACGACTGATTAAGTAGAAAGTTGGTTCGCGATGACGGGCCACAGAGACACAGAGGCACAGAGGAAGAAAAGTCCAAGACATTTCTCTGTGTCTCTGTGCCTCTGTGGCCTAACTGTCGCCGCGATTGCGATTCAGGCGCAGACACGCCCCCCAGCAAGGCCACTTCCGCAAGGCTCCTACGCACAGAACTTCGAATACGTTGGCTTCACCAATCTGAACGGCCATCTCCCGTTCAAGATCGACATCCAGCAGGTGAACGGTCGTTGGTACATGTATGCCGGCGCGCAGACTGACCGCGGCTGGACCATCCTCGAGGTCACCGATCCGGCCAATCCTAAGATCCTCAACTGGATTCCCGGTCCGAAGAACACGCGCAGCGGCGAGCTCGACATCGCTGACGGAAAGCTCATCACCGCGGCCGAGCGGTCGCAGATGGGTGGTGACACCGATCCGAATGCGCCATGGGACGACGGGATCGTGATCTGGAGCCTCAAGGATCCAGTGAACCCGATGCGCCTCGGCCAGTGGAAGACCGGCGGCCTCGGAACGCACCGGAACGCGTATTTCGGCGGACGCTACGTCCACACGGCTGCCGCCGTCAGAGGCTACTTCGGACAGATCTACGTCATCGTCGATATTTCGGATCCGGCGCACCCGGTGGAGGTATCGCGGTGGGGGCTGCCGGAGCTGAAGCTGAAGGATCCGAACGCGCAGAACACTGCATACCCGCACGGCCACGGGCTGCACGGGCCGCCCATCGTCGTCGGCAACACTGCCTATTTGCCGTTCGGGACGAAGTTCGTGATGCTCGATATCAGCGACATCAAGCATCCGAAGGAGATCAGCGAGCTCACCTTCGATCCGCCGTTCCACGGACTGTTCGCCGTTCACACGGCGCTGCCATACCCGTCGCGAAAGATCGTCGAGACGAACTCAGAGGCGAACTGCGAGGACGGGCCGAGTCAGGCATCGCTCGTTGATGTCGCGGACCCGAAGAACCCGAAGGTCGTGTCGTACTTCCCGCCGCCCGTGCCGCCGCCGGGTGCGCCGTACAAACACTTCTGCGACAAGAGCAACGGCTTCGGCGCGCACAACGTCAACATGCTGTTCCACAACCCGTTCGTGGATCACGCCGACAACATCGTCTACATGACGTGGGTGAACGCGGGCTTGCACGTCTACGACATCGCCGACGCGCGGCAGCCGAAGGAGATTGGCTATTTCATCCCGCCTGATCCGCCACGCGGCGCAGGCGCTCCGCCGCCGCCCGCGAAGTGGGTCACGGATTCCGCTGACGTGCTCGTCGACACCCGCGGCTACATTTATCTGTCAGATCGTCACGCCGGGATTTACATCCTGAAGTACACAGGTCCGAAGCCGGGGCCGGCGATTCCGCTGCACGCGGAGCGCTCGACTCGTTAGGTTCGCCTGAAGGCGGACCCCACCGCTTAGCTGTGGGGTCCGGCTTTAGCCGGATCATGGTGGGCGACAGCCGGTTCCGCTTCCGCGATCACATTGCTCACGACCAGCTGATCGATCGCGCGGTCGTCATAGCCCAGCTCCGTCAGCAGCCCGCGATTGTGCTCACCAAACCGCGGCGGCGGACCCTGCAGCTCGCCGGGCGTGTCTGAGAGCTTCACCGGGATGCCGAGGTAGCGCAGCGGCCCGTACTCCGGGTGCGTGAGCTCCTTCACCATCTCGCGGGCGTGGACGTGCGGATCCTCGAGCACCTCCGCGACGGTGTTGATTGGACCGACTGGCAGCTCGTACTTTGCAAGCAGCTCCGACGCCTCGACGCGAGTCAGCTTCCGCAGCTCGCCATCGAGAATCGCGCGCAGCTCGCCGTAGTTGCTGATGCGTCCGGCCATCGTGTTGAAGCGCGGGTCGAACGCGAGGTCGGGAAAGCCGAGCGCGCGGCAAAGGTTCTGCCACTGCTTCTCGTTGGCCGCGCCGATGTTGACGAAGCCGTCTTTGGTCTCGAACGTTTCGTAGGGAACAATCGAGGGGTGTCGCGTGCCGAGGCGCTTCGGCGACTTACCGGTTGCGAAGTAACTCTCAGCCTGATACGTGAGCGTCGAGATCAAGCCATCGAGGAGTGCGACGTCGACACGTTGGCCTTTGTTCGTCCGGTGGCGCGCGAGCATCGCCAGCAGAATCCCCTGATAGGCATAGAGGCCCGCGACGATATCGGCGATCGATGCGCCGACTTTCACCGGTTGCCGATCCGGTTCGCCGGTCAGGTCGACGACGCCAGACTCGCCCTGAGCGACCACGTCGTAACCGGGACGATTTCTGTATGGGCCCGTCTGGCCGTAGCCCGAGATCGATGCGTAGATGATGCGCGGATTGCGCGCCGACACCGCGTCGTAGCCGAATCCGAGTTTGTCGAGCACGCCAGGACGGAAGTTCTCGACCAGTACGTCGGCGCGGTCGACGAGCTTCCACAACACCTCCTGTCCCTGCGGCGACTTCAGGTTCAGACCGATGCTGCGCTTGTTGCGGTTGATCGACAGGAAATACGTGCTGATGCCGTTGACGAACGGCGGTCCCCAGAGGCGCGTGTCGTCGCCGCGCGGAGGCGGCTCGACCTTGACGACGGTGGCGCCCATGTCGCCGAGCATCATCGTGCAGAACGGTCCGGAGAGAATGCGCGAGAGATCGAGTACGAAGATGTCGTCGAGCGGAGTCACGGATCCGAATTAAACCACGAGAGGCTTCACTCGGCTCCGCACCGCGCGGAGGCAAGGCGCAGCCGGTGCTCCGGAACATCACGGACGCCGACGATGCGGAAGCACGAGCCGCGCACGACGTCATCGAGCGCCGTGTCTGCGTCCGACGTCCACGCGAGCTCCAGGCGGTGGACGTTCGCCCTGGAGAGATCGTCCAGCGCGCTGGACGCCGACGCGCCATCCGCGGTGTACAGGAAGACGCGGCTGCCATACAGCGATGCGGCAATCTGATCGAACCACCACACATTGGTAACGATGATGTCCCCGGGAGCCGTCAACGACGCCGTCGTCTGCACGAGGCGCGCGTACTCACGCTTCGTGCTTCGGAGTTCCTGATACGCCGATCGGCTCGTGGCCAGCCCCGCAATCAACGTGAGAAGGACGAGGGCCACGCGTGTGACCTGCCAGCGTCCGGCACCCATGGCCTGCGTGGCGCCCCGTGCAGTCAGCACCATGAGAGGCGGCGCACTCACAAGGAGAAGTCGCGCCCCCCATTGAGCTCCCCCATCGTGCGTGGCTGTCATGACAATACCCGCCAGAGTCACCAGCGCGATCACGTACAAACGACGAACAGGTCGTGGCATCTGACCGGTCGGCACCAACGCCAGGAGGGACAGCGGGAACACCTGCCAGAACGAATCACGTGGCAGCAGCCGCTGACCTGCCGCCGCGGCGATCACGACGACGCCGGCAAGTGCGACGGCTTGCCGCACTCGGACGTCCACGTTGAAGATTCCAGCAATCCAGGCAGTCGCCACGAGCAGCAGACCCGCGAGCACGACGAGTGACTGGGGCCGGAACCACGCATCGAGTCGCTGCACACGGGCCGCAAGGTAGTCGTGTGTAAGTGGAGCGAGATTGGCGGACGCATGGGGCCCAAGAAGCGTTCCGTCGTGCGCAACATTCGCGATTGCGAACGGAATGATCACCGCCGCCATGCCGCATCCGAATGCGATCATGGCGCGGACCTGACCCTTCGACAGGCTCAGGGTCACCCCGAGGCCAGCCATGGCCCATGCAGCCTCGGGCCGCAGCAACGCGGCAAGAGCGGCGAGCGCGCCGCTCGAGACGAGCCACCATGCGGCCGTTGGTCCGGCTGAAGCCGGACCCGACCGATGATCCTCGCCGGTCCCCGTCAATCGTCCACCGATGAAGGCCGCCGCCACGCTGGCAGCGATGAAGGCCACGGCGACTGAATGCTCCCAGAACTCGAGCGAGTAGAAGAACAGCGGATTGGCCGCCACGGCGATCCAGGCGAGCAGCGCGAAGGAGGTATCGGGGGTCGCGTGCCGTCGAATCATGTCGAGTAGGGGCAACAGCACGACAAACGCGATTGCCGGAAGGATGTACGCGCCGCGCAACCCGAATGCGGCGATCGCAGGCGCCGAGATCACCGGAAATACGGGCGACTGCAGGATGTCGCCGTGACCCTCGTGAAGCCGCACCATCGGATCGACGTACGGGAGCGGGCGACCGCCGCTCGCAGGCAGATCGACGGCGAGAGGACGTCTCGCATGGGTAATCGCGTTACGGGCGGCGATCAGCTTCAGTCCGGAATCACCGCTGTAGAACCCTTCAGGCGGGAGCGAGGCGACGAGCCATCCAATGCCGACGGCGGCTACCGCCGTCACGAAGATGAGGTGTTTCCGATGGGGTACGGACGAAAGACCGCGCGCTGGCGCGTGTACGCGGGCGGCCGCAGCAATCACGAATCCGAATTAGAGCACGGCGTTTCTCAGTTTGTGACGCGTTCAGGCCGCTCGTGGAGCTTCCGGTTTGACGAGCTCGCAGCGTTCCAGATGGTGAACGGTCTGTTTAACCTCCCAGACGATCGCCAGGGTGTAGACGATGGCGTTGATGCCGAGGTGTGTTTCGCGCCGGTAACACCAGGCGGCGATGTTGTAGGCGGCCATCGAGGCCGCGAGCACACCACCGAGCGCATGGACAGCGCCTTTTACCGCTTCGCTTTCGCCGCTCGAGCAGAAGGTCTTCACCATGGAGTCGTCTCCAGCCTGTGCCGCCTGGCGCTGGCGATTACCGGCGCACGCTGTTGAGGTCTGCAATTGAAATGCCGAGGCTTGGGGCTTTGCCTGAAAGAATTGAACGCCCGTTCGCCTCAGATATTCACAAGCTGTTGCGTTTTTAGTCCGGTGCAGGTGTGCCTTCTTCAGCACAGGTGCGGCGGCCCGGCAGCCATGCGAGAGGTGGTAAGGTGTCCCTCCATGCCGGGCCCGGTTCGGATCTTCTCGCTACGGACCCATCTGCTTTTTCTCGTGATCGCGACGGCGCTGCCGGTGATGTTGGTGGGCGCGATACTCGTTTCGCGCGTCATCAGCGATAACCGCGTCGAAGCCGAGCGCCGGCTGCTCGAGGCCGCCCGCGCGGGTGCTGCCGTCGTCGACGCCGAGTTGCAGGGAACAATCCGAGCCCTGCAGGGCCTCGCCGAATCCGATCGGCTCGCGAGTCCGCAGCTGGCGGAATTTCGCGGCCAGGCAGAGCGCGTGATGGCCACGCAGCCCACGTGGGCCGCCGTCAGTCTCACAACCCCTGATCGCCATCAGATCGTCAACACCACCAGGCCAGTCGGCGATCCGCTCCCTGAAGTCGTCGATCTCGACAGCTTCGATCGTGCAGTGCGGACCAGAGCGCCCGCGATTGGCACTCTCCATGTCGGCAAGATGTCGGAGCAACGCGGCTTCCTCGTTCGGGTCCCTGTGCTGCATGACGGTCAGGTCGTCTACGTGCTCTCCGCGTGGATCACCTCTGAGCGTTTCTCCGCCGTCCTGCGGCAGCAGGCGCCTTTTCCGGACGAATGGGCCCGAGGCGTGGTTGACACAAACGGAGTTGTCGTCGCGCGCTCGCGCGAGCCGGGCCGCTACGTTGGCGAGAAGGGAACCGCCGCATTCCTCGCGCGATACCAGGACATGCCGGAGGGCGTGTATCGCGACATCGCACTGGACGGAACGGCGGTGTACGGCGCATACAGCCGCGCACCGATATCGCAATGGGTCGCCGGGGTGGGCGTGCCTGTTGGCATCGTCGACGCAGCGTTCCGTCAGTCGATGGTCGCGCTGATGGCGATGACGCTGCTGCTGCTCTCGATCGGCGGCGGCGGAACGTATGTGCTGTCGCGGCAGATTTCGCGCGAGATCGCACAGGCCGCCGAGGATGCCGATGCCATCAGCGTCGGCCTCCGCCCGTCACCTGTCCGCTCGGGTATCACCGAACTGCAGCGTCTCCAGAATGGGCTGCTGGGCTCCTTCGAATTGATCGAAACGAGGCAGCGCGAACGGGATGAACAGGTGGCACGCGCCGATGCTGCGCGGGCGGAAGCGGAAGCCGCGGACCGCGCCAAAGATGAATTCCTCGCACTGCTCGGTCACGAGCTGCGGAACCCGCTCGCGCCAGCGCTGACGGCAGTACACCTGATGAAACAGCGCGGCGAGAACAGCCGCGAGCGCGAGGTCATCGAACGCCAGATCCGGCACATGGCGCGCCTCGTCGACGACTTGCTCGACGTATCCAGACTTCGCCGCGGCGCGATCGAGCTGCGGCGTGAACCCTTCGACCTCGCCGAGGCGGTGAGCCGCGCGGTGGAAATGACGTCGCCGATTGTCACCGAGAAGCATCACGAGCTCGTCGTCGACGTGCCGCAGGGCTTCATCGTCGACGGCGATCGCATCCGCATCGCGCAGGTCATCTCGAATCTGCTTTCGAACGCGGCGAAGTACACCGAGCCACATGGCCGGGTCGTCGTTGCCGCGCGACAGGAATACGGCGACGTCGTGCTCGAGTGCCGGGACAACGGCAGCGGCATACCGCCCGAACTCGTGCCGCGCGTGTTCGATCTGTTCGTGCAGGGCGAACGCGGCCTCGATCGCCGGCAAGGCGGCCTGGGCCTGGGGCTCGCCGTCGCGCGAATGCTGGTCGAGCGGCACGGAGGAACAATCGAAGTCTCGAGCGGCGGCGCGAAGCAGGGAAGCACGTTCGTCGTCCGTCTGCCGGCCGCGACCTCATCGGCACTGCGTTCCAGCACCGATGTGCCATCCGCAGTCGTGTCGGGTCCGCGTGCTGGCCGCGTGCTCGTCGTCGATGACAATCATGACGCGCTCGAGATGTTGCTCGACGCGCTCAAGCAGGCAGACATCGAAGCGGTGGGGGCGGGTACCGCGAAACAGGCAATGGACCTTGCGATGGCAGTCCAGCCCAGCGTTGCCGTTCTCGATATTGGTCTGCCCGATATCAACGGCTTCGATCTCGCGCGCGCGCTGCGTGCGCTGCCGGGCGGCGCGTGGATACGCTTGATCGCCGTGACCGGCTACGGGCGGGAGCAGGACAAGGCGGCTGCACGCGCGGCGGGGTTCGATGCCTTCTTCGCCAAACCTGTCGATGTGCCCACGCTGCTGGACGCGATGGCGCGGATTTCTGACACGCATCAGGCGTCCTGAGATCACACGGCTCGGGTTGAATTAAGCCGCCTTCCAGGATGCTTCGCGCCTGAAGGCGTACGATTTCTTCAAGGCGTGTGGAACGAGTGCGAAGGCGCAACTTGTGCGATCGTCCCGCGCTCCACCGCGTATGCCGCTACCTCCCGAGACCGACTTCGCTTCTGAGAGTACAGACTCGCCGGAAGATCCGCTTGGACTCTTCCCCTCTGAAACCCAGAGGAGCCCCTCTGCGATCGAGATTCCGAACTTCCTCTCTGAAAGCCAGGCGCCCGTTCCGGATCCGCCAGCGCGTGTTGTTGATACCGCTCGTCGTCGGATTGTCGCCCTGACGATCGCATTCCTTGTTCGTGTGTTTGCCGTCCTTATGGCGGCGTCGCGACGGGTGGTAGGGTTCGCCGCCGCTTCGTGCGGTTTGATGCTGTCGGCAGTTCGAAGGTTGCGTGTTCGGTGGCATCTTCCCACT
>DASTZI010000320.1:0-3027 GCA_035764385.1 Vicinamibacterales bacterium
GGCAGAATCCGGAAATGGTACGGCACGCTGACGGACATCGAAGATCGCAAGCGAGCCGAGGAAAAGCTGCGGCGCAGCGAAACTTACCTGGCCGAAGCGCAGAAGCTGACACGGACCGGCAGCTGGGCCTGGGACGCGAGAACCGAGAAGATGCTCTACTGTTCGGATGAATTGTTCCGGATGTTTGCCCTTGATCCGGAGGAGGATCTGCCGAGCGAGAAGATCTGGGATCGCCTCGTGCCGGAAGACCGCAACAGGGTGCGGCAAGTCTGCAGCGAGGCGGTGCGCGCGAGAAGCGCTTTCGCCGAAGAATACAGGGCCGTATTGCCCGACGGCAAGATGAAGCACATCCATGTGACCGGGCATCCCATCCTCGATGAAGCCGGGAAAGTGTTTGAATACGTAGGCACCAACGTAGACGTAACCGAACGCAAACGCATGGAGGAGGAGCTGCGTGGGAGCGAGGCGCGCTTCCGCACGTTCGTGGACCACGCGACGGACGCGTTCATACTGCATGGCGAGGACGGCACCATCCTCGACGTGAACCGTCACGCTTGCGAAAGCTTGGGCTACAGCCGGGATGAACTCGTCGGCGTGGCGTTGACTGCATTCGATCCAAGGGCGGATACGGCACACATGCAGCTTATCGGGGAGCGCCTGGCTTCGGGAGAAGTCGTAACGTTTGAGACTCGGTACCGTAGAAAAGACGGTACTCAGTTTCCGGCCGAGGTTCGGGTGCGGGAATTCCGGCAAGACAGCCGGCGCTTGGCGATTTCCTTCGTACGAGACATCACCGAACGCGAGCGCACGCAACAGGAGCGCGAGAGACTGCGGCAACTGGAGGCGGATCTCGCGCGCATGAACCGCGTGAGCATCATGGGGGAGCTGGCTGCCTCGCTGGCACACGAAATAAAGCAGCCGATGGCCGCCGCCGTGCTCAACGCACGGACTTGCGCGCGATGGCTGCGTCGCGATGTGCCCGACCTGAGCGAAGCCGTCGATGCTGCCTCGAAAATGGTCGACGACGTGACGCGTGCCGCCGCCATCATCGACCGGGTTCGCTCGCTCTACCGGCGAGATGCGCCGCAAAGTGAATCGGTCGACCTGAACGAAGTCGTTCGCGAAATGGCGTCGTTGCTCGGCGAGGCAGGCGCGCGTAGCTCCGTTTCGATCCGCACCGAGCTCGACCCGGGGCTCCCGCCGATCACGGCGGATCGCGTACAGTTACAGCAGGTTCTGATGAATCTCATGCTCAATGGCGTCGAGGCGATGAGAGATCGTGGCGATGAGCTGACCGTCACCTCCGGCAGGACCGAAGACGGTGAGTTCCTGATTTCGGTACGGGATTGCGGCGTCGGGCTCAGCCCGCACGAAAACGAACGCATCTTCGAGACGTTCTTCACGACGAAGCCGCAAGGCACCGGTATGGGCCTGTCAATCAGCCGGCGGATCATCGAGGCGCACGGCGGACGATTGTGGGCGAGCGCAAACGTGCCCAGTGGCGCGATTTTTCAATTCACGGTACCGGCGCCGCAAGACGGTTCGTAACGCTGTTGCCGGGCTGGAGCCTTACGTTCCGGCACCGTGGTTATCGGCCCTGGCAAATCCACGCCTGCACCTAATTGCCGTGGTTTGACCCGCGTTTCCGCGAGATCGACAGGTCGCAAGTACGCAGCTTGAACCTACGCATCAGCGGCCAAACCAATATATTCATTCGGATCAGCTTGCGTAAGAATAGGAGGTCCCGCTTCGCTAGACCCATCGACTGGAAAACTGGTGACCGTAACGAGCTGGCGGTCGATGAAGATCACCCTGTCGTGGCGAGCAACACCGGCGGCCCGATCAATGCAAGTAGTAAATTCCCTGCTTGGCGCGGATGACGAGCGAGCGATCCCGGCCGGCGTGAATGAAACAATCGGCTGAGCGGCCGGGTTGTTCGGGCGGGTCGATCATCGTCAGCCACGCGCTGGTCGCCGTCGAACGGCAGATGCAGCCCCCAACCAGCCACATGATCCTATTCCTAGTATCCTATCCGTAGTCGCGTCGGTACCGCGTGTGCGAAGATGCCGCTGCCTGAGCGTCGTTATGGAGCAGACGATGCCGAATGCCATTCCGCCCGACCCGCGCGCGGTCGGACCGCTTAAAACGGCTGTCGTCGCGCTGGGACACTACTTCCTGGCTGCGCTCACAGTAGGGGGCGCGCTCGGATTGACCCTGATCGTTCGCTATACGACCGAGAGTCCGACCTTCTTTGCCTTCTACGCGGCAACCTTCGTCAGCATCTGGTTCTTCGGACGCGGCCCCGGCCTCGTCTCGCTCATCGTCTCTGCGGTGACGCTTCACCTGTTTTTTCACGATGTCTCGGATCCCGTTCTGATTGCGCGCGAAGTACCGACGCTCGTGGCCCTTATCATGTCCGCCCTGGCCGCCGAACTGCTTTCCAGGCTGCGCGACCGTGCGGAGCAGGCTCTGAAGGTAGCCGGCGAGCGGCTCGAGCTGGTTGTCAGGGAGCGCACCGAGGAACTCACGCAGGCGAACGAGGGTCTGCGTCGGGAAGTGGCCGAGCGCCGCCGCTTGGCGTCGTTGGTCGAGCAAGCTGCCGACCTCATGGCGATTTCCAACCTGAGCGGAGGAACGCCGATCTACCTGAACAAGGCGGGGCTGAGAATGGTCGGCTTCGACAGCTGGGAGGAAGCGAGGACCAGGCGCGGAATTCATTACATCTTCCCCGAGGACCGCCGGTTCGTGAACGAAATGCTCTGGCCGACCGTGCTCGAAAAGGGTTCCTGGTCGGGCGAGATGCGCTTTCGCCACTTCAAGACCGGAGCGCCGATTCCCGTGCTCTATTCGGCATTTCGAATCGACGATCCGGAGACCGGACAGCCGGTGAATGTCGGCAACGTGTGCCGTGACATCACCGATCGCAAGCGTGCCGAAGCCGAAGCACGGGAAAACGAGCGGCGCTACCGTGAGATGCAAACCGAACTGGCGCATGCGAGCCGCGTCGCGACCATGGGCCAGCTCACC
>DASTZI010000321.1:0-28336 GCA_035764385.1 Vicinamibacterales bacterium
GGTTTTCCCGTGTCATCGCAAGGTCGTGATAACAGAACGGCTGCAGCCCGAACTGAACGCCGTTAATCAACGAGCGATTCGACGTCGGATGTACCTGTGCGCGCGCGTCGCGTGCCACCTGCAACAGCACAAGCTCGGAGACCCCTGCAATGAGAACCTTGCCGAAATCACGTCGTGTCAGATCCATCGGACCTCCTTACTGCGGCAGCGCGAATGCGACGTAGGTACCGCCAGAGACTTGCGGAGTGCCTGGACGATTGCGACCGCCACCGGCCGCAATCACGACGAACTGCCGTCCGCCGGCCTCATAGGTGATCGGCGTGGCGTTGCCTGAATACGGCAGCAGTATGTCCCACAGCAGCTCACCGGTGCGGCTGCAAAACCGTGGAACTTGCGATTCGAAGTTGGTCGCACCGATGAAGACGAGGCCGCCGGCAGTAACGACCGGACCGGTGTTCAGATTGATGGCGTTCAATGTTCCCCACGGCGGTGCGATCGCAGGGTAACCGTCGTCATCGAGGAACTTCTTGCAACCGCGACTGAGGCCGTTGTCGCACGGCCGCGCGTGCGTCCGCTCATGGGCGCGCGGTGAGAAATGCGGTACGCGTCTCGTCGAACGGATCGCAGTTGAGCGGCAGCCGCGCCTCGTAGTCGCGAGGCAGGCGCGAGTACCGGAACTCGTACGTGTGCGGCGTACGGAATACGCCGGGGTCTGTCCAGGTGAACCTGACCGACAAGAGCGAGCCGTTGTTCAAGAGCCGATAACGCTCGACGAGATGGGTGTTCGCCGTCCTGAATCCCCCACCAGGAATCGCCGTGACGCCCTTGTTGGGATCGAACCCGATCGTATCGACCACCAGCGTGTCGCCCTCCCACTTCGCGATCGAATCGCCGTTGGTCGTCGGGTCGAAGACGTCCCTGCTGATATGTGCCGCGCGATTCAGGTAGATGTAGCGCGTCGCGGCATTGACTTCAGCGGCAATGACAACTGTCTTCTCGGTCTGACGGATGTCGAGCGGCCGTGGCGACGCCATGATCGCCGGCATCCCGAGAATGTTGCACCAGCGCACGGCCTTGAAATCTTTCTGCGTCTGCGCGTCGAGCACTGCTCGCGTCACACGGGGCGACAACTGCGCACGCGGGACATGCTGACTGTCCATGTACGTCAGTTCCCAATATCCCGAGATATCTCTCGCGTTTGGTGCCTGCGCACCCGCGACGCCTGTCAGCGCTGCGACGAATGTGGCGACGAAGATCCCTGCTTTCATTGATTTCAACTTTCACCATTGCACATTGACATTGGGCCTTGAGCATTCCGCATTGCGCATTGAGCCTTAGGGAAGTTGCTCCGGAGGAACCACGGACTGCCGTTGCAGCGGATCGCCTGAATCGCACCAGTTCTCGAACGCGTAGCCATCGGCGGGAATTCGCTCGAAGTCGAAGAAGTAACTGTGCGGCCGCGCGTAGATTTTCGGGTCGGTCCATGTGAACGTGATCCGCATGCGCATCCCGTCGTCGGCGACGTGATAGCGCTCGGTCAGGTGCGTTTCAGGGGTACGCCACCCGCCCGCGGTAACTCCTCCTTCGTTCAATCCGACCGTGTCGATCACCAGATCGCCGTTGTCCCATGTCGCGGTCGAATGTCCGAGGCCGGCCGACGAGATCCGTGACAGCGGTGGATGCTCTCGCCCGTCGGTGAAGATGTGCCGTGCCCCCGGCCCTTCGCGCGTGAGGAGCACCTCATCGCGGGTGGGGATGATGAAGAGCGCCGCCGAATTCGGTTCGACCCCGCCGGGTCCGAAGCCGCCGCAGCGTCCCTGCGTGACGATATAGGGCTCGCCCGCTTTGTGCGGCCGATTGTCGGGATCGACATCATCAGGATCCCTCTGCGGCTTGATCTTCGCCGCCCCTTCCGGTGTCAGGGCCGCGCGAGTGAAGTTGGCGGTCAGGCCGCCAAAACTTCCCGATCCGCTCGTGTCGAGCCGGACCCATCCGCCCTCGAGTGCACGCGCGCCGTCTGCCGCACTGCGTTGTGCGCTGACGGTCGTGAGAGCGCCCACCATCAACATGAGCGCCGCGGGTGCCACAAATACCTTGACGTGCATGGCAAGTGCTCCTCGTTCGAATGTAACCGGTTGCATATCGTAACGGAGGCGTCTACGCTACGCAAGCATGTCACGTCTCGCCCGTCCGCTGTGGTGCGTCCTCGCTTCGGTCATGGTCATCGCGACCGTACATTCCGCGTCGTTCGATCCGCCGCAGTGGGCGTTTGGTGCAGGCGAAAAGGGAAAGCCGTACCCCGATGACGGCCAGCCGAAGCGTCTGACGGGCAGTTCGCGTGCGTACACGTTCAGCCAGATCGAAGACTCGTTCGGACCGGCCGACTGGTACCCCGGCGATCATCCGCCGATGCCTCAGGTGCCGGTCGCGACCGGTCGCAAGCCGGACGTGCGCGCCTGTTCGTGGTGCCACCTGCCGAACGGGCTCGGCCACCCACAGTCATCCAGCCTCGCCGGCCTGTCGGCCGACTACATGACGAGGCAGCTAGCAGACTTTAAGACGGGCGCGCGCCATGCGTCGGTCGGCAACTCCATCATGGCGACGATCACGAGAGCGATGACCGCGGAAGAAACACGGGCGGCTGTGAACTACTACAGCAAGCTGCGACGCCGCCCGTGGATCAAAGTCGTCGAGGGCACGATGGCTCCGCGAACGGAGATCGTGGAAGGCGGATTGCGCATTCAACGTGCTCCCGAAGAACTCGAGACGCTTGGCGAACGCGTGGTCGAAGTGCCACAGGACCGCGAGCGCACGCGGCTCTACGACTCACATGCAGGGTTCGTTGCCTACGTTCCCGTCGGCGCTGTGAAACGAGGCAAAGACTTCGTTGCAACGGGCGGAGGCACGGTCGTCAACGGCAAGGTGGCGACGACCGGCAAAGCGGTCGCCTGCACGCAGTGTCACGGCAACGATCTACGGGGAGCGGCGCACGCGCCCGACAGCACGCAGCCGGTGCCGCCGCTGACCGGGCGCTCGCCAACCTACATCGTGCGCCAGCTCTACGACTTCCACAGCGGCGCCCGCAGCGGCGCAGGCGCCGAGCTGATGAAACCGATCGCGATACAAATGACGCTGCGCGAGATGATCGACGTCGCCGCGTACCTTGGGTCGTTAGCGCCCTAAGGCGGACCTGCCCGCCTTCGCCGAGGCTTCGGCGGGTCCGCCGTAGCTTTGCGGAGGCGGAACGGTCCGCGTCTACGTGCGTGTGAGCGTGTCGCGAATGAACTGGACGCAGTTCTTCACTTCCTGAATCGCCGGCGCCTGGCCCATGTACTCGTATTCGATGACCGCGTAAATCGGATACTTCTCTTTCTGCAAGAGTCGCAAAGCGTCGGCGACGGGTGTCTCGCCCTGTCCCCATGGCTGGTTTGGACCGTTGTTTCGTCGGCGGTCTTTGAGGTGCAGATGCGAGATGCGATCTTTTCCGTACTGCTTGATGAACGCGACCGGATCGTTGTTGCCCGCGACGAAATGGCCGATGTCGAGGTTCGCCTTGAAACGCTTGGACATCGAAAACAGGTTCTTGAAGCTGTCCACTGAGGCGACTTCAGTTGGATCGTCAACCATCGCGTGGTTGTGCCACCCGAGGACCATGTCGTACTTATCCCCGAATGGCGCGAGGCGTTTACCCATCGGGACGCGCGTCTGATTGGTGCCGATGATTTTCACGCCCAGCGTCTTTGCGGCAAGGAACGTGCGATCGATCTCCTCGTCGGTGAAGTCTTCGGAGAACGTCATCACATAGCCAATCAGCTCGATGCCGGCCTTGTCGTACTTCGCCTTGATTTCCTTGAACCGATCCATCGGGACCGTGAGCCGCCACTGACGGAGTTCTTCGCGGCGCTTCGTGTACTCGGGGGTGATATTGGCCGGAATGCGGCCGCCGCCTGGAATCGCCGGCTCCGGCTCGACGCGTGAGGACTCGAGCTCGCAGATGCCAAGGCCCACCTGCTTGAACGCGTCGATCATCGTGTCCATGTAATCGCCGTTGGCTGGACGGGGGATGCTGCGGAAGCAGTAGCTGATGGCGCCAACCTTGACGCCACCGATCGTGGAGTCAATCGCCAGCAGCCTGGTGCCGGCCATCGCGGCGGCGAGGCCGCCAAGCGTGATCTGACCGAACTCGCGCCGCGTTCCATTCCATCCGCTCATCGGCAATCTCCTCGAAATGTGCAACCGGTTACAGACTGAAGATAGTGCCATAGCTCGATGGCGCGCTGCCACAGGCGCCTACGGCTGCATCACGGATCGGTTGAGCCAGACGATGTTGTCCCAGCTCAAGACGCGCTCGGTCCCGTCGAACAGCTTCGCGTAGCTGCCACCCGAGCCTTTGAAGGAAAACTCCTTCACACGATCCGGCGGATTCGTCGTGGCGTTGCGGAGAATATCGAGCACCTGCTCCTGACGCGAAACCTGAGCGACCGACGGATTTTTCGCCGAGTAGAACTTCACATCGGCTGGGGCGCCCTTGTTCCCGACGCCATGCTCGTACTTGATGTGCAGCTCGAGACGCTCGCCGCTGCCAGCTTGAAATACCCAGTCCTGCGAATCGATGACGGGACCCGTCCCCGCGCTGTTTGTTGAACGCTGCATCGTGTGGGTGGTGGCGAGCAGGTAGTTGCCGAATGGGCCCGGCGCATCCGCAGGATCATCGGTAAGACCACCGACCACCAGTTGCGTATTGGCGCCGCTCGGATCCTTGACGGGCGCGGCAAGGTAAACCAGACGGCTGGACCCCTTTCCCACCGGCTTCCCGTCGGCGCCGTTGATCGTCATGCGATCGATGAAAATTACCCGGATGTTCGCGTCCTTCGCGGCCCCCTGCGTCGCAACGTTCGGCGTGAATCCGGGCGGTAACATGGCATTGAGCGCCGCATCCGGCACATGAAAATCGAGCTGGAACCGCGCCTCCGCGCTGTACTCCAGGAGCGTTTGACCGAGGGCCACGCCGGCACTGCCGGCCAACGACGGCACAAGCAGCGAGGCCGTGAGTGCAATTCGAGAAAAATGTGGCGAATTTCGCCGGGCGCGTATCATATGTCCCTCCCGCGATCGGGTTTGTAACATAACCAGAAGGACAATGCTCTTTTTGGGCCCGCCTAGCGGTCCACGAAAGGAAGAGGAGGCCGCATGACCTCTCGTCGGATCCCCGCTGCAGCGCTGCTGTGCGCCCTGGCTGCGTGCGGACGATCGAATCAGCCGGCCGAGACGACGACTCCGGCGGCAGCACCAGCTCCGGCTGCTGCGCCCGCGGCGCCGCCCGCCGTCGGCGTCTACGTCACGAACGAAACGGGCGGTGACCTGTCCGTCATCGACGCTGGGAGCGGCGCCGTTGTGGCAACCATCCCGCTCGGCAAGCGGCCGCGTGGCATCGTCGCGAGTCCGGATCGCTCGCTTCTCTATGTCGCGCTGAGCGGCTCCCCGATCGGTGGCCCCAACGTCGATGAATCGAAACTGCCGCCGCCGGATCGAAGCGCCGACGGCATCGGCGTTGTCGACGTTCGGCAGCGCAAACTGGTGAAGGTGCTTCCGTCAGGTCCGGATCCGGAGCAGGTGGCGGTCAGTGCCGACGGAAAGGCCGTGTACGTGGCCAATGAAGATGCCGCGCAGTTGAGCGTCATCGACACCGGCGATGGGCATCTGGTTCAGAGCTTCAAGATCGGCGAGGAACCTGAAGGGGTCACGGTCGAACCAAGTGGCAAGCGCGTGTGGGTCACCTCTGAGGCTGATGGCGCCGTGTTCGTCGCCGACCTGGAGGCGAAGAAAGTTGCCAAGTCGGTGAAGGTCGGTCCACGGCCACGTTCGATCGCCTTCACTCCCGATGGCAGTCGCGCATATGTTCCGTCGGAAAACGGAGCGACGCTCACCCAGATTGACGTGAAACGGCTGGTCCCGGTCAAGACGATCGATTTGGGCAAGGGCATGCGGCCGATGGGCACACGCATGAGCGCCGACGGCAAGTTTCTCTACGTGAGCACGGGCCGGAGCAAGCTTGCGATGGTCCTCGACACCGCGACGGACAAGGTGATTGGATCCGTTGAAGCAGGCGACCGGCCATGGGGGATTGGCGTCTCGCCCGACGGGAAGACGCTGTTTACGGCCAACGGCCCGTCCGATGATGTCTCGATCATCGATATCGAATCCCGCAAGGTCGCAAAAAAAATTCCTGTTGGCCACGGGCCTTGGGGGCTCGTGGTGGTAGAGGCACCGTGATTCGCATCCAGACGGCGCTTTTCGCAGTCGTGCTCGCGGCATCAACCGTCACGCCACTCGCGGCCCAGTCTGCCGATGCGCTGACTGGCCGGGTCGTGGACGCGAGCGGAGCGTCTGTTCCGAACGCGGACGTTCGTATCGAAATCTCCGGGAACACCGTTGCTGAAACGGAGACGGATGCCAACGGCCGTTTCGAGGTCCCTGTCACGTCCGACAGCGCTCGAACCGTCGTGGTCGTCGTTCCAGGGTTTGCTCTGTCGACGACCTCGGTTTCGGCCGGCGCTCGCTCGGTCGACGTGACGCTGGAACCAGCGCCGCTCTTCGAGGCAGTAAACGTCACATCCTCACGCGGTGAGGTGGCGCGCGTCGATCCCACGTCCACGGTGACGGTGATTTCATCCAACGATCTGCTGACCAGCGCACCGATGACCATCGACGATGCGCTGAAGGCGGTGCCGGGATTTACGCTCTTCCGCCGCACGTCTTCCCGCAATGCAAATCCGACGGCGCAAGGCGTTGCCCTGCGTGGGGTCGGTGGCACCTCACCCAGCCGTTCGCTCGTCCTCGCGGACGGAATGCCGTTGAACGACGCATTTGGCGGATGGGTGTTCTGGGACAAGGTACCGCAGGCGGCGATCGATCGCATTGAAGTCGATCGCGGCAGCAGCAGCGATCTGTACGGCGCCGATGCGCTCGGCGGCGTCATTCAGGTGTTGACGGTACGTCCGAACCGTCCGGTTGGCCGCGTGCTTCTCGAAGGCGGCAGCCTGGGCACCGGCAGCGTGTCGATGTTCGGCGGCGCGCGCGCCGGCGACTGGCGATACAGCGGCGCGGGCGAATGGTTTACGACCGACGGCTACATTCCCGTGGCCGAAAAACAGGACCCCGGCATCGCTCCGCGGGGTCCCGTCGATTCGGATCTCGGATCTACTCACAAATCGGGGCAGGGATTTGCGGGGTATCAGACGAGTACGGGCTGGAGACTCGACATCAGCGGAAACGTATTCTCTGAAGACCGAGACAACGGCACACCATTATCGATCAACGGCACCGACTCGAAGCATCTCACCGTTGATACCACCGGACGGCTGGCGGGCGGGGTGTTTACGATTCGCGGCTGGGGTGGCACACAGAAGTATCACCAGACATTCACCACCGTGAACGCCCTGCGGACCGCGGAGGTCTTCATCCGCGATCAGCACGTGCCGACCGATTTCGGCGGCGGCGGCGGGCAGTGGCTGCGCGCGTGGGGAACGCACACGATGCTCGTCGGCGCCGAGGGGCGTTACGTCAAGGGGCGAACCATTGAGACGCCGTTCGCGCAAGGGCAGCCGCTCGCGACGACGACGGCCGGCGGCACCGATTCACGCTGGTCGGGGTTCGTGCAGGACACCTGGCAAGCAACGGAGCGCCTGACCCTCGTATTGGGCGCGCACGGCGACACATGGGACTCGAAATCGATCCAGACGGGGTTCACGAAATCGTCAAACGCGTTCAATCCGCGCGCGGCCGCCGCTTATCGCGTCAACGAACTGGTCACGGTGCGCGGCGCCGTCTACCACGGCTTCCGCGCGCCGACGCTCAACGAGTTCTACCGGAACTTCAGTGCCGGCAATACGCTGACGCGCGCCAACGAGGCGCTCGACCCGGAGCGGATGACGGGCGGCGATGTCGGCGTGCTGGTCGGTAACGGACGCGCATCGGCGCGGATCACGGGCTTCTGGAACCGTCTCGATCACGCCATCACCGCGATCACGTTGTCGAGTACGCCGACGCAGATTATTCGTCAGCGCGCCAACGCCGATCGTGTGCAGGCCAATGGACTCGAACTCGAGGGGAACGTCCGTGTGATGGACGGCCTCTCGCTCGACGCGTCGAGCGGCATCACGAGCGTGCACTTCACCGGCAACACGTCGCTGAACGGAAATCGCGTGCCGCAAGTGCCGTCGTACAACGCCGCGGCCGGCGTTCGCTACGGACGGCAGCCGTGGACCGCGAGCGCACAGCTTCGCGTGACCGGGCCGCAGTTCGAAGACGATCAGAATGTCTTCACGCTCCGTCGCGCAACGGTCTTCGACGTCTTCGCCAGCCGCACCATTGCGCGGTCGATCAGCGCGTTTGTCGCGGTAGAAAATCTGTTCGACAGCGTCTACGACGTCGGCCGCACGCCTGTGCTCACCACAGGATTGCCGCGCAGCGCGCGCGTCGGCGTGAGGATGTTCTTTCCGTAGGCATAGGGCGGGTCTGAAGACCCGCCTCTACATTCCGTGATCAGTAAGGCGCTACGTTCCGTGATCAGTAAGGCGCGCCGTAAAGGCGAGTACGGCACGCCGTAAAGGTATGCCCCACGGGTGACTTAGTTACTGCGGCCGCCTCGACCCTCTCCTCCACCCGCCGGTCCACCTCCACGCCGTCCTGCGCCAAACGGCGGATACGTACGCGGATTGATGACGTGGCGCTCGATGAAGAAATCGGCGGTCTGCGAGGTTGACTCCGCGAATTCCGGAATGCCGACGAACTCGTGCGGAACGCCGGCATACGTGTGCAGCTCCGACGGAATGTTCGCCTCGCGAAGCAGCTTCAGGAAGTCGGCGCTGCTCTCGGGCGGCACCGTCACGTCCGCAAGACCATGGAACAGGATCGTCGGAGGGAAGCTCTTGATGTAGGTCCCGGGCGTCGCGAGCCTCCACGCTTCCTCGCTGCTCCCTTCCGGCATCGGGAAGGAACGACGGAACCCTTCCCATGCCGCACCTGTGACGGCGTAGTACGCGAGACAGGCCGCCACGTTGGTCGGCACGCCTGCGTTGCCCCCTTTGCCTTCGAACTCCGGACGATTCGCCGTCGCCGCCGCGAACAGCGCCAGATGACCGCCTGCGGAATAGCCGGCGACCGCGATTCTCGCGGGATCGATGCCGAGCCTCGACGCATTGGCGCGTGTCCATCGAATCGACGCCTTCACATCCTCCATCTGCGACGGCCACCTCGCGGCCCCGTTCGCCGAGAGCCGGTACTGCGCCGCGATGTTCACGTACCCGCGCCCGCTCATCGTCTGCAGCCGCGCCGCCAGACCGTCCTTGCTGCCTCCCTGGAAGCCGCCGCCATGGTAATGAACGATTGCCATCCGTTTGGTCGCGGTGCCGGTCGGCTTGTAAATATCCAGATGCAGATCGGTGTCGCCGCCCTTCCCGTAGACGACGTCCTTTTCAACGTTGGCTGGTCGCGCGGCCGGCGTCTGGCCCTGCGCCTGCACGGTGAGCTCGGGCAGCGCCAGCGTTGCTCCGAGACTTCCCAGGAACAGCCGTCGCGTCATGTCATGGCTGTGCATCGCTTCTCCTCGCTGATGAATGGAGTAGTGCCGCGTCGGGATCCGAGATTCGGGATCCGGTCGCGTCGCGGATTTTACACGGCTTCGGTCGTCAGGACGATCTTGCCGACGTGCTCGCTCGATTCCATCAGGCGATGTGCGGCGGCCGCATCGTCAAGCGGGAAGGTCCTGTAGACAATCGGTTTGACGACACCCTGCTCGACCAGCGGCCAGACTTCCCAGCGGAGCGCCGTGGCGATTTCACCCTTTTCAGCGGGGCTGCGCGGACGCAGCGTCGAGCCGGTGATCGTGAGACGACGACCGAGGACGCGCCGGAAGTCGATGGTGGCGGTATCACCGCCCATGAATCCGATGACGACCAGGCGACCTTCGACCGCAAGCGAGGCAAGATCGCGGGGAATGTAGTCGCCGCCGACAATATCGAGAATCAGGTCGATGCCGCGGCCACCGGTTAGCTGTTTGACGATCTCGACGAAATCTTCAGTGCGATAGTTGATCGCGCGCTCGGCGCCGAGCTGCTCGCAGGCGCGGCACTTCTCGTCAGAGCCCGCGGTCGCAAAGACGCGCGACCCGCGTGCGACAGCGAGCTGGATCGCCGTTGTCCCGATGCCGCTCGATCCGCCGTGGAACAACGCCGATTCGCCGGCGCGAAGCTTTCCGCGATCGAAGACATTCGTCCACACGGTGAAGAACGTTTCGGGCATGGCGGCAGCCGTGACAACGTCCATGCCTTTCGGAATCGGCAGGCACTGGACGGCGGGAGCGGTGCAGAGCGTCGCGTAGCCGCCGCCCGCCAGGAGCGCGCAGACGCGATCGCCGACGTGCCATTCGCTCACTCCGCTGCCGAGCATGTCGATCTCTCCGGCAACCTCAAGTCCCGGCAAATCGCTGGCGCCAGGCGGAGGTGGGTACGCACCACGACGCTGCAGCACGTCCGGTCGGTTGACCCCCGCCGCCGCTACACGAATACGTACTTCGCCCGCGCCAGGCGTGGGATCCGGCCGCTCGACCGCTCGGAGCACTTCCGGCGGTCCTGGCTTCGAGATTTCAACGGCGCGCATATGACCAACTCCCAACTACCAAATTCCAACTCCCAAGGTTTCCAGACATTACTTGGAAGTTGGGCGTTGGAAGTCGGGACTTACGAGCGAAGAAGGCAATCGAGGCGACGAGATCAACCGCGCGAACTCCGTCCAACGATCTGGTCCACGTGATTCGATGTATGCGGCGACCATGTCCTTTCCTAGGTTGTAGTTGATTACGTAGCTGCGGTACTGGTCGACAAAGCGCACGCGTTGTTCCGCACGCAGCCGCGAATAGAGTCCGTATTTCTCGAGCCAGTCGGCCGCCGCTTTAGCGTCAATTTTTCCATCGAGATAGCGGCGTGCCGCCTCGTTTCCTGCATACGACAGTTTGTCAACGAGGGCCATCACATCGTAGTACTGCGCGGCATTTTCCGGATTGAGACCGGCGGCCGGAAACAGGACGCGGCGCTCGAACTGGAGGCGCTCTGCCGGCGGAAACGCGACCTCGATGCCGTAGTTCGCGGTGCCCTCGGCGATCAGCGACTGTGGCGAGAACAACGGATATACCGAGAATTCAATCCAGCCGCGGTCGCGCAGCAGGTTCTGTTCGAGCAGCACGTTGTAGACGTGATGACCGGGGTAGCCTTCGTGGCAGGCCAAGTCGATCGCTCGATCGACGTAGATCGGCAGGTCGGTATTGACCTGGATCAAACTACGGTAGTTCCCCTGATACCAGTTGTAGCCGCTCCAGCTCTTGCCGGTGACGTACTCGACGGTGAAGCTTTCACCAGGTGGCAGCGTGATGTGCTGCAGCGTCCGGCTGCGACAGCCGTCGATCGCGGCTTTGAATACCGCGTCGAGCCGCTCGCGCGGGATGACGAAACGGCTGCGGAAGGCATCGTAGCGATCGATGAGGGATCCGTTGCCTGGCAGCTTCGATCCGAGCTGCGCCAGCACGCCCGCGAAATCCGCCTCCGTATGCGTCGGCGCTGTCGCGTCGTACAAGGCCTTTGATTCCTCGTCGAAGCGGAGCTTGGTCCCCGTGAGCATCGACACGCGAGCGCGAAGCGCGTCGAGCTGCCGGGTCAGGTAGTGGCGGCGCAGTTGCGCCATTTCGTCGCTAGCCGGCGTTTGTGACGCCGCAGCCAGGTCGCGAGAAAGTGCTGCCGCTCGCGACGCAATTTCCGTCAGCGGCAGCTTCCGGGCTGCCGCCTCCTTCCGCCACTCCGGTGGGCCGTAATACGCATCGACATAGTCGGCGTCGTGCTGGCCGACGGCGAGCACGAGCCGGACGTACTGTTCCGCGAGCGAATTCATGGATCTGTCCTGTGCATGCGAGGTGGTGAGCAGCGCGAGGCTGATCGCCACTGCTATTGCGGCGCGAGCCGCTCTACCGAGAGACGATTCCCTGTGCCTCATTGCGATATCGCTCCCTGATCGTCGGAATCAGATAGTCCTCGAACGCGCTGCGGAAGTCGTACCGCGGCGCGAAGCCCCAGTCGCGCCGCGCCGCCGTATCGTTCACATCCGGAGGCCACGAGTCGACAATCGCCTGACGCTTCCTGTCGATCTCCCACGTGATCCGCGCGTCTGGAAACGCATCCACGACGACGTCGCAAATCTCTCGTGCCGTTGGATTGAACGCCGTGACGTTATACGCGGTGCGCGACAGCTTCTCGCGCGGCGTCGACGCCAGCTTGATCAGGCCGTCGATTGCGTCGGGCATCGCCATGAACGGGATGCGCGTATCCGGCCTGACGAAGCAGGCGTACGGTTCACCCCGGGCCGCGGCATGGATCATTTCCGGCGCGAAGTCGGACGTCCCACCGGCAGGCACCGTGACCGCTGAAATCAGACCGGGGAATCGAACGCAACGGAAGTCGACGCGTCCGGGCGGGGTGTCAACGGCGAGCTGCTTGTAGTACTTCGCATAGTACCGCCCGAGGTGTTCGCAGTACAACTTGTTGCATCCGTACATCGTCGTCGGCACGTTCCATTCGTCCTCGTGCACGCGGCCGATGCGCATCTTCGTCTCGAGATCGGGCAGACCGTAGGCCGCAATCGAGGAGGGATACATGAAGATGACGGGACGTCCGTGGGATTCGCCCTCATGCTGGGCGAACTCGAGCAGTCGCAGCGTCCCCTCGACGTTCACTTCGTGCGCGGTGACAGGGGTGAATTCTGACCGCGTGGAGAGAAGCGCCGCCAGGTGGAAAACGAGATCGACCTCAAATTCCGCGAGGACCCGCTCGAGAATCCATTTGTCAGTGATAGACCCGGTGAACTCGCGCCGAACCTGTCGCGCCAGCGCCGGTTCGAGCGGCGCGATGTCGACGGTGACGATCGATCGCCCGATCCGGGCGAGCTGATCGATGAGCCCATGCCCGATTTCACCGCTCGCCCCCGTGACGAGCACCGATGCAACGCGCATCTCGCGATTATGCCGTAGGCTTCGGCGTCCCCGCAGGCTCCGGGCTACGGGCTCCAGGCTTCCGGTAGCCGGAAGCCGGCAGTCCGGAGTCTAGAAGCGGCCTATGAATCTCCGTCGAGGAGATCCCCGATGCCGCCGAGCAATGAGCCTTCCTCGCGGCGGCTGCCACCGATCCCGGGAATCGCCTTGTAGATCCGTCCGGCAAGCCTGCTGAGCGGCAGGCTCTGCAGCCATACACGACCCGGCCCGCTCAGCGTCGCGAAGAACAATCCTTCCCCGCCGAACAACGCGGTCTTGACGCCGCCCACGAGCTGGATGTCGTACGCGACGGAGGGCTGCAGCGCGACGATGCAGCCGGTGTCGACGCGAAGCGTCTCGCCGCTCTGCAGGTCGCGCGGGTGCACCATCCCGCCGGCGTGGACGAAGCACATCCCGTCGCCTTCGAGGCGCTCCATGATGAACCCCTCGCCGCCGAACAGACCGACCCCCAGGCGCCGTTGAAACGCGATCCCGATCGACACGCCACGGGCGGCGCAGAGGAACGAGTCCTTCTGACAGATCAGCGCGCCCCCGAGTTGCTTCAGATCGAGCGCAAGAATTTTTCCGGGGTATGGTGCCGCAAAGGCGACGTGCTGCTTGCCGCTCGCCTGATTCGTGAACACCGTCATGAACAGGCTCTCGCCCGTCAGCACCCGCCTGCCGGCCCCGAGCAGCGCCCCCATGAGGCCACCGCCCCGCTGCGTGCTGCCGTCGCCGAAGATGGTTTCCATCCCGATGCCGCCGCTCATGTACATCATCGCGCCCGCTTCCGCGACCGCGCTCTCGCCGGGATCGAGCTCTACTTCGACGAACTGCATGTCGTCGCCGTGGATCTTGTAGTCGACTTCATGTGCCATATCAGGTGTCAGGTGTCAGGGGTGGTCCAGATATCAGGTCTGAGCTCTGAGGTATCAGCCTCAAATCGCGTTGGAAACGCGCGGAGCGGGGATCTTCGGCTTCTCGGGCTCCGGTGTGAAGTCCTCACCGGGGTTGATGAACCGATCGGCTTCGAACCGGTACTGCTTGTCGTACAACTGCCGATAGCGGCCGTTCAACGCAAGCAGCTCGGCGTGCGTTCCGCGCTCGACGATTTCACCCGCCTCGAGCACCAGAATCTGGTCGGCGCTGCGGATGGTGGACAGGCGATGTGCGATGACGAACGTCGTGCGCCCCGACCGCAGCCGGCGCAGGCCGTCCTGAATCATCTGTTCGCTCTCGCTGTCCAGGCTCGACGTCGCCTCGTCGAGAATGAGGATGCGCGGGTCGGCGAGAATCGCGCGCGCAATCGACACGCGCTGCCGCTGACCGCCCGACAGCTTGATGCCACGCTCGCCCACGACCGTGTCGTACCCGTCAGGGAACTGGCTGATGAACTCGTCGCAATGGGCGATGCGGCACGCCTCCTTGATGTCGTCGAGCGTGGCGGACGGGTTGGCGTAGCCGACGTTTGCCGCAATTGTTCCGTCGAACAGGAAGTTTTCCTGCAGCACGGATGCGAGCTGCTGACGGTAGTCCAGCAACCGAACCTCGGCGAGGTCCGTTCCGTCCACCACTACGCGGCCCTGCGTCGGTCGATTGAACGCCATCACGATGCTGATCAACGTGCTCTTGCCAGACCCGCTGGAACCGACGAGCGCGGTAGTCGTCCCTGGAGCCGCGTGAAACGAGACGCCACGCAACACGGGTTGCCCGGGGTTGTACTCGAACCAGACCTTGTCGAACACCACGTCGCCGGCGAGCCGCCGAACCGGCTGCTTGGCGCGATCCTCGTCCAGCTCGGTCGTCATGTTGAGAATCTCGCGGATGCGATCGAGGCCGGCAAACGCTTCGGTGATCTGCGTACCGATCGATGCAATCGAGACCAGCGGCGCCGCGACAAGACCGATGAAGAAGATGTACATCATCAGGTCGCCGAGCGTCATTTGGCCGGCGATAATCGCGCGGCCGCCCAGCCAGATCATCAGGATGCCGATGATGCCGACGATGACGGTGCTGCCGGCGGTCGTCGCCGACACGCCGGTCATCGACTGCGCCACGTTGCGGAACAATCGATGTGCGCCTTTGGTGAAGACTATCTCTTCGCGCTTCTCCGCCGTATACGACTTCACCACTCTGATGCCACCGAGTGCCTCGGCAAGACGTCCAGTGACTTCGGCGTTGATCTTGCCGCGTTCACGGAACAGCGGCCGAAGCGTCTTGAACGCATACGCCATCCCGCCGCTGAACGCGGCGAGCACAATCAGCGTGATGACGGTGAGCTTCCAGTTCAACCAAAACAGCACGCCGAGGCCGAGTACGGCGGTGACGAGGCCTCCCACAAGCTGCACCAGACCCGTGCCGACAAGGTTCCGGATCCCTTCCGCATCGCTCATGATGCGCGAGATCAGGATGCCGGTCTGCGTCGAGTCGAAGTAACGAACCGGCAAGCGGACGACGTGTGCCTGCACGCGCTTGCGCATGTCTGTAATCGCCCGCTGTGCGGCGACGCCGAGGATTTGCGAGAGTGCAAATGAGGTCACCGCCTGAACGAGCGTGGCAACGCCGGCGGCGAGCGCGATCGGCAGAAGCAGCTCCGTCCGCTGTTTGCCGACGACATCGTCGATGAGCCACTTCGAGCTCGCGGGGAGCACGAGGCCGGCCAGCCGGCTGACCAGCATCAAGACGAGGCCGAGCGTGAGCCTCCGACGATGCACCCAGAGCAGCTCGCGTGCTTCGCGCCACGCTTCAGATGCCGTGACCTTGTTCTTTTTCGGAGCCTCAGCGGACACCGGTCCGACGAGGCGGCGCCCGGAACGTTCTCCTGTAGGTTGTCGAAAGCCGAGATTGGCGGCCATGTAATAATTCAGGCGGAAAGCAGAGGCTCGGTGAGCGAAAAATCCAAAGACATTAATGGTCTCGATAGTCTCATGTCACACAGCCTGACGCCGACAGCCAGCCGAGGTGTGCGCACGAGTGATACTACGACGCGCGGCATCCGCATCGAGGTTCAGAGCATGTACATGCCCGAGCGAAGCGTACCGAAGGATGGTCAGTATCTGTTCGAATATCAGGTGCGCATCTCCAACGTCGGCGCAGAAACAGCACAGCTCATCTCGCGCGAATGGATCATCACCAATGCCGACGGCGAGGTCGAGCGCGTCAAAGGCCCGGGCGTCGTCGGCGAGCAGCCGGTGCTGACGCCAGGTGCGTCATTCGAGTATCGCAGCTTCTGCCCGCTGAAAACACCCGTTGGCTCGATGCACGGCAGCTACCAGATGATCACGTCAGAGGGCGACCGCTTCGACGCCGTCATTTCACCGTTCACGCTGGCGGTTCCTAACTCGCTGAACTAAGGGCTCGCGGTAGGTATCAGTCCAGACTCGCTCGATTCGAGTCACCCATCTCCACATTACGCGAGGGGAAGTACTCCTTCCATCTTCGCGTCACCGTCGCCGCCGTCTGCTGATCGCACACCAGCTCTTTCGGAAATCCTGGCTTCAGGCGCGCATCGATCGCGATCGGGCCCGTATAGGCAACGTGATTGCGGACGATGCGGCGGCCGGCGGCATGGATGTCCGCGGCGGGCTCGAATCGCGTGAACGTCGTCCAGAGGAAGTTCATCGAGCTCGCCGCGGCGCGAGCAGGTTCTTCGGTGACGACGAGCAAAGGCCATTCGCGGAACGCCGGGTCCGCGGCAAAGCGATCCGCGGCATCGGCGTCGTCGCTCCGCGATGCGGCGCCCACAATCAAGCAGCCCGGACAGAACACGCGAACGTCGGTGGCCCCGCGCGGCGGAGCGCCTGTGAACGAGTGTGGAAGCTGGCGAACGGGATCGCCAAGACCAAGCCATACACCTTTGGAACCCTGATTCACGGCCGGCCCGGTGTAGTCCAACGTGTCCATCGACAGGTTGGAAAACACGTAGAGGTCGGTCTCGGGATGCGTCCGTGCGAGCAGATGTTCGAGCGTCGCTTTGAAGTTGCGCAGGTCGACGTAGCGATCCGTCAGCAACAGAAACTTCGTGAGCGAGAGCTGCCCTTCGCCGAGGATGCGGAACGCGCTGGCCATCGCCTCGCGGCCATACCGCTGCTTGACCACCGCGGCGGCCAGCGAGTGATATCCCGTCTCGCCATACGACCACAGTCGCTCGACGGCAGGCATCACCATCGGAAACAGCGGCGAGAGGAGTTCCTGAAGCAGATCGCCGATGTAGAAGTCTTCCTGCCGCGGCTTGCCGACCACTGTGGCGGGATAGATGGCGTCGCTGCGGTGTGCCATCCGATTGACTTCAAACACCGGGTAATCGTGCTGCAGCGAGTAGTAGCCGTAGTGATCGCCAAACGGCCCTTCCGGCTTCCGGACATGCGGCGGAACGATGCCGATGAGCGCGAACTCGGCGTTCGCAACGAGCGGATGCGGTCCGTAGCCGTGCACCTGCGGCAGTCGCTCGCCGGCAATCAGCGAGGCCAGCATCAGCTCCGGCACGTTCTCGGGAAGCGGAGCGATGGCCGAGAGCATCAACGCAGGCGGTCCGCCCAGAAAGACCGTCACCGGCAACGTCGCGCCTCGCGACTCCGCCGCCGCGTAATGGAAGCCGCCTCCCTTTCCGATTTGCCAGTGCATGCCCGCCGTGCGACCGTCGTAGACCTGCATGCGGTACATGCCGAGGTTGTGACCGGGACGATCGGGGTGCACGGTGTAGACGAGCGGTAACGTGATGAACGGGCCGCCGTCTTCCGGCCAGCACGTAATGACCGGCAGCCGGCGCAGGTCGATATTCGACGTGACGTTCTCCGTGACCGGTGCGCTCTGGACCTTGCGGGTCCCGACCTTGAGCAGCTCGAGGCCAATGTCGCGTGCCCCCCACAGCTTCGCCGTCGTCGGCGGCAGCAGCGTCTCTGCGAGTTCGACAAGGCGTCGAATCAGCCGCAGCGGCCGCTCGCCGAACGCAAGCTCCGCGCGTCTCGCGGTGCCAAAGAGATTCGTGACCAGTCGAAATGGAGATTTCGGGTTGGTGAAAAGCAAGGCGGGTCCACTGGCTGCAATCACGCGCCGGTGAATCTCCGCTACTTCAAGGTGGGGGTCGACCGGTGCCTCCACCGTGACAATGTCATCGTCACGGCGGAGGCGCTCGATGAATGTGCGGAGATCTGGGAACATGAGGGATCGGGGTCTGGGATCAGGGATCAACGACCAGCGTTCCTGGTCCCCGATCCCCGGTCCCCGATCCTTAGCTTGCAGCCGCAGCCTGGAAGGGTTCGTCAGCGCTGCCGCCGTAGATGGACGGCACGTGCGAGCCCATGGCGCGCAGGTATGCCGCAAGCTGGCCGCGGTGATGCACGCTGTGGTTCTGCGCCATCGCGAGGAACGTCACCGCGGGAGCCTTCATGAACCCGAAGAAGTCGACTTCCCTCGCCAGCTTGTCAGCGGGCGTCGTACGCAGCTGATGGACCTTGTCGCGCATCGACTTTTCATAGAACGCGACCGCGTCGTCAGCCGTGGTCAACGACTCTTCGGCTTTTTCAGCCGCAGCCTGATCGAACTCGAACTTGCCGTCGAGCACCGACTGGACGAACCATCCGTCCGCGGTGGCGATGTGCCGGGCGAGCTGAATCGCCGAGCGTGATTTCGGGTCAGGTTTATACTCGCCGTTGCCGCGACCTACGGCCGCCAAGACCTTCGCCGTCGTCGGAATTTCGCTCTCAATAATTGCTGCGTAATGCTCGGCAAGAAATTTGGCCTGATCGGCGTTCATAATTCCCCTCCCGGCGGGTCCGAAAGGACCTGCCCTACCGTGTCAATTTGCGGTACTTGATGCGATGCGGAGTATCGGCTTCGGCGCCAAGCCGTCGCTTCCGATCCGCTTCGTAGTCCTGATAATTCCCCTCGAACCACACAACGCGGCTCTCGCCTTCGAACGCGAGCATGTGCGTGGCAATGCGATCGAGAAACCACCGATCGTGACTGATGACGACCGCACAGCCGGCGTAATTGAGCAGCGCTTCTTCGAGCGCGCGCAGCGTGTCGACATCGAGATCGTTGGTGGGCTCGTCGAGCAGCAGCAGATTCGATCCGCGCTGCAGCAGCTTCGCGAGGTGCACCCGGTTGCGCTCGCCGCCCGACAGCGTGCCGACCTTGCGCTGCTGCTGTGCCCCTTTGAAGTTGAACCACGACACGAACGCACGCGAGGGGACCGGACGCTTGCCAATCATCAACTCGTCTTCGCCGCCGGAGATCTCCTCCCACACGCTCTTGTTCGCGGAAAGGGAATCCCGGCTCTGATCGACATAGCCGGGTTGTACGGTCTCCCCGAGCCGCAGCGTCCCGCCGTCCGGTTTCTCTTGTCCCGTGATCATCCGGAACAAGGTCGTCTTGCCGGCGCCGTTGGGCCCGATCACGCCGACAATTCCCCCACGCGGCAAGGTGAAATTGAGATCGTCGATGAGCAGAAGGTCGCCGTATCCCTTGCGCAGCCCGCGCGCCTCGACTACGACGTCTCCGAGACGCGGACCGGGCGGAATGTAGATTTCGACCTGCTCGATCTTCTGTGCCGTGTCCTCGTTCAACAGCTGCTCGTAGGCGTTCAGGCGCGCCTTTCCCTTGGCGTGGCGGGCGCGAGGAGCCATACGGATCCATTCGAGCTCGCGCGCCAGTGTCTTCTGCCGTTTGCTTTCGGACTTCTCTTCCTGCGCGAGACGCTGCTGCTTCTGATCCAGCCAGGAGGAATAGTTGCCCTTCCACGGGATGCCTGAGCCGCGATCCAGCTCGAGGATCCACTCGGCGGCATTGTCGAGAAAGTAGCGATCGTGCGTGACTGCGACGACAGTCCCTTTGTATTCCTGCAGGAACCGTTCGAGCCACGCGACCGACTCGGCATCGAGGTGGTTAGTGGGTTCGTCAAGCAGCAGCAGATCGGGCGACTTAAGAAGGAGGCGGCAAAGCGCGACACGGCGGCGTTCGCCGCCCGAGAGCTTCGACACGTCCGCATCTGCCGGTGGACACCGCAGGGCGTCCATCGCCAGCTCGAGCTTGCTGTCGATGTCCCACGCGTTGACGGCGTCGATGCGATCCTGCAATCGCCCTTGCTCCTCGAGGAGCTTGTCCATCGCTTCGGGCGACATGTCCTCGCCCAGCTTCATGTTGAGCTCGTCGTATCGATCGAGCAGCGCCTTGATTTCCGCGACGCCCTCCTCGACGTTGCCTTTGACGTCTTTGGTGGGATCGAGACGTGGCTCCTGTTGCAGGAATCCGACGGTGATGCCGTCGGCGGGAAAGGCCTCGCCAATGAATTCGTGATCTTCGCCCGCCATGATCTTCAGCAGCGAGCTCTTGCCAGCGCCGTTCAACCCGAGGACGCCGATCTTGGCGCCGGGCAGAAACGAGAGCCAGATGTCTTTGAGGACGACGGCATCGGGAGGATGAACCTTCCCGAGACCTTTCATTGTGTAGATGTATTGCATGGGCAGCGGTAGGGATTAGGGACCTGGGCCTTAGGGACGCGATGCCGGCCCAAATCGCAAAGCGAACAGTATATCCAGTCCCTAGCCCCGAGTCCCCAGTCCCTAGTCCCTAGTCCCTAGTCCCTAGTCCCTCGTCCCTAGTCCCTAGTCCCTAGTGCGTTCCCTTCTCCGGCAACAGTGTCGCGGTGGTGTAGCGATCCGCCGGGAAGTACTTGCGGAACGCGTCGTGGATGTTCTCCGCTGTCAGCGTGTCCGTCCGCTCGGTGCGGTGGATGATGCTGACGGGGTCCCATCCAAGCATCTGCGCGGTCTGCAGCGCGCCAAGCCAGAAGCCATTCTGCTTGAACGATGTCTCGAGCCCTTCCTTCTCCGTCTCCTTCACCTTCTGCACATCGTCCGCGCTCGGACCCTCGCGTCGCATCCGGTCCAGTTCGGTCATCACGGTGGCGACGAGACTGTCGGCACGGTCTGGCGCGCTGCCGAATTGAATCGTGGTCGTGCCATATCCTGGTTGCGGAAGCGTATTCGTATAGTCGACGCCGACGCTGTAGGTCCCGCCCAGCTCTTCGCGAAGTTGGTCGCGCAGATGCCGTTCGAGGATGGAGGTCGCGGCGCGCAGCCGATGCATCTCGAGCTCGTCAAGATTCGTATCGGCGAAGAAACTCATGACGGTTTGCGCCTTCGGTTCCTGCCCCTTGTTCACGACTTCCTTCTTGACGCCCGTCGGAAACTGCAGCCGCACCGCGCTGTAGGTTGACGTCGGGCTGCCCTGGGACGGCAGCGAGCCAATGTAGGTGGCCAACAGCGGCTCGAGCTTCGCAACATCGAACGCCCCCACAACAATGAACGTGAAGTCGGCGGCGTTGGCGTACTGCGACTTGTAGAACGCTTCCATCTTCGCCTGATCGAGTGCGTCGACGTCTTCGACCTTCATCGAGCGCGCCGTGTAATGGTTCACCGTGTTCAGCATACGCACGCGCTCGCCGAACACCGCACCCGGACTCTGACCCTGGTTGGCGAGGTTGGCGCGCAGGCGCCGCTTCATCAGCTCGAAGGCATCAGGATCATGGTTGGCGGCGGTGAACGAGAGATACAACAACTGCAGCGACGTTTCGATGTCCTTTGGCGTGGCCGAGCCCGACGCGCCGTGCGTATACGGACCCATCGACAGCGAGGCGTTTGCAATCTGTCCCGAGAGCATCTTGCCGAGATCGACCGGCGAGAAACCGCCCACACCAGATGTGCCGACCAGATTCGTCATCAGCGACAAATTGCGATACTCCGCCTCCGACACGTTGGCGAGTCCGCCTTTCGCCCATCCGGTGAAGATGATCTGATCGTTCTTGAAATCGGTCGGCTTCAACCAGATGGTGACGCCGTTTGAGAGGGTGAGGATGGTGACGCCAATCTCGCGAATCTCGCGCCGCGCCGTCACCCTGCCTGGCATCGGCTTGGTCGGCAGAAGCTGGTTGCCCTTCGCATCGTCGCGCCACGCCGTGAGCGTCGCCGCAGCGCCCGAACCAAGCGCCTCGCGCACCGCCGCCTCGCTTGGCGGCGTCACGCCCTTCTTTTCAGGTGCGACAACGATGACGACGCGGTTGGTATCGGTGACGAGCTCGCGGGCAAGTGCGGCGGTTTCCGTCGTCGTGATCGTCGGCACGAATCGCTTCGCGAGCTCATATTCGGTCGCGATGCCGGACGCCGGCACGTCGTTCAGGAACAGCGCCACGAGCTCGGAGGCGAGACCGGGACTCTCCGATTTGTCACGTTCGTTGTAGGCACGTTCGTACGACGCGAGCGTGCCCTTCTTCACGCGCTCGAGCTCGGCATCGCCGAACCCGAACTGCCGCACCCGCGCCAGTTCCTGCTCGAGCGCATCGATCCCTTTCGGAATGCCGCCCTCGTTCACACGCGCGGATACGCCAAACGCTTCGACGGTCCGCCCCAGCGTGTCGTCGCCGGATGACGCACCGAGAAACGGAGCGTCCGGACGACGCGCGATTTCAGCAAGGCGCGCATTGAGCATCGCTTCGAACAGGCTGCGCACGAGGTCGCGCCGGTAATCGCCCACGGTTTGAGACTTCCGCAGCGGTCGCGTGTGGAACACCGACAGAGACGAGGACTGCGCCTCGGGGTCGGTGGCGACGGTGACTCGCGTGTCGTTGTGCGCCGGAACTGGATAGACCGGACGCTTGGCGGACTTCCTTTTCGGAATCGGAGTGAAGTACTGACGGATCTGCTGTTCGGCGGTGGCGGCGTCTAGATCTCCAACAACGACAATCGCGATGCGATCGGGCGTGTAGTTGTCGCGATAGAAGTCACGCAGCCGTTGATACGGGAAATGCTGAATCGACTCCGGCAAGCCGATTGGCAGTCGTTCCGCGTATTTCGATTGTCCGTAGACGGCGCGATCGGTGATGCCCTGCAGCCGCGAGGCGACGCCGAGCCGCTGCCGCCACTCCTCGAGGACGACGCCGCGTTCCTTGTCGATTTCCTTGTCTGTCAGGCTCATGCCGCCGGCGAAATCGCTCAGCGCCTGCAGGGCGTGATCGAGCGCGCCGGCGCGATCGGTCGGCACATTCAGCATGTAGACCGTTTCGTCGTAGCTCGTGTAGGCGTTGACGTGCGGTCCGAAGGCGACGCCGACCGACTCGAAATAAGGAATGAGTTCGCCCGGTTTGAAGTGCGTGGACCCGTTGAACGCCATGTGTTCCAACATGTGCGCGAGGCCACGCTGATCGTCGGCTTCGTCGATCGAGCCGGCTTTCACCGCGAGCCGCAGCGAGACGCGCTTGGCGGGTTCGCCGTTGCTGCGGATGTAATAGGTGATGCCGTTCGGCAGTTTGCCGACGTGAATGGCCGGATTGAGCGGCAGCTTCGCCGACAGCGACTGAGCCGACGCCGGCGCGGCGACGAGAACACAGACGACAATCGCGTATGCTGCGGCGATGCGCCTGAAGATCAAACGGCTGGACTCCACAGTTCCCCTCCCAACATACGCGACCGAAGAAGCGGCCGGCTTCGACCTGGCCGCATCGCAAGATGTGAGGCTGGCGCCCGGGCAGATAGCGCTCGTCCCGACGGGCCTCGTCATCGAGGTGCCATCCGGACATTTCCTCGCCATTTTTGCCCGAAGCAGCTCCCCGCTCAAGCGCGGATTAATGGTGGCCAATGGCGTCGGGGTGCTCGATCCGGATTATTGCGGGCCGGACGACGAAGTCAAAATCCAGGTACTCAATATCAGTGGCGCCGAAGTGCAGGTGAAGCGGGGCGACCGCCTGGCCCAGGGCATTGTGCTCCCCGCGCCTCGCGTCAGCTGGCAGGAAGTACGGGACCTCCGCGAGGTCACCCGCGGCGGCTTCGGCGCTACTGGTAATTAGACGCATGATCAAGGATGGAGGCCGGGTCCTCGTGGACCCGACGAATCGTGACCCTGCACCGTATTCTCCACGTCGATATGGATGCCTTTTACGCGTCGGTCGAGCAGCGCGACAACCCGGGTCTGCGCGGTCGTCCGGTTGTGGTTGGTGGCGATCCGGACAAGCGCGGCGTGGTCGCGGCAGCCAGCTACGAGGCGCGCACGTTCGGCGTCCGATCGGCGATGCCGATGTCGCGAGCCGTCCGGCTCTGCCCCTCGCTCGTCATCGTCCATCCCGATTTCAACAAATACCGAACCGTCTCGCAGCAGGTCTTCGCGATCTTCCGGTCGATTACGCCGCTGGTCGAGCCGATGTCGCTCGACGAGGCGTATCTCGACGTGACGGAGAACGCATGGAACGAGCCGCTTGGAATGAACGTCGCCCGCCGGCTGAAGGATGAGATTCGCGCCGCGACGTCACTCACCGCGTCTGCCGGCGTCGCGCCGAACAAATTCCTCGCAAAGATCGCGTCAGGCTGGAAAAAGCCCGACGGGCTCACCGTCATTGCGCCCGAGCGTGTCGAGTCGTTCCTGCAGGGACTGCCTGTGGACGCGCTCTGGGGCGTCGGACCGGTGACCGCGAGGAAGCTGCGCGCGGCGGGGATCGAAAAGCTGACCGATGTGCGGACAGCGGATCCGGCAATCCTGCACGATGCCGTCGGATCGCTGGCGGAGTGGCTTCAGCAGCTGGCCCGCGGCGAAGACGATCGTCCGGTTGTCGCCGAGCATGAGCCGAAATCGTCGGGCAGCGAGAACACGTTCGCGCACGATCTCACCGACCTCGATGACATCCGTGACGAGATCGGCGCGATGGCGCGCGACGCGGCCGCCTGGCTGACCAAGCGTGCGCTGTATGCAAGGACGGTCACGATCAAGGTTCGGTATCACGACTTCACGACCATCACGCGGAGTCACACCGAGAATGCCACGCGTGATGAAGCCAACATCGTCCAGAGAGCGGTCGCGCTGCTCGAACGTACCGAAGCGGGACGGCAGCCCGTCCGCCTCCTGGGCGTCAGTGTGCATAATTTGTCGGAGACGCCGTTTGTGCCGCCGGACCCTTCGCCAGGCTCAGGATCGCCCCGAGGGAAATCGAGGGGGGACGACAATCGGCAGCCGCGACTTCCCTTCGAGAATCCGACGAATGCTTAAAGGATCACGCGACGCCGTGCTTCACAAGCTGCAACCGATCAGCATTCACGGCCAGCTCTCGTACGACGTGCATTACCAGTTCGAGGACGATCCCGAGGGCCACGTGCGCGTGGCCCGCGTCGGCACCGAAGCGGTTGGACCGGGACTACAGCAAGGCGACCGCGTCCGACTCGACTTCCTCGTCGGCGTCGTGACGGCCGTGCATAAAGCCTGAAACCGTGCTTCGTTTTGTTACTTCTTCGTTGGCTACTGATTTCGCAGGAAGACGAGCAGGAATCCAATGATCACGAAGCATTGGCCGGTCCAGAACAGGAACGACCACTTGATCATGTCGACGCGCGAATCTGCGATCTGACGCTCCATTCGCGAGAATCCCGCTGCCATTTCTCGACGGAAACTCTCCGCGTCGCCGTGTGTAGCCATCTCCGCCCTTAGCGCGGCGATCTCCTGGCGTATCGCGCTGGACTCCTGGGCAAGCCGGAGTTCGAACCGGTCATCCGCCATGGCTGACGCGTCTCGGAACACCATTCAACATACTCCTGCCCGACCTCACGACGACGATTGCATCGTCAGGTGACTTTCGTCAAGCTTCGTTCTTCTTCACTTGTCGCCGCGCGGCAGCGACAGCTAGAATCCGGCACTCATCCACGCACCCCGGAGGAGCTCACATGCGCTGGTATCACTACTTGGCGCTGTTCTTCGCAGGCGCCTTTCTCGTCAATTCCGTCCCGCACTTCACCAATGGCGTGTCAGGCCGCCCCTTCCCCAGCCCGTTTGCGTCGCCACCGGGACAAGGTCTGTCCTCGCCCGTCGTGAACGTACTCTGGGGCAGCTTCAATTTCATCGTCGGCGTCTTTCTCTGTCGCGCCGGGCGCTTTGACTCGAAACGCCTCCTCTCGACGGCCGCGGTTGCGGTTGGCGGAATCCTGATGGCCGTGATGCTCGCCAACGCATTCGGTCAGGTATTCGCCGGCACGCGTTGACCGGCTGGAGCTACAATCGCCGCGCATTTTTCTGGAGGACCACATGCCACACTCACGTCCCGTGAAGTCGGTTCTCGTCGCAGGCCCGCTGCTCGTGCTCGCCGTCGTCACCCTGGCAGCCCAGAGCGGCAGCGCTCCGAATCCCTATCGTGAAGATGCGAGCTGGGCCAAGCTGCCCGCGGGCACGAAATGGGGCGGTGTCATCTCGATCGACCCTGCCGCCAACGGCGATATGTGGGTCTTCCATCGGTCCGATCCGCCGGTTCTGCGATTCGATCCCTCGGGCAAAGTCGTCAAGAGCTTCGGCGCGGGGATGATCGTGCAGGCGCATGGCATGACGATCGATCGCGACGGCAACGTCTGGGTCACGGATGCGCAGATCAAGGACGGCAAGGGCAACCAGGTACTGAAGTTCAGTCCTGACGGAAAACTATTGATGTCGCTCGGCAAGGCGGGCGTCGCGGGCAGCGGCAACGATGTCTTCAGCGGACCGTGCGATGTCGCCATCGCGCAGAACGGCGACATCTTCGTCGCCGACGGTCACATTGCCGACGTTCCGGTGAACCGCATCATGAGGTTCTCGAAGGACGGGAAGTTCATCAAGGCATGGGGACAACGCGGTACCGGACCCGGTCAATTCGACACGCCGCACAGCATCGCCATCGACTCACGCGGACGCATCTTCGTCGCCGACCGCAGCAACAGTCGCGTCCAGATCTTCGATCAAGACGGAAAGTTCATCGACCAGTGGAAACAGTTCGGACGGCCGAGCGGCATCTACATCGACCGCAACGACAACATGGTGGTCGCCGACTCACAGTCGAATTCGAAGCAGAACCCGGGCTTCAAGCGAGGCATCTACGTCGGCAGGGCGCGCGACGGAAAGGTGACGGCGCTCATCCCATTCGCCGAACCGGATCCCGAGAAGAACAACAACGCGGGCATCGAAGGTGTGGCGATCGACGCGAAGGGCAACGTCTACGGCGCGGAAGTCAGCACTGAGATGTTGAAGAAGTACGTGAAGGCGTCCGCGACGACGACGCGCTGACTGCCGACACGGTTAATTTTTGGCGGCTGACCGCGCGGGAATGAGACTGGCGATCGCCACGGCAGTCGATGCGGTCAGCTTTTTCTCTCCCGCTACAGCGCCGTTGGACTCGAGGATGAACGCGGCGATCGACACGTAGGTCTCCGCGGTCAGCGACGAGCCGTTGGGCGGCATGTTGGCCGACATGTAGTCGAGAAGGTCCTTCGTCGTGCGCTCGCTCCAGGCGGTCCTGAAACTGACGCCCGCAAGCTGCGGCACTTCATTGTTTCCACCGAGGTCCGGCATGTGGCATGCGGCACAGGTCTTCAGGAATTCCGGCTTGCCTGCAGCCGCCTGTTCGGCGGTGAAGACGGACGCCGCTGACGGCTGCTGGCCAGCGATCGTCACCGCGTTCGAGACAGCCACCGTGACGACGATTGCGCCCGCCGTGAACGCCGTCCTGATTACGTGTTTGACCACCTGCACCACCATCACGCTGTCTGCCCAGTCGTCGTCATGACTCGCTCGTGGAGCTGCCTTACCTGTTTCCAGGCCGCCGACACGGCCCCTTCCTGCCAGCCACCGTTGCCGCTGACCGCCGCGCAGCCGAGAAAAATCCGCCCGTCTGGTTTGCCGAGTACCGCAAGCCGATCGGCCGCCGCAGCCCCAGCGCCACCCGCCGTCGCACCAAGGCTGTACTGGACCTTTTCCCACCAGACGCAGTAGCCCGTCTCGTATTCCGCGCGAATCTGCGGATGCACCTTGCTCGCGTGCGTGAGCACGTGCTCAATGCGTCCCTTGATCGGCATGTCTACAGCCCCTGCCGTCCGACCGTTGCCATAAAACCCGAGCAGCACGCCTTTGTTCCCGAAGAGACCGCCAGAGGGATAGGCGAAGTCACCGAACGGCAGATTCGAATACAGATGGCCGCCGAAGATTCGATCGTCCTCCTCCCAGAAGCGGCGCTTCATCTGCAGCCCCATCTTCGCGTTGGGGCTGTACGGCGTCGCCTTCACCGCCGCCATCGTCTCCGCTGACAGATTGACATCGAGCTTGCTGAGAACGATCAGCGGCAGGCAGGAAACGCAGTAGTCGGCCGTGACTTCCTTCATCGCGCCGGTCTTCGTGTTCTTGTACGCGACCTTGACGTTCTCGGTGGTCTGGCGAATCGAGACGATCTCGGAACCGAACGTGATCTTGTCGCCGAGCTTCCGCTGGAACCCT
>DASTZI010000322.1:0-9370 GCA_035764385.1 Vicinamibacterales bacterium
GGCTATCACTTAAAGATCGACACGGGGATGAACCGCCTTGGATTTCGTCACGACAATCTGCGCCGCACCCTGCCGGAGTTGCTCGCCAGCTCGAACCTGCGGCTCGACGCGATCTACACGCACTTTGCGACCGCTGACGAACCAGAGAGTCCCTTCTTCGATCTGCAGCGGAAGAATTTCGAGGCGGCGCTGAAGACGATCGGCGGCATTGCGGACCTACAGGGTTCGCGCCGCTCGCCGGCTGAAGCCGGCCCCCATAACGTTCTCATTCACGCGGCGAACAGTGCCGCGACGCTGCGCGACGCGCGCGTCTGGTACGACATGGTCCGTCCTGGACTGATGCTGTACGGCATCGTCCCGCCACCGCTCGCCTCCACCATTCCTCTCACACCCGTCATGTCGTTGACCAGTCGTGTCGTCGCGGTGAAAGGCGTCCGCCCCGGGGAAGGCGTCGGCTACGGCCTGCGGTTCGAGGCGGACAAGCCCGTGACCACCGCTGTCATCCCCGCCGGCTACGCTGATGGCATCGACTTGCGTGTGTCGGGCAGGTCACAGGTGCTGATCCGCGGACGACGGGTGCCGATTGTCGGCGCCGTCTCGATGGACATGATGATGGTTGATGTGACCGACCTCGAGGACGTGTCGCCGGGCGACGAAGTGGTGATCATCGGGCGTCAGGGCGAGGAGTCGTGGCAGCAAATCGATGCGCGCGAAATGGCCGCCGCCATCGGCACCATCCCCTACGAAGTCGTCTGTCGCATCGGATCGCGGATTGAAAGGGTGTACGCGTGAAACCGCCGAAGGTCGTCTTCGTCTGCCAGGAGTGCGGCGCGCAATCGCCGAAGTGGATGGGCAAATGCGTCGAATGCGGCGCGTGGAATTCGTTTGTCGAAGAGCGAGCGGCACCCGACGTTGCGCCGGGCACTGCGGCGAACAACCGGTACACGCAATTTAGTACATCTACCGCGGCGAAGCTGTACGCAGAAGTTGAAACCGCCAACGCTGTCCGTCTGTCATCCGGCATCGGCGAGTTCGATCGCGTCCTTGGTGGGGGCGTCGTGCCGGGATCGCTCGTGCTGCTCGGTGGCGAACCGGGCATTGGCAAGTCCACGCTGCTGCTGCAGGCCGCGGCCCATTTCGCCGCGAACGTCGGACCAGTTCTCTATGCGTCCGGCGAGGAATCCGAGCACCAGATCAAGAGCCGCGGCGACCGGCTCGGTGTCGGTGCTGCGCCCCTCTACCTGCTGTCGGAAACGTGCATCGAGCGCATTCTCGAAGAAATCGCTCGGCTCAAGCCCGCGCTGGTCGTCATCGATTCAGTACAGACGGTCTTTTCCATCAAGTTCCAATCGGCGCCCGGGAGCATTGGACAGGTGCGCGAAGCCGCCACGCAGTTTCTGTTTGCGGCGAAAGGGCAGAACATTCCGACCGTCCTCGTCGGTCACGTCACCAAAGATGGCAACCTCGCGGGACCGAAGGCGCTGGAGCATGTGGTCGACACGGTCCTGTATTTCGAGGGCGAGCGGCATCACTCGCACCGCGTCATCCGCGCCATCAAGAACCGGTTTGGCGCCGTCAGCGAGCTCGGCGTGTTCGAGATGACGGGCAGCGGGCTGCGCCCCGTAGCCAATCCGTCGCGACTGTTTCTGTCGGAGCGCGCCTCGGGCACTCCGGGCTCGGCGGTCCTCTGCTGTGTCGAAGGGTCGAGGCCTATCCTGGTGGAGGTCCAGGCGCTCGTCAGCACGAGCACCTACGGCAATGCCCGGCGGATGGCGATTGGTATCGATCAGAACCGTCTGTCGCTGCTGCTGGCGGTCCTCGAAAAGCGGGCTGGTCTCAGCCTCGCTGGGGATGACGTGTATGTGAACATCGCGGGCGGGATGAACATCGAAGAGCCGGCCGCCGACCTGAGCGTCATCGCCGCTGTTGCGTCCAGCGTGCGAAACCGGGGTTTGTCGCCCTCGACGGCGGTTTTTGGTGAGGTCGGGTTGAGCGGCGAAATCCGGGGGATCCCACAGGCGCCACTCCGTATCCGCGAAGCCGTGCAGATGGGCTTCAGCCGCGTTGTGCTTCCCGCCGCCAATGTGGACCGTGCCTCAGCCGATACCCCGGTGGAGAGGCACGAATGCGAGCTAATTGGCGTCAGAACCGTCGGTGAGGCCCTAGATCAGTTGATCGCTTGATTTTCACCCCCGCGCCGCTCTAACGTTCCCTCACTCATATCGCTACATCTTCGGTTCATAGCCCGAGGGAATGCTCATGTTGTGGTCAGTCATCGCACGGTTCCTATTCATAGTGGCGGTCAGCTACGCGGCCTATCAGCTGCAGCCGCTCGGCGACGAGCCCGTCGAAAGCCTTGGATTCGGCGTCGGTCTGGGCGCACTGGTGATCTTTCTCGAGCAGCGTCTGAAGCACATTGCGATGACGCACATGCTCGGGAGTCTGCTCGGCGGAGCAGTTGGTCTCGGAGCGGCGAAGACGATCGGCGCGGCCCTGTATTGGGCCGACGTGAACGACCGGCGCGTCGTCTTTCTCCACAGCCTCATCCTGCTCGGCCTGCCGTACATCGGCCTAGTCATGGGTGCGCGGAACGCCGAGTGGCTCGAGCCCGAGCGCATCGTCGGCCTGTTCCGCAACACCGGACCTCGCCGGCGCTACCGCATCCTCGATACGAGCGTCATCATCGACGGCCGTATCGCCGACATCTGCGAAACGGGCTTTATGGATGGCACGCTGGTCATCCCGCAATTCGTGCTGAAGGAACTGCAGTTTGTCGCCGATTCATCGGACTCGATGAAGCGGAACCGCGGCCGCCGCGGTCTCGACATCCTGCAGAAGATTCAGAAGATGGCGGGCGTGGACGTCATGATCTCGGATGTCGACTTTCCGGAAGTGAAGGAAGTCGACTTGAAGCTCATCGAACTGGCCCGCACGCTCGAGGGAAAGATCGTCACTAACGATTTCAATCTGAACAAGGTGGCGCAGCTTCGCGGCGTGTCCGTCCTCAATATCAATGAATTGGCGAATTCGCTGAAGCCCGTCGTTCTTCCCGGCGAGGTGATGAAGGTGTTCATCCTCAAAGAGGGGAAGGAATACAACCAGGGCGTCGCGTATCTCGATGACGGCACCATGGTGGTCGTCGATAACGCGCGGAAGATGATCGGCAAGACCATTGACGTGGTCGTGACGAGCGTGCTGCAGACGACCGCGGGCAAGATGATCTTCGGCCGCTTCATCGATTCCGCGACCGCAGCGCAGGCCGTCCCCGCGACGAACGCAGTCTCGGCCGAAGCCGAGCCGGTGCGGCGAACCCGTTCGCAGATGCCGCCGTCGGCTGCCGCGGCGGGCAAATAGAAATTTACGATTGCCTCCTTACCACTGGTGGCGGACTGTCTTTTTCCTGATCCCTGCCATCTCGGTCTACACGATTGTTCTGGGCACCTTGTCGATCGCGTCGAGCCTGTTCCAGAGCAGTGGTCGTTTCGCGCACTGGTGCGCGCGCACCTGGTCGCGGCTGATTCTCGTCACGACCGGTGTCGACGTGGAGGTCACCGGACTTGACCGTCTCGAGCGGGATCGGCCGTACGTCTTCGTCGCCAATCACCAGAGCATTTACGACATTCCCATCATCTTCTGGTCGCTGCCGTACCAGATTCGCATCATCGCGAAAGAGTCCTTGGGCCGCTTTCCATTCCTGGGGTGGCACCTGCGGCGCACCGGACACATGCTCGTCGATCGACGTCGGCCCGATCGCGCGGCGATTTTCGGGCGTGCATCGAAGCTGATGCAGGAAGGGCTGTCGCTCATCGTGTTTCCCGAGGGAACACGGAGCCGCGACGGGCGCGTCGCCCCGTTCAAGGGCGGAAGCTTTTACCTGGCTCTCGAAGCGGGGCTGCCCGTGGTGCCGATCTCGATCGTCGGCAGCCGCCACATCATGCTGAAAGGACGATTGGCGACCTACCCCGGGCGCGTCAAACTGATCGTCCACGAGCCCGTCGATACGACAGGCCTTGCAGGTGCGGAGCCGCGAGCGGCGAGGGCGTTTGCCGCGCGGATGCGCGACGTCATCGCGCCGCAGGCTGAATCCGACGTCGCACAGTTCGACGTCGCTCGCGTGTCGTCCGCACTGCCTCGCGGGGCTGAATGGGTGCACATGTGAGGACCGGCCTCAGCCGGCCAACGCTCTTACCGTGACATTCACTGTTGATCCGCATCTCGCATCGTTCGTCCGGGCGGGTGTGCTCTGGTTTGACGGCGCGACTGTCGTTGAGCACGACCACGGTCTCGATGCGCCTCTCGCCGCGGCTGAAGCCGCCGTGCGGATGAACCCGCCCACGGAAACAACTGCGGTTCGGACGATGTACAAGCGTGTCGGGATCGATCCGACCAAGACGCGCCCGTCATCAGAGGCGTTGCTCCGGCGGGTCCGCAAAGGAGACGCGCTGCCGCGCATCAATTCGATGGTCGATGTGTGCAACTGGTGCTCGTTCGAGTTCCAGTTGCCGTACGGGCTGTACGACGCCGCGAAAATCCAGGGCGATGTGACACTCCGGATCGGACGTGACGGTGAATCGTATCCAGGTATCCGCAAAGATGATGTACACGTGCACGGGCGCATCACGCTCGTCGATCGCGACGGACCGTTCGGCAACCCGACATCCGATTCCGCACGACCCATGGTGACGACGGCGACGACGCGCGGGATGCTCGTCGTGTTCGCACCCCGCGAGGTGGACACGACACGTGTGACGCACGCGATGAACGTGACGTCCGAACGGATGCGCCAGTACACGGGGTGCGTCGAGAGTGCCCGGATGGTTAGTGGTTAGTGCTACGAATCACTCACCATCAACCACCAACCAGATAAGATCAGGTCGTGCACGTTTCCGCGATCATCGCTGCCGGCGGGCGCGGCTCGAGATTTGGAGGTTCGCAGCCGAAGCAGCTTCAGATGCTTGCGGGCGTGCCGATCCTCAAGCGGACCGTTGACGCCTTTCTGCAGGGTTACGGGTTCGACGAAGTGGTCGTCGCGCTTCCGTCCGAATTGGCAGTCAACCCTCCTTCATACCTGGACAGCGTCATCATCGTCGAAGGCGGCGAGCGGCGACAGGATTCGGTGGCGAACGCGTTCGGTGCGGTTGCGCCAAGCTCCCAGATCATCGTGATTCACGATGCGGCGCGGCCGCTCGTATCCAGTGCGCTGATCGAGCGGACGATCGACGCTGCAGCGAAGCATGGCGCCGCCATTGCGGCGCTCCAGGCCCGAGACACGGTGAAACGCACTGACGCGTCGCGCATCATCCGCGGCACCATCCCGCGTGAAGAAGTGTTTCTCGCGCAGACGCCGCAGGCGTTCCGGGTCGGCGTCCTGCGTGACGCGTTGGCGCTGGCGTCCACTGCGTCCGACGCCACCGATGAGGCGATGCTCGCCGAGCAGGCGGGACACTCGGTGTATCTGGTCGATGGTGATCCGCGGAACCTCAAGATCACGACGCCCGAGGATCTCGAAATCGCCGAACGTCTTGCCGCGGCAAATCGTCGTGCCGCCTCGATCCGGATTGGGAATGGATATGACCTGCACCGGCTTGTGCCGGGCCGTCCGCTGATCCTGGGTGGTATTGCCATTCCGTTCGACAAGGGCCTCGACGGGCATTCCGACGCCGATGCCGTGTGCCACGCGGTGACCGACGCGATCCTCGGCGCCGCATCCGCCGGCGATATCGGCGGCCATTTTCCGGATACGGATGCGATGTTCAAAGGCGCAAACAGTGTCGACTTGTTGAAGCGCGCTGTCGCCGTGGTACACGCAGGCGGCTATCACGTTTCCAATGTCGATGTCGTGGTCATCGCGCAGCAACCGAAGCTTTCGCCCTATGTCGACTCCATGCGCGCGAGCCTCGCACGCGCCATCGGCATCGAGCCGCGGCGGGTGAGCGTCAAAGGAAAGACGAACGAAGGTGTCGACGCCACGGGTACCGGCGAAGCCATCGCCGTCCACGCCGTCGCCCTGATCTCAGCACTCTAGAATGACCTCCACCTCACCTTTGCGGTTGCGGTTCGCGCCGAGCCCGACTGGTCAGCTGCATGTCGGCAACGCGCGAACGGCATTGTTCAATTGGCTCATGGCGCGGGGCGCAGGCGGCACGTTCGTCCTGCGCATCGAAGATACCGACTTCGCCCGTTCGACAAAGGAAGCGGAAGGCTCAGCCGTCGACGATCTGCGATGGCTCGGACTGAACTGGGACGAAGGGCCCGATTCGGGCGGGACGCACGGTCCGTATCGCCAGTCGGAGCGACTGCATATCTATCGCGCACACGCCGTCGAGCTCATGTCGCGCGGCCAGGCGTACCACTGCTTCTGCTCCGAAGAGCAGCTCGAGATGGATCGATATCAGGCGCTGCGGAACATGCAGCCGCCGAAGTATGTTGGCCGCTGCCGCAACATCAGAGCAGACGAAGCCCGCAAACGCATCGACGCTGGCGAGCCCGCGGTGATCCGGTTCCGCGTTCCCGATGGCGACCGCGAGATCGCCTTTGATGATCTCGTTCGCGGCCGCGTGTCGTTCATGACTGATGTCATCGGCGATTTCGTCCTCGTGCGCTCCGGCCGCGTTCCTGCGTACAACTTCGCCGTGGTGATTGATGACGCCCTTATGGAGATCAGCCATGTGATTCGTGGCGAAGATCACATTTCGAATACGCCGAGGCAGTTGCTCCTCTACGAGGCGTTCGGGTGGGCGCCTCCGCGCTTCGGACATGTTCCGAACGTGCTCGGGTCCGATCACTCGAAACTGTCAAAGCGACACGGCGCGACCTCCATCGGCGAATTTCAGGAGCGCGGCTACCTGCCGGAGGCGCTCGCGAACTACCTGGCGCTGCTTGGCTGGTCGCCGGGCGAGAATCAGGAACTGCTGCCCCTCAGCGAGCTCGCCAAACGGTTTCGCATCGAGGACGTCGGCAAAAGCGCGGGCGTCTTTGATCCCGAGAAGCTCGCGTGGGCGAACCGGCACTATCTGAAGCTCGCATCCCCCGAGCGGCTGATGATATTGACGCTGCCGATTCTGGGAAGGCAGGGATGGATTCGGGATTCGGGATCCGGGATCCAGGATGCGAAGGTGTCGGAATTTCTGTCGCGCGCCGTCGCGATCGCGGCGCAATCCGTCGATGTTCTCGATCAGGTGCCTGCGCGTCTGCACTTTCTGTTCGACTACTCAGCCGCGGCCGCGCTCGGCGATCCCGCCGTACGCCGCGAGGCCGTCGACGCGCGCCACGTGATCACGGCGCTTGCTGAGGAAACCGCGAAATCAGGGGCGCTCGTCGACAAGGAAACGTTCCGCGCGATGGCGGCACGGATCCGCGAGCACACGGGAGCCAAAGGCAAGGCGCTGTTTCACCCCATCCGCCTCGCGTTGACGGGCGAAGCCGAAGGCCTCGAGCTCGACTTGGCGGTACCGCTGATCGAGCAGGGGGCGGCGTTGCCGCCTTCCGTCGGGATTCGGCCGATCCTCAGCGTGGGCGATCGCGCAGCCACCTTTCTGCACGAGCTTGAGAAATCGGACCCCGACGCGTGATCATTTATGGAATCAATCCAGTGCTCGAGGCTCTGCGCGCGGGACGCGTCAGGGAGCTTCGCGTTGGCGAACGCGCCGACGATCGGCTGAAGCAGTTGCTTGCGCTCGCGGGTGAGCGCGGCGTGCGCGTCCGGCGAGTCGAGGCCGATAGCCTCGATCGCGATTCACGCCGTGGCGTCCATCAAGGCGTGATCGCCGAGATCGAGGAAGCCGCCGATTACAGTATTGAGGAGATCGTTGGCGGCGCATCGGAAGCGCCGCTCGTGGTGGTGCTCGATGGCATCGAGGATCCGCACAATCTTGGCGCCATCCTGCGAACGGCGGATGCAGCCGGCGTGGACGGCGTCGTGGTTCAAACCCGGCGCGCGGCGTCACGCGGCGGCGTCGCCGCCAAAGCATCGGCGGGCGCGCTCGCCCACGTGAAGATTGCCGAGGTCGTCAACATCGCGCGCGCCGTGGAGGAATTGAAAGAGGCGGGCGTCTGGACCGTCGGACTCGCGGCCAAAGCCGCCGATGGCTATGACGCCATCGACCTGACGCTGCCAACCGCGCTGGTCCTCGGAGCAGAAGGAGCCGGCTTGCGGCGTCTGGTGCGGGAGCGCTGCGATCGGTTGGCGTCCATTCCGATGCGCGGGCACGTTGGCAGCTTGAACGTATCGGTCGCCGCAGGCGTAGTGCTGTTCGAAGCCGTTCGACAACGGCGAATGGAGGGGCGCAAAGCCATAAAATAAGCCCTCTTGACGGCGGCCGGGGATGGTGTTGATGGCACGGGAAGTGCTATAATTCGCTCTTTGTCTGGCTGGCGTAGCTCAGTCCGGTAGAGCAGCTGATTTGTAATCAGCGGGTCGGGGGTTCAAATCCCTCCGCCAGCTCCACCGAAGTGAGCCCCGCCTGCCGCCGGCCCCTGAATTCATTGTTCGAAGAGGATCTTCAGGTACGCGCCGAAAGCACGGACTCCACAGATTAAAGAACGTCGAGATAACGGGGAGGTGGCGGAGCGGTCAATCGCAGCAGACTGTAAATCTGCCGCCCAACGGGCTACGGAGGTTCGAACCCTCCCCTCCCCACCAACCTTCGCTCGCGCCCGGGCAGCAGCGCGCGAGCTTCGGTTGGCAAGGCGGTGAGCGGGTTGAGGGTTTTAGTGGCGGGCTTGCCCGCCGCAGCGGCAAAGAAGCGACAGGGTGCGAGTCGCGGAGGCGGGAGTAACTCAGTGGTAGAGTCACAGCCTTCCAAGCTGTTGGTCGCGGGTTCGATCCCCGTCTCCCGCTCCAGCCTTCGCTCGCGCACCGCTTCAGGAGCGCGAGCTTCGGCTCCGCTCCGACGTCGGGCGATGTAAGAGGCAAGGACGCGGAGCGCCTGCCTCGCCGAGGCGCGTTGGCGAAGCGGGCGCGCGTCGGCGGGCCGATGTAGCTCAGTTGGCAGAGCGCGTCCTTGGTAAGGACGAGGTCACCAGTTCAATCCTGGTCATCGGCTCCAGAATGGTGGATTCAGCAAGGTAAGAGGTATCAGGTTTCACGGGATGGTCCCCAGGGACCAGTCACGACCCCAAACCTGAATGTTTGCGAAGCGAGCGGAGCGAGCACGAAATGGCAAAAGAGAAATTCGATCGTTCAAAGCCCCACGTCAACGTCGGGACCATCGGCCACATTGATCACGGCAAGACGACGCTGACGGCGGCGCTGACGAAGGTGGCGGCCGACAAGGGGTGGGCGAAGTTTGTGCCGTATGACGAAGTGGCGAAGGCGAGCGAGTCGCAGGGGCGGCGCGACGACACGAAGATTCTGACGATCGCGTCGAGC
>DASTZI010000323.1:0-18245 GCA_035764385.1 Vicinamibacterales bacterium
ATCGACTCCACTTTCTGCATCCGACGCTCGAATGACAAATCGGTCTCGATTCGGCGGCGCGCCGCCGCGGCGAGAACCGTCGACGCGCCGCGATCAGACAATGCCGTCTCAATGGACTCGACGAGCGGCGCTGCATTGCCGGGGCGTACGAGCAGGCCGTGGACGCCGTGCGTCATCAGCTCCGCCGTGCCGCCTACGTCCGTCGCGACAATTGGCGTCTCGAGCGCCATCGCTTCCAGGACGGCATTCGGCGTCCCTTCACGAATCGAAGATTGCACGAACAGGTCGAACAAGTGGTGCATCGCGATCACATCGCCCTGATGTCCGAGCAGCCGGCACGTATCCGCCACTCCCAGCCGCGCCATGTACGCTTCGAGCGCAGGTCGGCACGATCCTTCGCCCACGATCGCAAGGCGTGCTCGTGGCTGCCGTCGTGAGACGAGGGCGAACGCCTCGATGAGTAGGTCGAACCGCTTCTCCGACTCGAGACGGCCGACGGCGCCGATGACGATGTCATCGGAGGCGTACCCGTAGGTCCGCCGCACGCCGGCTTCGCGCTGGCGATCGCGTGCGAACACGCGGTGATCGATCGCGTTATTGATGACGGTCACGTGCTCCGGACGCGATCCGGTACGCAGCAGCTCGTCGCGGATAGGCCTCGATACCGCGATGACATGCGGAAACCGGGCGAGAAGACGCTTCTCAACGGCGTAATAGACCCTCTCTCGAGAGCTCTCGCCCGCAAAACCATGCGCGGTGGACAACGGGATGACCGGTTCGGCCTTCGCCAACAGCCAGGTCAAAAAGTCGGTCTTGTGGTCGTGGGCATGAACGATGTGGATGCCCCGCTGCCTGACCAGGGTGCGCAGTTGCGGCCAGACGGCACGATCGAACGAGTGGCGTTCCACCACTTCGGCGTAGTCGATTCCGAGATCCTTCGCCCTGCGATCAATGGAGAAAACGCGATCGCGGGCGTCGCGAATGTAGCAGACGGTCGTCTCGATACCGGCACTGCCCTTCAGTGCAGCGCCGGACAGAATCGTTTTGTCGGGCCCGCCCCCTGTTCCCCAGACGCTGCGGAGCTCGAGGACGCGGATCGGGCTCATTTTGCCGGGGCGCTCGCCGGTCTCGCGTCGGGCGCGGACGCGAGTCGGTGGTGGGCAGCGCGAGTCACAATCGCGGACGCGCGCGCCAACTCGTACGTCGTCGCCACCGCAAGCGCACGCGCGATCGCGGCGATTCTCCAATGGCCACCGGTACTCACGATGCGCACCGTGCGTGCCAGCGCGATGATGGTGAACACGACGGCCGCGGCGACCGCAATCGACAACGAACGACCACCAGTGAACGGCGCCGCCGCGGTTGCAGCAAGCAACGAGAGAACGGCGAGCGCGACGACAATCGGCGAGACAATGCTGGGAAGGTCTCGCACGGTGACGCCCCCGCGTAAGGTGACGCGAAGATTGTCGCGGCCGCGCCACCGTTCCGCGCGAAACAAGCTGCCGAGGGTGCTCGGATCGCCATAATGAACGCTGACCAGGCGCTCATCGGCGACGAGGCGCCAGCCCGCATCGCGCAGGCGCTGGCAGAAGTCCACGTCCTCGCAACTCTCGAGGGTCTCATCGAAGCCGCCGATGGCTTCGAAGGCCTCGCGCCGGACGATGAGGTTGCCGCTGCCGAGCCAGCGGACGTCCGCGTGCCCAACGGTGCGACCGCGTAGCGCGCCGTAGGTGCCTTGCACCCATGTGCCGCCGTCTGGCGCGACGTAGAGTGCACCCGCAGCGCCGACGACTGCAGGTCTCATGACGTCGAGCGCTGCCGCGATCCACGTCGTTGTCAGTTCGTGATCCGCGTCGACGAACGCGAGGAGAGCACCATGCGCGATCGCCGCTGCCTCGTTCCGCAGCTGGCCAACACGCTTGTATGGAACTGACAGCACACGCGCGCCCGCGGCGCGGGCCACCGCTGCTGACTCGTCAGTCGACCCGTTGTCCACGACGATCACCTCGGGCCACATACCAGGGTTGGCCGCAACAGAGGCGAGACAGCGCTGCAACCGCCGCGCATCGTTCTTCACCGGAATGATGAACGTGACCGTCATTTCGGTAACGAGGTTCCGAGCGCCGCCGCAAACGGCTGCGGCTGTCGTGCAACGGGCGCCGCGACCGGCGCGGTCACTTCAACCGGCTGTTCTTCGGCGAGGAATGCCAGCGTGGTCGCCAGACCAAAGAAGTGCCAGATCATCTCGTTGTACTGATACGGCAGGAACGTGCCTCCGACGGCGAAGGTCACCAGACTTGTCATGAGCGCGTTGGCGTACAGCCGCAGGTCTTTGCGTTGCGAATCGCCTTTGCACTTCACGCTCACACGCCAGCAGGACACGAGACTCGAGCCCCACAACAACACGAACAAGATCAAACCCGGGTATCCCATGTCGGCGAGCAGACCGAACCACACACTGTGGGCGGCACGCTCCCCGCCGAAATCGCCGGAGGTGTTGTAGTCCTCGTAGGACTGACTGAAGCCGTCGAACCCGACGCCCGTCAGCGGCTTCGCGTTGGCCATGACCCGCGCAACGCTCCAAAAGTGCAGTCGTCCCTCCGCCGAGTCGCCACGGTCTTCTTCGGAGGCGTTGATCGTGTTCATCCGATCCCAGAACTGCTGCGGCATCACCAGGAACACCAAGCCCGCGATGGTTGCCGCTGCGATCAGCGCACGAGCCTTTCGCGGTGATCGCGCCACTGCGAATAGACCCAGCACCGATGCGGCGAGAAATCCACCGCGCGAGTATGTCGTGATGCCGCGCATGAACACGCCGAAAAACAGGAATCGATAGCCGAACCGCTCCCATCGCCGCGTGGCCGTTTGCGCCAGCGCTCCGATGATCGGCACCAACATCATCGTGCCGAGGGCCACCCCGTTGTTGTCACCCAGGAAGGCGATCGTGTTGTTGTTCAACGCGCCGGGGGCGATGACGAGCTGTGCGTAGGCCTGCTTCGCGCACTCAAATCCCAGTGAGAGGGCGATGATCGTCAGTACCGTCCGAAACCGGCTGCGATCGGTCACCAGCACCACGATGATGTAGGTGATGACGATCACCTTGGAGAAGACGATCCATGCGTTCCAGGACCAGTCGGGATGCTCGGACAACATCGTGCACATCAACGAGTCGCCGAAAAAGAGCCCGAGCAGAATCACACGCGTGTTGACGCGGAACCTCGGGAGCGATGCGGCTGTTGCCAGCACCAGATACGCTCCGATGACGAACGAGAGGTTCAACGACGCGATAAAGGGCCCGTAGGTCCAGCCTTCAGGACGGAAGTACGCGTTCCACAGATAGAAAAGCAGCGCATAGAAGGGACTGAAGAGCGACGCGGCTGTCCCGAAGGCGATAATCGTGAGGACGAAAATCATGCGCAGCATCAGGCAGCCTCCGAACATCGATCGGCTGCCGCCGCGCTCGTATACAGCGCGTGGTACCGGCTGATTGCAGCATCCAGCGAAAATTTCGCTCGCACGCGCTCTGCCCCCGCGTGTCCCATCGCCGCAGCCATCGAACGGTCACCGAGGATTCTCAGCAGCGCCTTCGCGACGCCCGCGGAGCTTCGGCGGGGCACGAGGAACCCATCGACGCCGTCCCGAACGATTTCGGGATTACCGCCGACGGCGGTGACGACGACAGGCAGCTCGGATGCCATCGCCTCGAGCAGCGTGATCGAGGCCGCCTCGCTGACCGATGTCAGCGCGAACACGTCGATTGCGCGCAGGATGCTCGCCACGTCGTCGCGGACGCCCAGAAAGCGCACGCGATCGGCAATGTCAAGATCCGCGGACTGACGCTCGAGATCCGAGCGAAGCGGACCGTCGCCGACGAGCAGCAGATCGACGTCAGCGCGCACACGGGCCACCTCCGCAAATGCGGTCAGCAACGTGCGGTGATCCTTGACCGGATGAAACCGCGCGATTGTGGCCACGTACCGACGCGTCTGGTCCAGCCCCAGCGCGGCCCGTGTCTTGTCGCGATCCACTGGCGCGTAACGCGGCAGGTCGACGCCGTTGGGAATCACTTCAATCGCGCGGTGGACGAATCCGTCCTTGTCGCGAAGCGCTCGCGCGCTGAACTCGCACACCGCGTTGACGTTGTCGGCCAGGCGATCGAACACCATCCGGTTGACGATCCACCGCTTCGGCGACACGACATCCGGAAAGTGACGCCCATGCTCGGTGAAGATGACGCGCGGCCGCACATGCGACAGCCGCGCCGCAATGGAGCCGTAGAAGAACGGCGTGTACTGATGCGCGTGCACCACGTCCAGCTCGCGGGCGCGGATCTCGGCCGCCATTCGCCACGCGACCCGCAGGTCGAGACCCGGCCGTCGATCAAACGCGATCACCTCGACGCCCTCCTCGCGCATGCGATGGCCCAGCGCTCCGACGTCGTCGATGCAGAAGATGACGGGGGCAATTCGTGCGCCGAGCCGACGAATGGTCTCCGCCACGAGCACCTCGGCTCCGGCGACGTTCATCACGTGCAGGACGAAGCCGACTTTGATGCGGCTCACGTCAACGGCTCCGTGGCGCGGAGACGCCCGCGAGGCTGCCCGTCGCGCTCGCCCGCGTGTCGGCGTCGAGCATGCGCTTGAACGCTTCCGGAGAATCGAAGCGCGGACCGAGCAGGTACATGATGTAGTGACCGTACGCACTTGCGCGCGCGCGGAGCCCATTCAGGAAGTACGCGAGGTTCGACTTGGATGGATGACGGACGGCCGAGAGAATTCCGACGTGCTGCAGGAACGTCAACCGAAGTGCGGCGCCACCCTTGCCGAACAACCCGTAATGTTTCAGATACAGATAGATCGTGTTTCGAATCGCATTGAGGTGCCAGCGGAGCGACACCTCGCTCATATCCGGCCGGGGCCGGGCGAGATGGTGCGCAACCATCCGCGGGTTGTAGACGACCTTCAATCCGGTCCGGCCAATCGTCAGGCAGTGATCCGTCTCGATTCGGTTGCCGCTGCTGTAGGGCCGCGCGAGCAGCGTCATGTCGTTCAATCCAGCGCGCCGCACCGCTTCTCTGGTGAACACATAACAGAAGCCGTACACGTGGTCGACCTCGACCGGTTCGCCGCAGTCGATATCGAAGTTGCCCACGAGGGCGCCGCCGTGCAGCACGCGGCCGACGTCGTTGCCCCACCGCTCGTGTCCTTCTTCGATCGCGCGGCAGCCGACACACCCAATGGCCGGATCCGCCGTCAGCAAACGATCGCATTCACGCAGCACATCGGGAAATGGCCGTGCATCGTCGTTGAGCAGCAGGATGCGGTCGCCATTGCTTTCGACAATGCCCCGGTTGACCGAAAAGCCATATCCCCGATTGCGCGGATTAATCAGATACCGGATGCGAAGACGATCCATGAACGGTGCCGCCGCGGCTCTTGTGTGCTCCACGCCGCCGTTGTCGATGATCACGACTTCGATCGCGTCGTGCTCATAGTGGAGCGCGCAGATGCTTTCGAGGCATTCGGCGAGCGAGTCGCTACGGCGGTACGTCGGAATGACAATCGAGTAACGCGGCTGGTTCACCGGGCTGCTCCTTGACCCGTTCGCGCGGCCAGCTCCTGCCGCCACCACGCGATGGTCTTCTCGATGCCCTGTGCGAGATCCCAGCGCGGCTGCCAGTCAAGCTCTGCGGTCAGGCGCGAGGTGTCGCCGACAACGATCGGCGTATCGGTCGTGGCCTGCGGAATCGCGCCGAGCTGAATCAGTTCGGAGCGTCCCATTTGCTGACCGATTCGAAAAATGATGTCCCGCAGCGCAATCGCCTGACCCGACGCGATGTTGATGGGACCGGTTACATCGCTCTCGAGCAACCGTACAAGCGCGTCGGCAACATCCTCGACGAAGAGGTAGTCGCGAACCTGACGTCCGTGCGAGGTGCGGGCAGGCTCCCCTGCAAGCAGGGATCGGACCACGGCGGCAACGAGTCGATCCGGATGCTCGTGCGGTCCGTAGATGAAGAAGATTCGCGCCCAGGCGCTCGCGAGCGAGCCGTCGCGCGCCACCGCCGAAGTGAGGATCTGCAGTGCGTGCTTGCATGCACCGTAGATCGTGTGCGGCGTACACGGGGTCAGCGCCTCGGAGCAGTAGCCGTATCTCCAGTCGTACTCCAGGCACGACCCGGCGGTCACGACGCGGCTGCCCCCGTGCGCCTTGAACGCGCGGACGAGTCCGAGACTCGCCTGCACCCAATCGAAATTCTCAGGCGCAGCCGCCCAGCGTCCCGGTGCGATGTACCAAGCGAGGTGCACGAGGTGCGTCGGCGACGCCGCGGCCACGACCTTTTCAGCATCACCGGTGCGCAGCAGGTCGCCGGTATGCCACGTTACGCCTTGGCCCACCTTCGCGCCTGACTCGAGAATCCCTTCCGCGCGGGTTCGCCCCGATGTGAGCGCGTGCACGTCCCATCCTCGCTCGACGAGCGCGGGAACGAGATGGCGGCCGATGCAACCGCCGGCGCCGGTCACGAGCACTCGTTTCATTTCACGTAATCCGGCCACGCCTGGTCTTTCATCGACAGCGTCAGCGGACCCACGTCCGGCCACGCGATTCCGAACGCTGGATCATTCCACCGGACACCGCGCTCCGCCTCCGGGCGATACACGGACGTTACCGGGTACATCACCTCGGTGTCATCCTCGAGCGCGAGGTACCCGTGCGCACACCCCTCCGGCACGTACAACATAGTCAAATTTGCGGCCGTGAGCTCAATGCTGTACCAACGCAAATAGGTCGGCGAGCTCGGGCGCAAATCGACAAGCACGTCGAATACCGCGCCGCGCACGCAGCGAATCAGCTTGACCTCCCCATGCGGGGCCACCTGGTAATGGAGGCCGCGCAAGGTGCCGCGATGCCGGCTCAGCGAATCGTTGCACTGGACGAACGCCGCGTTGAGTCCGTGCGCCGCAAACTCTTCGCGGCACCACACGCGCGCGAAGAAGCCCCGGTCGTCACCCCGCGGCGTCGGCTCGACGAGGTACGCCCCGTCGATCGGCGTCGCGACGAACTTCATCAGTCGGCGAGCGCCGGCTGGCGCGCCGTCGTGTCCAGGAAGCGCCTGTACCACGTTATCGTCTCCGTGAGACCCGCTTCGAGCGACCACTTCGGCGTCCAAGCGAGCCGCGCTCGCGCCTTTCCCGAATCGAGGTACTGATCCTTAATTTCGGCGCGTGCCTGGTCGAGGATAAGCGGCTCCAGGTCCTCGCGGCCGAACAACCGCTGGATCGCCCGCGTGATCTCCAGCACGGTCATCCGCGTCTGAGGGCTGAAGTTGAACGCCTCCCCCTTGATGCCGGCGTCGCCGGTGCGAGCCGCCAGCGCCAGATACGCGTCGGCGACGTCCTCCACATAGATGTAGTCGCGCGTGAAGAGACCATTGCTGCGGATGATCGGCCGCTCGCCGCGCCACAGGCTGCGAATGGTCCCCGGGACGATGCGGCTCCAGTTCAGGTCGCCGCCGCCATAGATGTTGCCGCACCGCGCCACCACGACAGGCATGTCGTAGGAGTGCGCGTACGTCATGGCGAGGAGATCGGTGCAGCTCTTACTCACGTCGTACGGGTGTCTGCCGTTCAGCGGCATTCCCTCGGTGTACGGCAGCGACGGCGCATCGCCGTACGCCTTGTCACTCGACGCGACGACCACTGAGGAAACCAGCGAGCGGTGCACGCGGCAGGCTTCGAGCAGGTTGTAGCTGCCGCGGATGTTCGCCTCGAAGGTCGGCAGCGGGTTTCTGAATGCGGTCGTGACGATCGGCTGCGCACCGAGGTGGAAGACCGTATCGATTTCGTGCTCGTTGATCGCACGCTCGAGGGCGCCATAGTCCTCCAGCCGCCCGTTGACCACGCTCGTGCGTTGGATGTCGCCGGTTCGCACGAGCTCGCTCTGCGGATCCCAGTCGCGCACCAGCACGACGACGTACGCGCCCGCGTCGAGGAGCCGCCGCGTCATCGACGAACCGACGATGCCGGTGGCACCGGTCACGAGCACTCGACGCTCGATCCAGTTCATTGTCAGGCCCATCGCTTCCATGGCGCGGTGCCGCTCGCCCAGAGGTCTTCGAGGAGTTTCCGCTCGCGCTGGGTGTCCATCGGCTGCCAGAAGCCCTCGTGCCGAAACGCCATCAGCTGGCCATCGGCGGCAAGTCGTTCCATCGGGTCGCGCTCCCACAGTGTCTGGTCGCCGTCGACGTAGTCGATGACCTGGCGGTCGAGAACGAAAAAGCCGCCGTTGATCCAGCCTTCCCCCGTCTGCGGCTTCTCGGTGAACTGCGCGACGCGGGCCCCGTCGAAGACGATGCCGCCGAAGCGCGCGGGCGGACGAACCGTCGTCACGGTCGCGAGCTTGCCGTGCGACTGGTGGAAGCACTGCAGTGCGCGGATATCGACGTCGGCAACGCCGTCGCCGTAGGTCATCATGAATGTCTTGTCCTCGCCCAGCCACCGCGCCAGACGCCGCACACGGCCTCCGGTCTGCGTGGACTCTCCGGTGTCGACCAGGTGCACCTTCCATCGCGGCTGGCGGCCGTCGTGCACGACCGTACCGCCCGTCGCGAGATCAAGCGTGATGTCGTTGTTCATCGCATAGAAGTTCAGGAAATATTCCTTGATCACTTCGCCCTTGTAGCCGAGCGCGATGATGAACTCATCGATCCCGTAGCACGAGTAGATGTTCATGATGTGCCACAGGATCGGCTTCCCGCCGATTTCGACCATCGGCTTCGGTCGCACGACGGTCTCCTCCGACAAACGCGAGCCCAGTCCACCTGCGAGAATGATCGCCTTCATCAGCGTTTCACCTTCACCGGAGGCGCGCTGATCGACGTCCGCAAGCGGGCGCGAATCGCCTGCTGCAGGATGGTACCGAAGCGAATGAGGCGCAGCTCGTGCTCGAACGCCCGGCCACGGTCGCCGGACACTGTGGCTTTCGCAAAGCCCGCGAGATCGTCGATCGCAAGGCGGAAATGAAACCGCGGCACGCCGCAGATTCGCGGCACGCGCGAGGTGTCGCTGGCGACTAAACGGTAATTCTGTTCGCGGCCGGCCAGCATGCGACGACGATGGAATGCTCGACGTGCGCGCTGGGCTGGAATGACGTGGGTGACGCGAACGGCCGGCGCGTATACGATCCGTTGGCCCGCCGCTACCGCACGGTCGAACATGTCCGTGTCCTCGCCGCCGCCGCCGAGGGCGGTCGTCGGACCCAAATCAGTCCGATATCGTCCCAACGTGCATAACGCGCTCTGACGGACGGCGGCATTGACACCGGCGAATTCATGGCGCCGCTCGGTCACGACGAACGGTCGATCGCCATAATCGAGCAACGCGAACATTCCATTCAATCGGGGCGAGAACCAGCTCGGCGCACCACGCTCCCAGCCGGGGACGACTGGACCGAACACCCAGTCTGCCTGGTGCTCCTCGAACGCCGACTCCAGCGCTGTGAGCCACATCTTGTCCGGAATGGCATCGTCATCGGTGAACGCGACGAACTCACCAGAGCAGACCGCTATGCCCGCATTCAGCGCGAACGATTTGCCGGCTCGATTCTCCCGCAGGTACGTCACCGGCACCGACATCTTGTCCGCGAACGTCCGAACAACGCGTTCCGTGTCGTCACCGGATCGATTGTCGACGACGACGATCTCGTGAGCGCCCGGGTACTCAAGCGCTTCGAGCGATGCAAGGGTACGCTCCAGCGACGCAGCACGGTTGTAGGTACAGATCAGGACCGAGAATCGCATCACGGCCTTTGTCCTACAGACGAGTGCACCGCCGGCCTTGGATCCATCGTGACCGTGCGCGGGCGCCGCTGCTTTCGGAAGCCCTCGATCATGCCGCCCAAGAAACAGCGCTCGCGGACGCCGACGAGCTGTCTGACACGGCGCGACGAGTTCGATGCGGGCGCAGGCCCGCTCCAGAGCCGGCCCGAAAGCTGCGCCGGGCCGAAGCGTCCCGCCCACTCACGGACGAGTGCCGTCGCATACGCCCGCCACAGCCAATTCGGAACGGCGACTTCGGCGCCAGATCGATGTGTGTCGCGATTGGCGAGCAGAACGTGCTCGCATCCCTTCGCGCGAGTGTACTTCTCCAGATACGGCAGCGTCGCCCGTTCCGGTGGAACGCAATGCTTAATACGCATTCCCGGACACCACACAACGGCCCCCCCACGCTGTCGAACCTGGCGCATGAAATCGACTTCGTCACCGCCGGCGACGAAGGTGGGCGACGGACCGAGATGTGTGTTGAACAAGAGGCCGTCGATGGCGGCGCGCCGAAATGCCATATTGGCGCCCCAGACTGGAATCTCGGCGCCGACCGGGCCGGCCGGAATTTCATCGGGCAACCCGCAATAGCCGACCGCCAGGCTTGGAAACGCTTCGATCAGCTCCGGGGCGGGCGGTTCGAGAAACCATGGCTCAATTGGTCCACCGAAGACACTGCCGTTCGGGAATTCGCGAGACGCATTTACCAGGGCGGTCAGCCAACCCGTGTCGACGAGGACGTCATCGTCGGTCCAGGCGAGCAAATCCGCGGTGGCCTCGCGCAGGACACGGTTCCGAGCGAACGAGAGTCCGGCTTGCGGTTCGTGAAGGATCCGCAACGGGAACTTGTGCTGGACGCTGCGAAGCAGATCAGGGGTTGCATCAGTGCTGTTGTTGTCGACGACCCACAACTGCCAGCGGACATCTGCGGGAATCGTCAGCTCGAGGAGCCGCTCGAGCGTACGCTCCAGCAAAGAAACCCGATTCCACGTGCAGATCGCGACGGTAACATCCACGTTACACTTCCGCCGTTCGCTCGATCATCAATGTTTCAAGCAATTGTCGCTGGCTGAACATACTCGGTCTTTGCCGTCTCGGTCGACATGGCAATCCTAGGCGCGATGTCGACGACGCCGTCATAGGTTTCGTGCTCTTCGATGACGAAGTCGGCGGCGCTCTCGGCAAACAGCAGGAAGCGTCCGACCCGCGGCTGCCGGACATTCAGATTGATTCGGTAATGCCCGCGCGCGAGATGCGCCGTAAAATCAATACTGATCTTGATTCGCTCTCCACTGCGCGACACGCGTAAGGGCATTCCAAGTTCTTCGGAACTGGTTCCGTAGCAGTACAGAAGATCGCGCGTTCGCTCCAGCTCGATCCCGATACAAAAATCCTCGGCGTCGATCAGACATTCAATTTCTGCAGTCAGCTGACACTCGGTATGCGGGCGCAGGGTGTGGCACACCCGTCCATCTCTGGTCTTGAACGCCGCATTCAACAAACGGAAATGCGGCTGATCCGTGCCGCCACGGGCACTCGTCGTCTGGGCGGCCTGGAGATACACGGTCAGCGCCTGCTCGGTGGGTCCATCGAAGAGCAGGCGGCCCCTTCCGCAGACGAGCGCGCGTTTGCAGAGCGCGGCAACTGCCTGCAGGTTGTGGGAGACGAACACCAGCGTCACGCCGGCACGCACGTTCTCGCGCATCCGCTCGAGGCACTTCTGCTGGAAGCTCATGTCGCCGACACTGAGCACTTCGTCGATGAACAGGACGTCGGGCTCCAGATGCGCCGCGACCGAGAATCCCAGCCGCGCCTGCATCCCCGAGCTGTATCGTTTGACGGGCGTATCGATGAAGGCGGAGATGCCGGAGAAGTCGACAATTTCGTCCAGTCGGCGCGCGATCTCCGTCCGTTTCATGCCCATGATCGCGCCCTGCAGAAAGACGTTCTCGCGACCGGTCAGATCGGGATGAAACCCGGCTGCCACCTCGATGACGGCGCCGACACGACCGTTGACATGACAGTGCCCGCGCGTCGGCCGAAGAATCTTCGTGAGCAACTTCAGCGACGTCGATTTGCCAGCGCCATTCGGGCCAATGATGCCCAGCGCTTCGCCGCGACTTGCCTCGAACGAGACGTCCTGAAGCGCCCAGAATTCCTGATCCGCCAAATCGCCCGACGGCTGCCGACGCACCATCCGGCGCACGAGCGACGGAAACAGGTCGCGCAGGCTGTCGTGACGCTCGCCGCGACGAAATTTTTTCCAGACGCGATCGAAGATGACTGCCGGTTCGCCCATCACACGTTCTCGGCGAACTGGAATTCAGCGCGGTGAAATGCCACCCAGCACGTCACCAGCAACACGGCTGACATCGTCGCAGCCACGCCAAACGACACCGGATCGGGGAGCGACCCCCGCATGAGGACCGATCGGTACCCTTCGATGATCGGCGTCATGGGATTGAGCTGCAGCAGCAGACCGAACCGATTGCTGAGGCTCGCGACCGGATACAACACGGCGGTTGCGAACATCCATACCGTGACGACCACCTCGAAGATGTACTTGACGTCGCGGTAGAACAGGTTCGCCATGGCGAGCAGCAGGCAGAGGCTGGCCGTAAACATCACATGAACCAGCACGATGACCGGCAGGGCGAGGAGTGTCCACGTCGGAGTCACGCGGTAGTACGCCATCAGCGCAATCACGCCGACCGATCCAACGGCGAAATCCACGAGCGCGACCAGCACCGCCGAGAGCGGGAAGATCTCGCGAGGGAAGTACACCTTCGTGACCAGACTGGTGTTTGTCGTCAACGAGATCATCGCGAATCGGAATGCGGACGCCGAAAAGTTCCAGGTCAGCAGTCCGCAAAACGCGAAGAGCGGGTAGGGCATGCCGACATCGAGCGGAGCCACCCGCGTGAAGATGATCGAGAACACGACCGTGTTGACCAGCGGCATGAAGATGGCCCAACCGAACCCCATCACCGTCTGCTTGTAACGGAGCATCAGATCGCGACGCGTCATCTGGTAGAGGAGCTCGCGATAATCGCGCTGCTCCCGCAGCATCTCGCGAACGTCGTCGGCCAGCCGCTGGCCCGCCGATCGGTAACCCCACTCTACGGTCGACAAACGTTCACACTCCTTGAGCGTTCACCACGAGCGACACGGAGGAAGAGGACAAATCCGTGAACGGCATTCACCCTCAACTCGGCACATACGGGCCGAGCATGGGCAACACCATCTCCGCGAACGCGTGTGCGATCGCCGTCGCCCGCGGCCGTCCTTGCTTCGGGTTGTCTCCGAGGCCCGCGATCACGCGAATCATCGAGCCGTCGGTGCGGTTAAGGCGAAGCGCGTCGAGAACCAGGTACGTCTTGCCCCAGTACTCGCTCGCCACGACGCGGCCATGAGCCTGATACCAATAGAGCACCAGCTGGTGATCGAGTCCCTTCTCAATGACCAACTCGTTCACCATGACGGGGCCGTTGGGCGTGCGCAGCTGCACGCGCTGTTTTTCGAGCGGTTCCCATCCGGACCCTGGCAGGCAATTGAGCGGCGAATGAATCGTGTCGCCTTCGCGCTGGTTCTGGTAGAACCCCATGTAGAGGTTCGCGACATCGCCATTGGCTGCCGAATACGTGCGGCTCAAGTAATCGTCCACACCGAGTACGTCGAGCACGTGCTGCGCCAGCGGCGGGTCAGGCCGGCCGCTCCAATTGCTGATGGTCATCGGAAAGACGCTGAAGCGCTCCCGTGGGATGGCGATCTCGGTCTGCGCCGCGCGGCCGATCACGACCGACGCACCGACGAGCAGGATCGTGACGACCCACATCCGGGTGACGGTGCTCATCTATACCTCCGCCACGCGCATGCCACCGCCCGGCCCGGTCGCCGGCGTGCCAACACCGAGCAGCTTCTGAATGCCAAACAACATCACGAACGCGACCAGGAAAAGCATCCACCCTGAGAACGTGTGGAAGAACCCTTCGGCCGCTTGAGGACCGTAGTAATGCGCCGCTACACCGGTGCCGGCGACGCGCGCGGCATTGGAGACGACAGCAACCGGGACAGCGGCCAGCGTTAGCACGGATCGCGCCCACACGCGTGCGTCGGTGAAATACCCGTACACGATCGCGAGGGTCACCAGTGAGATGAGCGAGCGGATGCCGCTGCACGCTTCCGCAACTTCCAGGCTCGTGTTGGCGAGGACGATCACGTTACCCTCGCGAAGCACGGGAATGTGCACCATCTGTAATGTGTACTCGGCGGCCTTCGAAGCGAGGAGCTGCAGCGGCAGCGAAATCTGGTTGAAGACGATTGCTGGAATCGGAATCATCAGCAGGAGGAAGGCGAGCGGGAACATGAGCACCCGCAGGAATCGCCAGCCGGTGGTGAAGAGCACCACGCTGCCGATCACACCAATCATTGAGACACGGCTCAGAAACAGCTCGGCGCCGAGAATGCCGGCTGCCAGCGTGGCGAGGCTGCCGACAAGCAGCACCAGGCCAATGACACTCGGCGTGATCGGCGTTACGGCGAGCTTCTTCCGTCGCTCCCACACGAGATACACAGCGATGGGCACGATGAGGAAGCCATGGGAGAAGTTGCCGTCGTAGGTCCAGTCGTAGACCAGCTTGGCGATAACGGACCGATAGAGGAACGCGAACGCGGCCACCGAGAACGCAATCGGGGCCCACAGGCTGAATCTCTTCATACAGTACGCTCGAGCAACGGTCCGTCTACAGTCCGGCGGGCAGTCGCGTCAGCATTGTTCGTGCTTCCGCAGCGTCGCTGGATTTCGGATCCAAACGAAGCGCTTTTTCAAGCGTCTGCCGCGCGGACCGAACGTCGCCATTCTTTGCCAGAGCAAGCCCGAGGTGGTAGTTGAAGTCGGCACGATCGGGCTGCCTGTTGACCGATTCCTGGAGCGTCTTCACGGCCTGATCGGTCAACCCTTTCTTGAAGTAGATCCAGCCCAACGTATCGCGAACCTCAGGAGAATCCGGGAGACTGTTTTGCGCTGACTGCGCGAGCTGAAGCGCCAGATCGAGATTGCCTCCGTCCTCGAGATAGAGCCACGCCAGGTTATTGGACGCGACTGCCGCGCGTTCGTCGATGGCGATCGCCTGCTCGTAATGGGCCTTCGCGTCCTCACGCTTGTTCTGCAGGCCAAGCAGCATCCCCAGCATCGTATGCGCACCGACCGAACGCGGGTTGTGCACGAGGAGTTGCGTGAATTCCTTGATCGCTTGATCCGTCCGATTCTGCGAGGCGTAGATCTGCCCCAACATTGCGTACGCGCCAAGTGCCGACGGATCAACTTCGAGGGTGTGACGCAGAACGCGCTCGGTCTCAGCCGGATCATTCAGCAGCATGTAGACGCGCGCCGCGACAAGCAGCAATCTCACTGAATCCGGGTTCTTCGCCAGCGCGGTCTGCAGGCGCGCGCGGGCGCTCGTCAGATCCCGCTGCTGTACGTCCAGGATGGCGATGCCACCTACTGCGTCGAGATTGCCGGGATCCAGTGCCAACGCCCGCTCGTACTCGGCCCGCGACTTCGCGGCATCCGATCGAAGGCCGTAGAGCATGCCCAATTCGGCGTGGGCATCGGCGGATTGCGGATTCAACTTGAGGACCGTGCGCAGCGGCTCCTCTGCCGCCGGAAGGTCGCGCTGCGCGATTAACGCGCGCGCATGAAGGAGCAGCGCCTGCTGATTCTCGCGCTGCGAGGAGACAAGCTGCTGAGTGACGTGGAGTGCATCGGCGTTTCGTGCCGACGCCAGGTAGACTCGCGCGAGACCGAGCTGCGCATCGGTCGCACCAGGATAGATCTTCAGCACCTCGTTATAGGCCGCGATCGCGTCCGGGACACTGCTCTTGGCTTCATCAATTCTGCCCACGGCGAAATGCGCCGATGCCGAACCGGGGTTGGCGGACGCGGCCTTTTTCGCGAGCACCAGACCATCATCCAGCTTGCCGTCCTGCGCAAGGAATTGAGATTTCGCAACGAGCGCCGCCGTTTCCGTCTCGTCCTGCTTCAGGACGGCGTCGAGGGCCGCATATGCCTCGCTCTTTTTCCCCTGGACATACAGGATCGCCGCCTTCCGAACGGTGGCGGCGCCGAACGCTTGCGGATCCGCTGCGGCCTTCTCGAGCTGCGCGAGCGCGTCCGCATCACGGTGCAGGGTGCGGTAGTAGTCGGCAAGAGCGATCATCGAGCTCGCATCCTTCGCCTGCGCGACGACCAGCTTCAGGGGCGCCTCCGCCTCGGCCACCCGGCCCGACTGCTGGTACATTGCGGCCAACGCGCGGTTGACCTCGGTGCTGTTCGGTTCGATGGTCAGCGCCTCCTTCAACGAGCTCTCCGCCACGTCCCTTTTGCCAGTTGACCAGTAAAAATTCGCGAGAGCGACACGAGCCTCCATCGATTTGGGTTCTGACTCGACGATCTGCTTGAAACTCTTTTCGGCGGCATCGCGATCGCCTTTTACGAACTGGAGCATCGCGAGATTCTTGAACGTATGCAGGTCGGACGGGTCGAGGATCACCGCGTCCTGCGCTTCCTGCACCGCTGCGTCGAACTGCTTGAGGCCCGCGAGCGCGTTCGCCTTTATGAGCTGCGCGCGCACGCTCTTCGCGTTAAGGCTCAAAGCCTTATCGGCGAGCGTGCTGGCATCGTCGAACCGCCCGGCAACAAGGTTCATTTCGCCGGCCCACAGCTGCGCCTCGATATCGGCCGGAAGCAGATCGGCGGCGCGAGCGTACTCCCGGTAGGCACCCTGAACGTCGCCAGTCTTCAGGAGCGCGCCGGCCAGGGCAAAGCGTGCCTCACCATACCGCGGGTCCTGCTGCACAGCATTGCGGAACTCGATGACAGCTTCCTTGTACTTCCCGTTGCTGACATACTGCTGGCCGCTTTTCAGGTACTCTCGTTTGCCGACTTCGGGGTCCTTCCCACAGCCGACGAACGCCAAGGTCACTGTCAGGACAAACAGACGCGCGGTTAGCTTTCGACTCATTCCGTTGAACCTCATTCTCGGGGGCATGCAGATCTGAACTGGCTTGACTGAGCAACCCCCCTTCCGAGTTGAATCGGGACCGCATTGTTTCGATAACTTGCTGTAACCAAGACGGTTATTGAACTGATCGGCTGGAAATCACGCCGGCTCGGCGCGACAGAAGTCTGCGTCTGAGGAGACTAGTTTCCACAGTTATCCATACTTCGGGGTTCGCTGGAATCGGACTTTGGTCTGGCGACCGCACGATCGGCGCACCGGAAGGACCAAAAACGACCCCTCCGGCGGCTGCAGGCCTCTAGAACGATACGGACACGCTGTTGGTGCAGGTAGACGTACCGGCCTCACAAGCCTGGTACGTGTAACTGCCGCCGCCTTTCTTATTGATGTTGTCGGTGTACGTCCCGTCATTCGCCGTTGACGAGACCGAGGCGCCGTTACGGTAGATGTCAACGGAGCCGCCGGACAAACCGCTCCACGCCAGATCGGCCAGCTGATTTCCCTTCACCTTGTACCCACGTACCGTCAAGGTCGCGCTGGGCGTCGCGATCGTAGGCGGAGGCGGGGTACTGGTCGCAACAGCCTGTGTCTGGGCCGATGCGACATTCGAGTACGCGGAGTTGCCCGAGCCGCTAAATGCGCGCACCCGATAGTAGTAAGTCGTCGCGCTGTTCAGGGCCGTATCAGTCCACGCTCCTGTATTTGCGCCGGCCTGTGCAATCTGTACAAACGACCGTCCGTCGGTGCTCCGCTCGATCGAATAGCCCGTTTCGTTGTTGGCGTTGTCGGTCCACGAGAGGACCAGACTCGACGTCGGGTTGCCAGAATTGACACTAGCAACCAGTCCGGATGGTGTCGCCGGGGCCTGACCCGAGGATGACGAAGTGGTAGGCGGATAGAGCGACCGAATACCGGAAATGTCGTCGGCCTCGAGCGACATCTGCGAGGTGTCGCAGTATGACGACATCGCCGGCTCCATCGTCACGTTGGGCACCTCTGAGTGGTCGAGTCCGAGCGCGTGGCCGAACTCGTGGACCACGACATCTTCGATGTAAACGCCGTTAGAGCAACCGGAGCCTGCGAAGTACGTGTACGCCTCGTGCATCACGATGTCCGCATCGACGAGATGGCCGCTCCCGTCGTACCACCAGTAGGTTTCAGCGACATAAGAGCTGGAGTCGTTTCGGAAGAAGACCTCGTTCTTGTTATTCAACGTCAGAGACGAGCCCCCGGTCGTACCGCCGTAGACGAGCTGAATATTCGCGCCGCTCTGGTCGTGCCATGCGGCGGCTGCCGTCTGAACCGCCCAGATCGCGAGCGACTCCGACACATACAGGTTCTGAGGATTGACGTAGTAGACAACCTGGTTCGTGCCCCAGGTATGGCCGCCCGTCGTGTAGGTGTTC